>CAKSFM010000004.1 GCA_934454525.1 uncultured Clostridia bacterium
AGACCACAAAAACTACATAGATTATATTATCATTTTGGAGTCTAATTTGAGGTTTACACAAAATGAGGGATTGCCCCTATCATCCGTAAAAAGATGATACGCCTGTTGTGTTTTATGCGAACTGAGGAACAAGACCAAATGCTATTTTTAATTTTTCATCCGCCTGAACCATCAATTTTTCCGGCAGGTTTGCAATTTTATTATGCAGCTGATACCGATTAACCGTTAAAACCTGTTCAAACAATGCAACGGAATCTTTTTCAAGAACACCTTTCAGATCCATATGCGTCGGCATATTTTTGGCGGTTTTATTGGCGCTTGAAGTAATCGGAACAACCAACAGCACCGGACTTACCTTGCAAGCAACTCGGTTGCTTACAATTATACAAGGTCTGAAACCCGTAGAACCGCCGTTCTGGACATGACCGTTCCTTTCTGACCCCAGCTCAACATAAAAAATACTTCCCTTTCTGACATATGTAGTCGTGTCTGTCATACATAATGCCCCTTTCTGTAATGAGATAATTTAATATTGAATCATCATTTATAGAAAGATCTTAAATTACCTTTTTATGTACAGATAAGGATAACCCGAAGACAAAATATTATATTTTTCTTTGAGTAATTTTGATGCTTTTACCTTTTTCAGTCCCAAATCCTGCATTATTGCCGGGATTTGCTTTATGAATGTGTTTTCCTTGAAATATTTATCATTCAAACGGTAAAATTCTTTCACGCTGTTTTCGGTAAAGTATCCGTATTTTTCAAGCAATGTTTCAATGGCATATAACAAATATTCATCAATATCTTGTACCCTTTTGCCCTTGACTTGTGGAAATACCCTGTCCGCCGTATCAGTGCCAAAAGCATTGGCAACAGATTCATATGTAAAATGCTTTTTCCTTAAATTTTTCTCTTTAACTTGTTTTGCCATTTTATTGCACTCTGAGAGCTTGTCATAATTGTACTGCGGAATGGAATAGACATTGACATACTTATCCCTATCGCCTTGAAACCGCTTAATATATTGCTCATAGCACTCCGAGACGGTATCATCATCCAAGTCTATTTTGTCAATCAGTTTCAACAGGCAAAACAGCGAAATATCCGCTCCGGTATTCTTTTTATCATTCTTTCCGAGTGTTTTGGCAACATAATTTGTAGACGCAGAAAAAATTAAATCTTTTTCATTATCCGCATAAATAATATTCTTTAATGCGATAAAATGCAAGGCACGGAGTGTTGGCAAATATCTGTAAATTACGCCGTACAAGTCTTTATGAGAATACTGAATATCATCATCAATGGTTTTGATGTTATCAAGCAAAAATTTCATTGTTTCTATGTTTTCTTCATATTTTACATTGAGATTTTCACAGATTTTATTGATTGCTTTGCTGCGTGAGCAATCTTCAAGTTTTGCAACAACCTGTATCAAATTCCCTGTAAAACCGCAGTTTGCGGAATGGCAATAGTACAATTCAATTCCCGAATCCGTTTTAAAAATATCGGCGCTTGCTTTTTTGTCATTATGAAATATACAGCGAAAACTCTTTTCCGATACCGCATCAATGTTATAGTATTTTTTCAGATAATCAAACATACTGACGCTTTTTGTTATAAAGTCAAAAACCTCTTTGTAGGATTTAAAAATCTTTCTTTTATATTGAGATTTATACTTTGGTGTCATGCTTATTTTAGGTTTAGATGCCGGAATTTCAGCTTTTTCATTTTTTAACATCGTGCAGTATGATGCGATATAATTTTTAACATCATTTATGCGGACGACTTTACAGAAAAACGGATTGTCTTTATCTTTCATCCAAAATGTATTTGGTACACGCATTTGGTTTGCCGGAGATTTAACCTTTTTATCGGAATTAAAATGTTCAACAAAGGCATTTTCAATTTTTGTCCATAGTCCATAATCAATTTTATCATAAATAAACCAGTATGCGTGAAGTCCGTTCCGTGTTTCTGCCACAACATTGGGTTTAATTTCAAAATTATCAATTTTTGCAAGACAGGATTCTTTAAATCGTCTAACTTTATTTAGACTGTGATAATTTCCGTTTTCATCCCGTCCGCAGTCCAGATCAACAAAAAATGCTTTGAAATCTGTAATGTCCTTTGACTTTGTGCCGCCGATATTGGGAATAAAATATATATCATTTTTCTTATTGTATTTATTAATTTCATTCACGCCGATTTTAATTTTATTGTCAATCAAACATATTGGATCGGGATTACCCAATAGTCTAAAAAACTCTTGATAAGTCATACTGTTTTTTGATAGTTTTCTATCAGTCCCCCTTTCATTATTTACTTTATCGCATTATATTTATTTCGTCAAATAATAAAAAGTTCCCCTAATTATAGGTTTATAATTTCAAACCTTATAATATGGGGAACTTTCAAGTGTGAAAAATGCTCTTAAATATAATATAAATAGTAAGAATAAAAATAATATTCCAATAAAAAATGAAATAAAAAGAATAAAAATGTCCTAAAATCATTTTGCCGGATAAATCAATGAAAATAACATATAAAAATATAATTTTCAAAGAACATTCGTAAATAGAACGATCTTGAATAAAAGAGGATATGAGAGAACTCATAAAGTCCCCTCATACTCCTTTACCCGCCTGTAAAATGTGTTAGGCTTGATGCCTCCTAATAATTCCATCGCCTTTCTTGCTGTAATTGAGCCCCTTCGCCATTCGGTATAAACCTCTTGAAAATTCTGAACATCAATAGGTTTGCGACCTTTGTACTTACCAAGACTTCTTGCTGTTTCAATGCCTTGTCTTTGCCGACTGCGAATATTTTCTCTTTCCTGTTCACTCACATAAGAAAGAATTTGCAAGAACAAATCGGATATAAATCTTTTGGTTAGCCCACCGTCTGTATTACGGGTATCCAGAATAGGCATGTCCAAAACAACAATATCACAACCCAAGGAGATAATATCTCGCCATTCGGCGATAATCTGGTCATAATTTCTACCCAGCCTGTCAATCGAAAGAATAACCAGTAAATCGCCCTCACGAAGCTGCCCTTTTAAAATCTGATACTGCTCACGGTCAAAATCTTTCCCTGATTTCTTATCGATGTAAATATCTCTGTCATCGATACCGAAATCTTTTGCCGCTTTAATTTGCCTGTCAGCGTTTTGTTCTTTTGTGCTCACTCTACCATAGAAGAATTGCTTGTTTGTCATTAGAAAATCATTCCTTTCATTATAAATTTACATTTATGGTTTTCTTTGTTTCAATAGGATGTCCTTGATTTTGAAATATTGCATAATAAAGAAAAACACCCTATCGAAATGCGTCAAAAGAGTAAAAAACACTCTATCGAGAAATATGTCAACTTCATACTTCATCGAAACACTATTTTAACGAATAAAACAGCTTTTAGATCTTTCTATTAAAATAGCATGATGAACTTGGTATGAAAAAGAGGCAAGCGCTATGCCTGCCTCGGTTGGAAAGGAGTGTTATTCTTTCCCGTATCGGTCAATTATATCGACCATTAGTTTTTTCAGCATCTTTTCTGCGTCTTTTGTTGAAAGATTAATATCTTTAACGATTTCCTCTAATTGTACAAGCTGGGATATAATCATCAGAATATTTTGTGATTCCAGCGATTGCTCGGAATTCACGCAAAAATGAAGATGCTTAACCACTCTGCCGTCAACAGAAAATTTAGGCACAGAAACAACTGAAATAATGTTTTTACCGTCTGCCGGTGCCATACGGATAAAAAACTCAAATTTGTTGATGTCATTTTCCGTGTGCGATGGATAGATGATAGAAAACTGAATTTCTGTCTTCAAGTAAAAAACCTCCCTTCATAAAATGATAATTCCATCTTATACAGGGAGGCTGAAAGCCCTTTATTTAAAGTTTGTTCTTAATTTTAAATTTTTTTACTGTCGATTGAAGCTCATCCCGTAATTCTACTGCAAGAGCATTATTAAGTTCTTTAATGATTTCAAAATCAAATGAGATTGCTTTCATAAATACATACGGACTTTGAATGTGATTCTTTGAAAACTGAATAATATCAGCATCTTTTTTCTCATCCAATTCAGTATTTTGGAAATACCTGATTATTGCACTATGAAATTCTCTTGTTGCCTCTGAGGTCAAATCAATATCCGGGTTTTGCGGCAAAGAGTATAATCCAAGCATCGGGTTATTAAACGGCAGACAATCCACTCCGTATGCGGCAAGTTTTTGCCCGGTATGCTCAAATGCAGATTGCTCATTTTCACCGTTTTGTACAAAATACGCATAGAGCGACATATAAAGATGTATAAGAGTGCTTTTACCCATTCCATTGTACCGGTTTGGAGTGCTTGCCATTAAACTCTCTTTGCAATATGATGTATTTGTTTCTTTTTTTTCAAAATGAATAGGCGCATATTTATACACAAATATAGGAAAATTGTTTTTTGAAATAGGGCTTTCTTCATCCTTAAAGTATACGAAATCATCACTTTCGTATTTATATAATTTTTTTATTATTTCATTCGCTCTTAATTTATAAAAAATGCCGTCCCAATCGGTTTTGTTTTCGTCATTCCAATAAAGTCTGTTTATATAACGCTGTAAATCTATCGGAATTTCCACCGTGCGATGCATCAAATACATTCCATATAGCCAATATTCGCTATATAATAACTCCTCCGGATATTCTGCGTGTTCTTTGTCAATTATCCTGGCAAATATCTGATCTATTCTATCGGAGATATATTTATCAACCCGATTTTTTTCGGCATACGCCAGTGATTCATATTCAATAGAAACATACCGAAGGTCAGTAGGAAAATTTTCTTCATCAAAAATAGTATCTGCTATATGGTTTCTCTCGTTTTCCGTAGTACCTTCTTTATTGACGAGAGATGCGTCAATCACGCATTTTTTGATTGTGTATATGGTAATCGGAATGCATAGCTGTTGCGGATTAATTGATGAATTTAATTTATTGCTTGTTTTGAAGATGCGCTTCAAGGTTGTTTTTTGTTGTTTTGTTTTATTATTCGCACAGCCATTCTTTCGTGTGGGATATATTTTCCCGGAAACAATACCTTTATTTATTGCCGCATCAAGCAGCTTAGCCATTTTTTCTTGCTTTTTCCCAAATAAATATGCATTATATTCAACTAAAAATATTTTTCGTAATGTGTCAATGTAAATATGGTTCCGTCTTTTTGTTGTGCATAGATAAAAACTCGTTGATTGAGAGTTTAATAAAATTTCTTCTCCGAATTTTTCATGCGAATATCCCAATACAGCAGTTCTTATATAATCTATAAATTGTGCTGTAAATTCTGTGAATTTATATCTCCCATACATAATCATCATCCCTTGCCACGCTTTTTATTTATTATACCATGTATATTATCTCGTGTCAATAAAATCTTCACAAAATAAATATATCTTCACAATATTATGTGAAGAATGGCTATTAAAACAACTTATGAAAGTCCAAATAATTAACTTTTGAGAAGATTATATGCTATACTGTTATTATAACAAAGGACAAGCTCCTTGTTAAATCTATAAAAAAATCGTACTTTTGTCAATTCGCGATAAGACATAGGTGGGGTTTCAAAAGGTTTCGGTAAGATATGTATTTCAGATACGTATTTATTGAAATCTGATGGCTACCGCTTTACTTGTCGTGCTCTTTTAGCGTTTAAGTCGGTCGGTGCGTCATCAGATGCACCGACTTTTTGTTTCCCCAAGGTGGTACGCCGGAAAGGAAACATTATGAACACATTAAATGAAAAAAATTATTTGGTTATCGGCAGTGAAAGAGTTGAGGTCAGCATTGAGGTTAAGAAGGCATACCAAAATATGCAGGACAATATGCGCATTAAACAACGCAGACACGGAGAATGCTGCTGCCCGAGGTCAAAGTGGTACGCCTGCACAACGGACTGTCTTACCTGTCCGTTCAGAATCAACACAAATGTATCATTGGATAGCAAAGGTTCAGACGAAGACGAGTCATACGGAGAAGAATTTCTGTATCAACAGACAAAACAAAGATACGGAGCCTTTAATGAGGACTTTGCTGAAAGAGAAGAAGACAAAGCGATCTTTAAGCGTGCATGCGAGCTGATGCCTGAAATCGTTAAAGTAGGCGAATACATATTAGCCGGTTATACCCACGATCGAATAGCAGAGATGCTCGGCATGAAAAGATCTACATTAGAATCTCGTATAGCGAAAGTTCAGCGCATCATCGAAAAGGAATTCAATGTCAAATTTAAACGCAAAAAAAATAAAAAAGTTTCGGCAAAACGCTGATTAGTGTTCGGTATATAAGTGTAAGGCAAATAACTTACACCGATGAAACAGCAATTTGAGTATTCATCGATTGTTCTTTGAAAACTGAATAAAAAAGCAAAGACACTTTAACAGCATAGCGAGCAGAACCGCAAATACGCCATGATGCTGTCGGATACTTCCGGCAGCGGAGCGATAAATATTTGACGGTTAAGCAGGCGCCAATCTGCAAGCGATGACACTATGCGGCACATAATGATACTTCTGTCCAGCCACAACTCACATAATGGGGGCAGCTCGGTGAGAACCACGGAGAGGTTTTATTCCTATGTGCGGTACGGTAAAACCGCAGTCTTTGTTTTGTGAAACCTTAAAAATTACTACGAAAGGACTGATATATATGAAAAAATTAAATATTATGGACGAATATCGGTTGGTGAATGAAGTCATTATGACGAACAGGATTTACAATATGGACTGTCTTGAAGGGCTTCGCAGAATGCCTGATAATTCAGTCGATTTGATTCTTACAGACCCACCGTACTTTTTTGATACAAAGAAAGGCAAGGGTACCGGCATTGTTAAAGATTCCAAGTATCTTAAAGAAATCGAATATATGACCAACGGTTTTGATTTAAGAATACTTGACGAGTCCGTCCGGGTAATGAAAAAAATCAATGCTTTTTTCTTCTGCTCCCGTGAACAAATACCAATGTATATTGAATATTTTTCTGCACTTGGTGCAAACATACAACTTTTAACATGGTCTAAAACAGATGTGCCCCCGCTTTGCAACGGTAAATATCTCAGCGATACGGAATATATCATTTACGCATATGAAAGCAATACAGACGAACAATACACACTTATCACAGACCACTTTATAACAAAAAAGGTGCGCAGTAGTAAGAACGATCCTTTATATCATCCCACAAAGAAACCGATAGACATATTATCATCACTGATACAGTCTGCATCAAAAGAAAATGATATTGTTCTTGATATGTTCTCTGGTTCTGCATCTACTGCGGTAGCGTGCATAGAAACGGGACGAAAATTCATCGGTTTTGAATTGATGGAAAAATACTATAAGGTTGGCAATAAAAGAATTGCAATCGCTCTTGAAGAACATCCTGAATACAAATTGAAGTCGACACCTTTGGTTTCAAAATCAGACCTTGTATCGGGCAATGCAACATCTATGTTCGATGCCATTGACGATGCCAGCATTGACCTTGCAATTCTTGATATTTGCGGTAAGGGTAATGATATTCCTTATGATTTCTTTGAAAAGATTATCGCAAAACAGGAAAAACCCAACCTTTACATTATGACAGATGTTGCTCAATTTCCTGATGTGCTGATGTACTTTGTAAAGCAGAATTATAAGTTTGATATCATAACCAACCATCAGAGAGAGGGTACTAAATATCTGTTGTTTTTCAGAAAAGGCGGTGTAAAACTGTACGGTACATATCACACAAAGCGTAAATTCTTTGAGGACAACAGAGATATGTCGCTGCCGTATCAGGATAACATTCCACAGGAGTTGATGGAGCGAATTATCACTAATTCTTCCTTGCCCGGTGAGATAGTATTCTGTTCCGGTGGATATGGAACAAGCATTAAATGCTGTATCAATATGGACAGGCATTATATTGCTTATGAGCCTGATACAGACAAGTTGATACATTGTGTAGATGCTATAAAGCAATCAAAACTTAATTTTCCCGACCGTTATACCGGGCAGGAAATATATTCATGATGGACTGCCGTTGAAGTTTTGGGGATAACCTCGCAGCGGCAAGTATTAACCCCGCAACTGCCATATTTGAGATTAGCTGCCTCAAATATCGGTTTGATATATATAAAAAACAGAAGCAAGGGACTTGATCACCCCTTGTACACGGTAAAGCGCTTTACCTTCTAACAAATCTTAGGAGGTAAAAAGAAATGAAAAACTCATATAATTTTAACATTGCAGGTTTCTGCGAAATAGACAAGAACGCTGCTAAGGCGTATTCAGTAATACATAATGTTTCGCCGGATAAAAATTTCCGCGACATTACAAAAATTAAAGCGGAGGAATTGCCCTACATAAATGTACTCTCGGGTGGCTCGCCCTGCCAAGATTTTTCAAACGCCGGTCAGAGAAACGGAGCCTTATGGCGCTGTATCGAATGTGGTGAAACATATAACCCTTTGACAGTACACTACACACAGCGTAAGTTCTGTCCGCATTGCCATTCAGATAATATTGAAAAGACCCGCTCCTCATTACTTGTGCATTATCTTGAAGTTTTGCACTATACGATGCCGAACTTTGCAATATATGAAAATGTTAAAAATCTGCTTTCCAAACGCTTCAAACCTCTGTTTGATATGTTTGTGGCAGAGATAGAGGAATACGGTTATAACGTATATTTCAAGGTGTTAAATGCCAAAGATTACGGGATTCCGCAAAATCGGGAAAGGATAATTCTGATTGCCGTCAAAAAAGAATTGGATAACAGAAAATTCAGTTTTCCCGAACCTTTGAAAGATGTAAAAACAATCAATGATATGCTTGATGATTGTTCGGATTTGTTTGAGGGTACTGATAAAACGGTTATTGTTGATACCGCTATTTCACCCTATGTAAGAAGGAATATCGAAAGAGAACTTGACTCCGTTATACATTCTGAAAAAGGCATTTACAGACCGAATTGCACATCCGGTTGGAATGATAATCAGATAGGTATTAAATATTCACCGACACTGAGAGCGTCCAACCCAAACACCATTGTTATGCAGACCATTAACACCGCTGACGGAAAAAAGTATTACATAAAGCGTTTGTTGCCTTGTGAAGCATATCGCTTTATGGGGTTTGATGATGCAGATTATGAAAAAGCATCGGCGGTTTGCCCTAAAACTGCGATATATCATCAGGCAGGCAACAGCATTGTTGTTGATGTTGTGTATTGGGTTCTTAAAGAATTGTTTAATGCTATGCCCTATCTGTTTGAAAATATACAGTTTCTGCATTTGTTTTCGGGAATCGGGGCATTTGAAAAAGCATTTTACAGAGTGATTGATGAAGCAAATTCTGCCGATTCAAAAGGCGGTGATTTGCTTGAATAAAAGCACTGTATTCATACATGGACCTACAAAAGGTTATATGCGAAAAAAACATAATTATACATCGGCAGAAATTTTCTGCTGAACGGAGGAACTAAAAAAATGAGTAAATTTAACATATATGAAGTTATAACCCAAAGATTCATAGAACAGTTGGAAAACGGTGTTATTCCGTGGAGAAAACCCTGGACAGGCACACGGAACGGCGCATACAGCAGATATTCAAAAAGACCTTACAGCTTGCTTAATCAAATGCTGCTCGGCAAATCGGGCGAATGGCTGACATACAGGCAAATTACACAGCTCGGCGGTTTTGCTAATGAGGGCGAGAGGTCAAGTATGGTTGTTTATTGGAATATGCTTACTGTTCCTGACGAGGAGAATGCGGACAGAACAAAAAGCATACCGATTCTGCGGTATTACAAGGTTTTTCATATAGACCAGACCACAGGCATAAAACCGCTTGACCTTGAAGAAATAAATGTTATTCTTGAACCTAATCGGGATGCCGAAACGGTTATCCAAAATTACATAGCAAAAACAGGCGTAGCATTTAATGTGAAGGTTTCCGACGAAGCATTTTATGACCCAAAGCAGGACAGCATAACCATTCCCTGTATGGAGCAGTATTCCTCGGTATCGGACTATTACAGTACGGCATTTCACGAGATAACCCATTCAACAGGACATAAGGACAGACTTGACAGATTGGTTGACGGTGCTTTTTTAAGAGATCGAAACAAATACGCAAAAGAAGAACTTATTGCCGAAATCGGTTCAGCATCACTCTGTAATTTATGCGGTGTTGAAACGCCTGAGGTATTTGAAAATTCTGCGGCATATATACAGAATTGGATTAACGCCTTAAACGGCAACATGCATCTGATTGTCAGTGCAAGCAGTAAAGCACAAAAAGCAGTAGATTTTATATTAAATGATAAACAGGAGGATTTGTAAAGTGAAAATAACTAATAGAAACAAATTAGAGGTTATGAACCTTATTCACAACAACAGAAGAACAACATTAAATGAAACATATTGTTCTCTTTCACAGCAGGAAATGGCAGAATATTTGTGCTGCAACAGAAGCAAAGTTTCCCGTATTATATGCAGATTAATTGATGAAGGATATATCATTCCGAGAAATGGAAAGGTTAGAAGATATGCTCTCACAACAAAGGGAAAAGGTGTTTTAACGAATCTTAACACAAAATGATTTTATATAGTTTGGCGGTATCTATTCAAAAACCGCCAATAAACAGTGTAAATTGAGGAGGCTCTAAAAATGAGTAAAGTAAAAACACAGGTTTCAACGAGGCAGACTGCGTACAATAAACCAAATGGTAAAATTATTGTAAATAGTCATTTTTCAAATAATACTCCGTTATCGGAGTTGATATATCAAATTATAAGCAAAAGAATAGATAATAATGCGGCATAAAATAACCTTGCAATATAGACATTGCCCCTCTGTTGCGCTATAATAGAGGGGCAATCAAAACTATATCGTGTTATTTTTGCTGTAATCACAGGAGGTAAAATTATAATGAATACAGATAACACATACGATGTAGGAATTTATTTAAGACTATCAAAGGACGATAATAACGGACATTTAGAAAGTATGAGCATAAGCAACCAAAGACAGGTGCTAAAAGACTATGTGGTAGAAAAAGGCTGGAACTTAGTTCGTGAGTATGTCGATGACGGCTGGACGGGGACTAATTTTGAAAGACCCGGGTTCAAAAAAATGATTGATGATGCGCTAAGCGGAAAAATTAATTGTATTATAACAAAAGATCTTTCTCGGTTAGGTAGAAATTATGTTCAGGCGGGGTACTATACAGATGAATTTTTCCCTGAAAATGACATTCGATATATTGCTATTAACGACAGCATAGACACTATCAGTGATGATAATGATATGACAGCATTTCACCATGTTCTGAACGAAATATATCCAAAGCAGGTATCAAAAAAGGTGCGGCAGGTAAAAAAGAAAAATGCTGAGCAAGGAAAGTTTATGGGTAGTCAAGCTCCGTATGGATATAAAAAATCACCCGAAGATAAACATATCCTGGTTGTTGATGATGAAGCAGCATTGATTATCAAAAGACTGTTCAACGAATTTGCGGCGGGTGAATCGGCGAGACAAATTGCAGAACGCCTGAATACAGAGAAAATCGACAGCCCAAGATTTTATCACTACTCAAAAATGGGGCGCATTAATCCTCTTACATCCGAGAAAAATGTATGGGGTAGTTCGACAGTATTGCAATTATTGCGAAACCAAGTTTATATCGGAAATATGGTTCAAGGCAAGCGTAAGACAGTTTCGTTTAAGACCAAAAAAATGAGAACCGTTTCACCCGAAAATTGGATAGTGGTTGAAAACACTCATGAACCCATTATAGAGCGTGAGTTATGGGACAGGGTACATACTCTTATGGATAAAAAGTCAAGAGTCGCAAGAACAAAGAAAAAGACCGTGGGGTTGTTTGCGGGTATGTTAAAGTGTGCTGATTGCGGTTCTCCGCTTGCATATATGGTAAAAAAGCAAGCGCACGGCGATAAAGGTATATATCGTTGCAGCCGTTATAACAACAACGGTTCCGGAGCTTGCAGTACACATTATATTGAAGAAAATGATCTTTGCGAAATTGTTTTGAATGACATAAGAAACTATGCAATTATTGCCGAAGCAGACAAAGAGACTATTACAAAAAAACTTATGGCGCTTAAAAGCAAACATATTAAGGCAGAAACAAAGGTTATAAAGTCTCAGATGGATAGTGCCGAAAAACGTCTGGTTGTCATTAAAACTGCTATAAAAAATCTTTATATCGATAAGTGCAGCGGAAACCTTCCCGAGGAGGTATTCAAGTCAATGATGGAAGATTTTTTGACAGAGCAGGAGGATATCGAAAATCGAATTCCTCAATTAAAAAGGGATTACGAGGAAAAGAGCAACGCAACAGATGAGGTTAATGAGTGGATAAGACTTATCGGGCAATTCTCTAATGCAGACAAACTCGATAGAAATATCATAACACAACTCATAGACAGTATTACAGTTTCGGAGCGCAAGCAGGTTGACGGTAGGTGGGAACAGTCTATTGATATAGAATACCGTTTTATAGGAAACCTGTTAAACGAATCGGAAAACGAAGTAAAAAAAGAGAACATTGCTTAGTTCATAACCTAAACAATGTTCTCAAACCTAATTGTTCAATATCACGCTCTGGTAAAGTAGGATATTGAATGATTGGCGGAGAAGGAGGGATTCGAACCCTCGCGCCGGTTTCCCGACCTACGCCCTTAGCAGGGGCGCCTCTTCGACCTGCTTGAGTACTTCTCCAAATGCAGTAAAGCTAAATTCAAAGGACCGACCTTTGCGTGTTATTAAGATGAGACGCCAATCCTTGCCGCCGACGGGCAAGGATGCGCTCATTGGCGGAGAAGGTGGGATTCGAACCCACGGCTCTTACGAGTCACCGGTTTTCAAGACCGGCTCCTTAAACCGCTCGGACACCTCTCCAAACCCGACTTGATAAGTATAGCAAAAGATTGACCGATTGTCAATATGTTTTGGCAAATTTTTTAATGTTTTTCTGCAAATTTTTTAATGTTTTTTTCTGTATACGTATCTTCGTGTGCGAAAATTTTCCCATAAAATTGATTAAGCAGATGTTCTTGCAGGGTGAAGCAAGGCCGCCGCCTTGCAAATTCCGAAAGAACGGCTGAGCAGAAATTTAACAAGCAGCATTGGGTGCATATATTCTATGCCTGTCTATAACAAAGCGGTTCGTTGCCGCAGAATGGGAACGAACCGCTTTGTTATAGAATTTGTCTCTTTTTCAGATATAAAATTTACTTTATTGTTTTGGCACCGCATACAGGGAGCATACCGGCAAGGTCTTCCCAAACCATAGCCTTTAACTCTGAATAAGCTTCGTTTGTTTCAAACGTGACCTCCGTGCCGCCATATATCTCCGACTGTATTCCGACAAGCTTATCTCCGCTGTAAAGCGCAAGGATAACGGTTTTGCCGCTGTCTATGTTTATCGGTCGGACAACCGTCCTCCCGTCAATATGCATTGCGCTTATACCTTTGCAGTAATTCATCTTTTTTCCGTCGATTGAGCAGTCTTTTCCTTTTACTATTTTACTCCACTCAACATCGGTTCCGATGTAATTAATCGTTTTAAAATTGCCGCACGCCGCAAAAGCTTGTTCTCCAATGCTTATTACGCTGTTCGGAATTGTCACGCTTTCTAAGCTTGAGCATCCGTAAAACGCTTTCAATCCGAGACTCGGCACGCCGTCCGGGATTATTATTCTTTCCAAACCGCTGCATTCGTAAAATGCATAATCACCGATGCCCGACACACCGTCCGGGATTGTTACACTCGTCAAATTCCGGCATTCCGAAAATGCTCCTGTTGCGATGCTTGTCACACTGTCAGGTATTTCAAACACGGTATCTTGCTTTTCTTTCGGGAAGCATATAATCTCCGTTTTTTCCTTGTCGTACAAAATGCCGTTTTCGGAGCAATAAGCGTTATTATCCGCAGCAACTTTTATCTCTGCTAATCTGAAGCAATTTTGAAACGCATAGTCGCCTACACTCATAACGCCTTTTGGGATTGTTATGCTCGTCAAGCCGTGGCAGCTGCTGAATGCCTGATTACCGATACTTAGCACACTGTCAGGGATGGTTATGCTTTTTAAACATTCGCAACCGCTAAATGCATTATCGGCAATGGTTTTAGTTTCAGGCTCTACTGCAAAATCACTTGTTCCGTTTTTATTCAGCGCCCAATTGTCTGCTTTGATAAGATGCCTTCCTATATACAGCGCTTCCCATTCTGAATCATCATTATAAAGTCCGGTATATTGAAAAGCATTATCTCCGATGCTTGTCACGCTGTCCGGAAGTGTCACATCATTCAATTTTTTGCACCTGTAAAATGCAAAAGCACCAATAGCTTCTACGCCATCTTGAACTACAACTTTTTCCAAACCTATTTCTATACCACTTTCCGATTCTTCTGCTGAAATATAGCAGGATGCAAACGCACTGTCACCGATTCTTTTTACACTTCCGGGAATGGTTATTTTTTTTAAGCCTTTACAATGTTGAAATGCGCTGTCGCCGATGTTTGTTACGCTGTCCGGAATTGTAATGTTTGTTAGACTGCTGCACTCTAAAAAGGCGTCGTTTTCGATGTCCGTCACACTGTCGGAAATGGTCACGCTTTCTAATCCCTTACAATAGTAAAATGCATAAGATCCGATGCTTGTTACACCGCTCGCTATGCTTACGCTCTCAATTTCTTCACAATAACTATCCCACGGCGTTGGAGAGGAAAGCGTGTATGATCTCATATTCCCTGTGCCGGTTATAGTGAGCTCATATGTTGAAGAATCATAAGAATAGTATACATTTTTGCCGCATTTGCCGATTGTGACCTGTGCCAAAGCCGGCACATGCGCAAGAGAAAGCGCCATACAAAGTGCCAGCAGCGCTGCGCGGATTCGTTTTGTCATACCGGATTCCGCCTTTCCTTTCAGTTGTTATTCAGTTCATAAGAGAATTTCCAGAACATTGTTGCCGTGTCCGCTCTGGACGGAGCAACCTTCGGATATATTGCATATTCATATCCGTTGACAGAATGGATATACATAATATTCTCATCAAAGCACCATTCAACCGCAGTTTTCGCATAATCTGAAATTTCGGAATAATCGTTATAACTGTCAAGTCCTGAGGAAACGTTGGATACATCAAGACCTTTTGCCTTTGCATACCGATAGAACACAGCCGCAATCTGCTCTCTTGTCACCGTATCGTCGGGCGAAAACGTTGTCGCTCCGGTTCCTTTCAAAATTCCGTTTGCCGCCGCCCATGCAACGGGTTTTTTATACCAGTCCTGCGTTAAATCTGTGAACTGCGAGCTTTCGTCCGTGTAGGGGCTTCCTGCAAGGCGGTAAAACATTGTTGCAAACTGCGCCCTTGTAATAGTGTCATCGGGCGAAAATGTGTCCGTGCCGGTACCGGTCATAATTCCGTTATCAAGGCAAAATTCAATTCCCGAATGATTGTGGTCGCCGTCCGCACTCTTTATGTCCTTGAACCTTTTAACGGCGCAGGCTGCTCCCTTTTCCTCGCATGTAAACCTGTCGTCCGCGGCGGCAGTCGGCTCGCCCTTTTCAATCACCTCGCCCGTGTCGAGCAAAATGCATTTAAAGCCGTTATCGCGCGCATACTGCTCGGCAGCCGTGCCGCTGTAGCACTTGATTACAAGGTTTTCGTTTCTCACATCATAATCATTTACATAATCCCAGCCGAAAGCATGCATGTCAATCTGCGTAACGCTTCTCGGAATTGTGACCTCGTTCAAATTGTTGCAGCGGAAGAACGCCGCCTGACCGATATGCTCAACGCCCTCCGAAATTGTGAGGTTTGAAAGGCTTTCGCACCATGAAAACGCATTATCTCCGATTTCCTTAACATTTCCCGGGATTACAACGTTATTAAGATTTTTGCACCAGTAAAATCCGAGATGAGAAATTGCTTTCAGCGTTGACGGCAGCCTGACCGATGTGATGCTTCCCATTCCGAAAGCGTCCGCGCCCATCATTGTTGTTCCCTCGCGGATTTCAATATCGCCCGTTGCTTCCCATTCACGGATTTGTTTGTTTTCCGTCGGTGCGGACGGGTCGGGATTTTCTATCATCGCATAGCCTATTCTGATTCCGGCTATCAGATACTGACCATGGTACTGGATTCCGTCCACGCGGTTATTCGCGTCTCTGTCAAACGCCGTGCCGAAAAATATTCTTTTTCCGATATATTCAAGATTTGACGGAAGCGTTATGTTCTTAAGCGCCTCACCGCCTATTGCTTCATCGCCTATGTACTTCACACTGTCGGGGATAACCAGCGTTTCAAGCACATCGCCGCAGTCGATTGCGGCGTCCTTGATAACCTCAAGACCGTCATTTAATTTAAGATATTTTAAATATCTTCCGTAAATGGCTCTGTTTCCGATTTCCTTTATCGTAGGCGGAAGTGTGATGCCGGAAATTTTTGTTGCACTTTCACGAAGCGCTCCATCGCCTATCGCTGTAACCGGGTGACCGTCAATCTCAGCCGGAATATTAAGCTCAACCGAAAAATTCGGGTCTGAGTCATACCAGAATTTCGCAGAATAGCTCGTAATCATTGCCGAACCGTCCTCACGAATAGTATAAACCACCGAGTCAATAGAATCCTTTTCGCGCAGCTCAACCATGTCATCGGTCACAGCAGTTCTGCTTTGTTCGTTCCATTCCATTCCGTAGTCCGTGTCGTAAACGCTCCATGCAAATGCACTGCACGATGCGCAAAGCATTGCCGCACCCGTCAGCGCCGCGCAAACAGTTTTCCTGAGATTCATAAAAATTTCCGCCTTTCCTTCTTTCATTTTTAATATTCATTTGCAGTTTACCATATACATACATAAAAGTAAATACTTTTCCGACGCAGTCATTGACAAATGCGGAAATTTTTAATTTATTGTTTCATTTGGCGCAAATATATGTTATTATATATGCGGAGGAATATATTATGTTCAACGAAAAACTGAATGACTATATGGCAATGCTCGGCTGCTCGGGCAGGGAGCTTGCAAAATATTCGGGAATTTCCGAAGCATCCGTCAGCCGATATAAATCCGGGGAGCGCGTTCCGGCGCCTGAATCGGAGGATTTGTGCGGATTGTGCCGCGGAATCTGCGCAGCTGCTGCAGCGGCAAAGATAGACGGAATATCGTATGACAGCGTTTTTGAAGAATTGAACGGGATTGCCGCGGAAAGCGCCTTTAATTATGAAACGTTCCGCATTAAGTTCGATACGCTTTGCACCGCATTGTCAATAAAGACTTCCGATATGGCAAAAAAACTTAAATACGATTCGTCATATATTTCGAGAATACGCAGCGGCAGCCGCAAGCCTGCAAAGCCGGAAAAGTTCGCATATGCCACGGCCGAATATATTGTGCGCGTCTGCGGAAAAAAGAGAAACATTCTTGATGAGCTTCTCCGCGAGCGGCAATCGGGCATGAAAACCGATGCGGAATATATATCTGCACTTGCCGCATGGCTGACTGACGGCACGGCTGTGCCTGACGCAGAAAACCCGATGGTAAAATTTCTTGAAAAACTTGGAGATTTTAACCTCGGTGAATATATGCGCGCCTTTCATTTTGACGACCTTAAAATTCCCACGCGCATGCATAGACTCCCGTTTGCCAAAAGCTATTACGGAATTGAAGAAATGAAACGCGGCGAGCTTGATTTTTTGAAACTCACCGCACTTTCCTCACCCGGCAATGAGAGTGTGTTTATGTGCAGCGATATGCAGATGGATGACATGGCTGCCGACATGGAATTTTCAAAAAAATATATGTTCGGACTTGCTGCCGTGCTGAAAAAAGGTTTTCACCTTGATGTCGTCCACAATCTTAACCGCCCTTTTAACGAACTGATGCTCGGTCTTGAATGTTGGATTCCGCTTTATATGACGGGGCAGATTTCGCCGTATTATCTGAGCGGCGTCCACAATCGGATTTTCTGCCATTTTCTGAATGTGTCGGGCGCGGCGGCACTGACGGGAGAAAGCATTTCAGGCTTTCATGATAAAGGGAAATATTATCTGACAAGCAAGCAAAAAGAGCTTTCTTATTACCGCGGGCGGGCAAAGTGCATAACTGAAAAAGCTCTTCCGCTTATGCAGATTTATACTGAAGAAAGGCAAGCCGCATTTAAAATGCTTTTCTTTTCAGATGCAGACGTCCGCGGAAAGCGGCGCAGCATACTTTCGACACTGCCTGTTTATACTGCCGGCAGAGAATTTCTTGAACAATTTCTTAAAGACCGTAATGTCTCCGAAGAAGATGCAGAACGCATTATATTATTCGCTGAGAGCAGCAGAAAAACCATACTGTCAATCATTGAACACAGCTCCGTTTCAATCAGTGTGCCGTATCTGACCGAAGAAGAATTTATCGAAGCGCCTCCCCTGCTTGAGCTTTCACGGATGTTTCCCGGCAGCGGTTATACATATACCTATGCAGAATATGCCAAACACCTTACAATGACAGAAGAATTTGCAAAAAAGCACCGGAACTATTCCGTAAACCGCAGCAAACATAATCCATTCGGGAATATAAACATTACAATTCACGAAAAGAAATTTGCTGTTATTTCAAAAAATACCGTTCCGTCAATTCATTTCGTTATCAGACACCCTATTCTTCGTGATGCAATAGAAAACCTCAATTTCCCTGTTTGAAAAATAAAGGACTGCGGCAAAGTCATATTTTGCCGCAGTTTTTCAGTGTTTCCCATTCACTTCTCGTAATTTCGTAAACAACCGTTATTTCTTTTTCAGTATCAATAAATTCATGAACCTTTTTCATCCCGTTTGAAGCAGCGGTTGCTGCCGACGGGACGTTTTCTTTTTTCATATAAGAACAGATAATATTAAACGGAGTATTTTCAAATGCCCAGTCTCTGCATGATTGTGCCGTCTCTTTTGCAAAACCCCGCCCCTGAAACCGTTTGCTCATATGGTATCCGATTTCCGGTCTGATAAATCCGTCAATATTCTGCATGGTAATGCCGCAGTCACCGATCATCTTCCCTGTTCGCTTTAAAACTGCTGCCCACAAACCAAATCCGAAAACCCTGTACCGCTCAATATTTTTCAAAATCCAATTCCGCACTCTGTTTTCATCAATGTATAAGGATAATGCTTCATAATATTGGAATCAGCCAGAATCTCATACAGCGCCGGAAAATCACTTTCGTTCAGTTCACGCAATATCAATCTTTTTGTTTCAATTATTTTTTTATCCATCATTTTTCCTCCTCAGAAAAAATGAGCAACCGAAGTTGCTCATTATATACCCGAAAACACGCGGTTTATATGTTCGCTGTCATACTTTTTCGTAAACAGGCTTACAAGCGGGGTTACTATCAGTGAAATAATCATTGCCGCAACTCCGGTGTTCTGTATATTCGTCAGCGCCACACCGAAGCCTGACGTCAGCGTATAGAACGCTGTCATTGCGCCCACAACAACAACTCCCGAAAGAATTCCGCACCACGCACCGGCACGTGTTATTCCTTTTCCGTAAAGACCCCAGATGTAAGGACCTATAAAGCAGCCGGCAACCACTCCCCATGAAAATGACATCAGCTGCATTATAAAAGCAAATTTAAATGTTGCAAATACGAACGAAAGCGCAACAAAGACAAAGCACAATGTGCGCATAAGGCGCATTTGCTTAAGCTTATCAAAATCCGGCTTTGCTGCACCCACAAGGTCAACCGCAATAGCCGAACTTGATGTGAGCGCAAGCGATGAAAGCGTTGACATTGACGCGGAAAGCACAAGCAGCAAAATAATGCTGAGAACAATATTTCCGAAAACGGTGTGCGAAAACGCTTTCATCAGCATTGTCGGAACAACAAGGTCATAGTTGTTATCAGGAAGCTTGTTTCCGAGATAAAGCCTGCCGAATGTTCCTGCCATATATGCACCGACGCCGATTATGAGGGCAAAAAACGTTGAAACAATCGCCGCCTTTGAGATTTGCTTTTTATCCGAAATCGCGTAAAACTTATGTATCATCTGCGGCAATCCCAGCGCGCCTATACTGGTAAGCAATGTGTTCATAAGCAAAAACTTCATTTGTGATCCGCCGAAAATGCTCAGCGATTCAACTCCATCGGCAGCGCCAAGCTCACGTATTTTCGCAAATCCCTCGGCAAAACCGCCCGAAACGGGATTGTTAGCTATTGAAACAACCATTATAACAACGCCGAATATCATTATAATTCCCTGAACAAAATCAGTCACAGCTGTTGCAACATATCCTCCGAGAACAAGATATATCGCAGTCAGCAGGGCAATGATAAACATACACGCAACATTTGCATTATCCCCGAAAATCGGGAATATCTGCGAAAACAAATATCCCAAACCCTTGTACACGGTTGCGCAGTAAGGAACAAGGAACACAAAAATGATAACCGCAGAATATATTTTCATTGCCTTAGAAAGGTAGCGTTTTTCAAAGAATTCAGGCATTGTTGCCGCTCCGAGCGAATGCGTCATCGAACGTGTGCGCCCGGCAAGCAGCAGCCATCCGAGCAGGCAACCCACAAGTGCATTTCCAACGCCGATCCATATTCCGCCGATGCCGACCTGCCATCCTGTTTTTCCCGCATAGCCGATAAGGATAACCGCCGAAAAATAAGACGTTCCGTATGCAAATGCACTTATCCATGGACCTATATTTCTGCCGCCAAGCAGGAATCCATCCATTGTAAGCGTTTTTTTTGCCGACTTCACACCGACAAGCACCATTGCTGCAGCAAACAAGATCAGAAATGATGCGGCTATAATCTGTGTCATATATTCATCTCCCCGATTTTACGGAATTGCTTTTTTTCACTGAAACATCCGCAATAATGATAAATTATATCCCATTAGGGCATACTTTGTCAAGTTTTTTACATTAAAAGTCTTTTTTTTGTACCTTGTACAAACAAACAGGAACTGCGGCAAAATGAAAATTCATTTTGCCGCAGTCCCTCTGTGCTTTTCATGCAAACGCATGGTTTTCGGTTTATTTGGTTATAACAACCTTCCGGTCTTTCTCAAGCCATTCAACATTTGCGCCAAGCTCCTCCGCTATAAAGCGGACAGGCGTGTATGTGCGGTCGTTCTCTATAAACGCAGCTGAATCAAGCTTTAGCTCTTTTCCGTTCACAACCGCCGCTTTCTCTCCGATTGTGATAAGAATTGTCACTTCTTCTCCCGTTTTAAGGCTCTTGCCTGTGATTGTCACAAGCCGCTTTTCTTCATCCCATCCGACATTTGCTCCGAGGTTTTCCGCAACAAATCTTGCCGGAAGCATTGTCCTGTCGTTCACGATTTCCGGCGCCACGTCATTCGTTTTTATCTCTCCGAAAACGTTTGCTTCCTTTTCCCCGATTGTCAGTATGAACTGCTTTTCCTCTCTGCCTTTCTCATTCCATGCCGCATAAAGCGTGATGCTCTTTGTTACCTTTGCGGAGAAATCATACTTCGACTTTAATTCCTTATCGCTGTACCAGCCTGCAAAATCATAACCGTCCTTTGCCGGCGCTGCCGGTTCTTTTACCGCTGCATTTCCCGGCACCGTCTGACCTGCAACTGCGCTTCCTCCGTTCGTTTCAAACGTTACGGTGTATTTAGCCGCAGTTTTTCCTCCGCCTCCGCTGCTTCCCGAGCGAACCGGCGTTGCCGTCACCGTTGTGTTCGCAAGCTCGTGCGTGTCATCCGCTGCTGCTCCGCTCAGGTCTGCCGTTATCGTGTATTCAGTGCCTGCCGCAAAGTTTCCGCTTAACATATATGTCATCTTATCTTCGGACGCGCTAACCGATGTAACTTCGACTTCTTTCTCTCCGTCACTAACTTTGAAGTTGGCCGCTGTGATCCCCTCAACTGTTTTGTCAAAAATCACAATAAGCGTTCCGCGCCTTGACGCTCCCGCGCTTATTGCAACAGGGATTTTCGTTATCGTCAGATTTCCCTTTGCATACGTTATTTCGTAATTATCCGAATCAAGTCCGTATGCATTGGTCACGCCTGTGTGCGTTCCCACGGGGGTTTGTGCGTTTATACTTTCGTCATAGCTGAATTTCAGCTCTCCTGTCAGCGCACTTTCATTTTCATCGTTCTTAAAGCCTGCATATTCCGCTTCAAGCACAGGATTCTCTGCTCCGTATTCACGGCTCACATCCTTAACGGTGATTGTAAGCGGCGCTTTCGTGACGGTCAGCACACCTGTTCCCTCAACCTCAAGAATAAGATTGTCGGTTTCATTATTTGCAAGCTGCGCCGTTATTTCATACCCGTTTGCGTTAACGGGCGCTGTTTTTGCCGTTCCCCCGCTTGCAAATACCGCTGCTTTTGCAAATTCCGCAAGCTCATCGGCTGTAATGAGAAGACTTCCGCTTTCAAGCTCAAACTTCGGCTCATCTCCGTATACCTTGCTTATGCTCTTCGGCTTTACCTTGATTGCTGCCTTGTTGATTTTAAAGCTCTTTTTAACCTCAGAAAATCCGTAGTTTGCTTTGCTTGTTATGGTAACTGCCGCAGTACCTGCATTTTTATTATTGCTGTACGAAATTTCGTAATCCTTGCCCTCTTCAAGTGTTCTGCCGTCAACTTTAACTGTTACCGCAGGTTTCTTTTCGTTTCCGTCATAGGTATATTCTGACTCAGACAACTCCGCGTTCGGCGCAGTTGTGCAGGGGTTTACCTTAACATCAACCTTTTTGCTTGCACTATGATAAGCATCGGTATCCTCAGGAGTAAATACAACCGTATATTCTCCGCTGTCGGCAACATTTGTCGGTGAATTGTCATTTTCCCAGCTCCATGTTCCCTTTACATCCGTGCCGTTGTATGTTGCCTTGCCGGAAACCTTATCTGCCGAAACAGGTTTTCCGTCATAATCTGCACTGACGGGGTCAACCGAAAGCTCGGGGGTTGCCTTACCAACAATCGTAATTACAACCGAAAGCGTCTGCTCTCCGTCGGGGTCAGAGCAGTAGTTATCGTGCGCGGAGCTTATTCTCATTTTCTCCACAAATTTTTTGCCGATATAAGCTTCGGTAAGCGGCTCGGTGAGGTAGAAAGAACACGTACCGTCTTTATTTAAGATTCTTCTTATTTTGCTATTCAGCTCCGCATCTGTGCCGGGACGGGTTGTTCCGTCCGAGTTAACCTCATAACCCTCATCTTTTTGAGCACCGAAAGCCTTTGCTCCGAAAGTTTTTGGAGCCATGTCATTATAACGGATTTCAAACTCATAATCATGGAAGTTTGCAACATCCGGGAAAACCGCGGTTTTTATATAACCGTATATGCGTCCGCCTTCTTTTAATTTATAGTTGCGTGTGGCAGGAGTATCCTTCAGCGAAACATCGCCGCTTGCCTCCACAGCTCCTTCTCCGAAGCCGGCACCGGCATTGGGGCTGTTGTATTTCAGATTCTTAACCTCATAATCATCGGAACTGAATTTAACCTCTTCATCGCCGGAGGAATAAGGAAAGAATTTAATGCTCTCAAACTCTGCTTCTGTTGTTGCATCATATGTTTTTTTCTTGCAGATAACATTGTAGTAAAGCGCATACTTTTCAATATGGCATTTTATTGTGCCGTAATCCGAGTCAAGGTAGTTTTCAGTACCGAATACCTTGTAGTATATTGTATAGTCACCGGCATCCGCAGCAGAAATCGGCGTAGTCTGCCAATCGCTTGCGGCAGCGGTTTCGGGATTGACGGTGGTGTACATCATTGTTCCCCAGCCGTCTTCAACGCTTCCCTCTGTGTGAAGAACCTGCGGATCTGCAGTGCCGCCGGATTTATATTTGTATACAAGCTCTTCAATTTTCTCGGGGCGCACCTTTATCTTATCAACGGGGAAAGCGGCTTTGTTTACCTTGATTGTCGCCGTACCCGTCGCCATTGCATACATATAGGCATTGTCACCGTTTGGAGTGAATGTCCACTCAGCTTCATAATCGCCCGCACCTGAGGGTTGAGCGGTCGGGGTTTTCCATGCAAACGTACCCTCGACAGCTTCATTATCTTCGCCCGTCATGCTGCCGCTGAGTGAAATTTTGTCTATTGTATCGCCGTACGTAATCTCGCCGTTATTGCTGAGGGTCGGATTGCCTGTCGGCACAAGCTTATTCTTCGCCTTAACCATTACGGTAACAGTGAAATCACGATAGTTCTGTACAACTACATTTATCGTAACTATGGCGATTTCGGCATCGGCAAGCGTCCGAACCTCTTTGACGGGAACAGTCAGAATACCATTCTCACTGATGTTCACAGTATTGTCGTCAATGTAGCCACCGTCCAATATGTTTGTGTTCTTCAGCCTGAATATCTTCGTTCCGTAATCCAATCCCTCGGGAAGAGTTTTCAAAAGCTTTGAAACATCAAATGCATATGTACGTGCGGCTCCGTTTCTGACAATAAGTCCTCCCTCTTCGGGTTCACAGCCTTGCGGAAGACTTGCTGCCTTGCCGATATTCATGCCTTGCGTAACGGTTTTTGTTTTTGTGTCTTTGTCGTTTTCGTCCCTGAATGTATAGTTGGGATTTGTCAGTTCAACCGTAAATGACACATCGCAGTGAGATTCTGCATTTGCATCGGCGTAGTTCTCTGTCACTCCTGTGATATTGTAATCTTTTCCATATTCGAGCACAATGCCTGCCACAGGACCTCCGTCATAATGGAAGTGCGGCGGAAGGTCATTTTTCCCGATA
The DNA here is from genome assembly GCA_934454525.1 of uncultured Clostridia bacterium. GTDB lineage: Bacteria > Bacillota > Clostridia > UMGS1883 > UMGS1883 > UMGS1883. Next base: position 24,807 of record CAKSFM010000004.1, read on the forward strand.
TTGTCGGCATTAACCGCCGTTGTACCATCGTAGCTCTTGATATAATCACATGCCACAATTCTCGTCAGTACGCGCGGAAGTATCTTCCAGCCTGTGCTTACTGAGCCTGTGCATGGACTGCCGTCCGCCGGATTGATTGTGAGAGTATAATCCCTTGCATCCGTTCCCTTGTTACCGCTGACGATATATTCAGAAGCCGGTATCTCATGGTCATAGAGCTTAACATATTTAATCTTTGCCTCAAGTTCCTCGCCGCCGTTATCTGAGGGCGTGTAGGTAAATTCTTTCTGCTCCAGTTCAACGACTGCCTCGCTGAGGTTTGCTTCAACATTCAGCGTGTATTTTTTACTCGTGCGTGTGTAACCATCTTTTGAAGCCTCAGCCCAAACCTTATAAGTGCCGATTTCCGAAAGCTCAAATGTCTTGGAGGGGCAATTAAAGTTATTGTCATCATCTCCGACAGCATCTATCCTTGTCGGCTCGGAAGCTCCCTCCTTTTGAATAAACAAAGCGCCTGTACCGTAGTAGTAGTCTGTAACGGAAGCTTCAAAGCTAAAGTCCAGCGGCTTATAAACGCTGACATTGCTTTCACCGGTCAGTACCTCGCCGTCAATCATTAATTTCGGTTCCGTATATATCGGAAGCTGAGCTACATAAACATTGCTGAGCGAAACCCTATCTCCGACAGTGTCCTTGTCATACCATGTATGTGACTTCAAGTCATCACTGTATACATTGTAGCCGTACATATTATTGGGAGGAAGAATACTGCCCCATGTTGCACCGTCCGCAACATTCAGGTTCTCTATTTTAATATTCTTATTGCCGGCGTTAAAGCCTGTTGAGTCTCCGCGGAAAATGACGCTGTTTACCGCACCTGTCTGACCGTTAAGCGCAACTCTGACACCGCCGGAAATAACAAGCTCGCCGATGGTTTTGCTGTTCATTATAAACCTTACTGAGCGGCCGTTTGCAAGGGTATAGCTGCCGCTCGCGTCATCAAGAAGCGTAACTATATACAAGTCGTCATCTATTGTATCGAGAGCGTCCTGAAGGTTTGTATAAACTCGGCTCTCGCCGCCGTTTTTGGCAATGCTTACAACAAGCTTACCGTTGCAGTAGTCGCATCTGCCATCGCCGTCACTGTCTGCATGATCGGTGCACTTTACGACCGTGACATTTTTTATGAGATTATCGGGTGAATCATAGGAAAGCTTTTCCGAATACGGCACAAGGTCACCGTTCTCTCTTCGGAATGCATATCCCGATGCAAGCAGGTTGCCGAGTGAAAGGTCTAAGCTTTGGAAGTTCTGCCAGCAGATTTCTCCGTAGCTTCCGCCGCTCAGCACAATTTCGTTTATTTCGCTTTTTTTAAAGCTTGGCAAACACATTGTTCCTATATAGGCTTCACTCGGTATACCGGTGACTGAGGAATTTTCATATACTGACAAATAATGGAAATCCTGACCTCTCCAGCCGCTCAAATCAAGAGCGCCGCTCGTCAAAACAATAATGTTGGATAAAAAGTTGCCTGCTCCGGCGATTGCCAGTGTGCCGCCCTTTTCCATTTCCGACACCCCTGTTCCGCCGATGCCCAAAACATAACGATTGCTGCGGTCAACCGAATGTCCGTTCAGATTCAGCGTAACCTTTTTCCCGACGCCAATAATGTACATATTACTGCTGAGTGAGGCCTCTTTCAGCAGAGTTACGGTTGTGCCGTCCTCCGCCGCATTCATCGCAGCTGTGAGATCTGCGCCATATTTGATTGCGCCGCTCTTTGTTTCTGTTTTAACGACCATCTGCATATTGCAGGTATTGCATATGTAAGTGGTATCATTAATATTTATATGCGGACACTCCGCACCGCAGTTAGTGCATTTGCCGTCCACATAGCCGCTTGAATGGTCGCAGGTATAGCCGCAGACGCATTTGCCTGTTGTTGTGACGTGTGTATGACCGGCAATCTTAACATTGTCAAGCCTGTAAACATACCCGTCAACCACGTTTTCGCTGCCGTTTGATACAAAGGCATAACCTTTTGCCAAAAGTCCGCTTGCTGTCATTATGTCTTTAAGATTGTCGGACAATTCAATTCTCCAATATGTTCCTTTGTTCAAATTCATTTCCGGTTTGGGAATTTGCTGAACGCTCAAAGTGCTCACTATGACATCGTCACTTAATACATTCAACGCACCGCCGACAACGCCGTCAAGTTCTGTTCCGCTTTGCACAACAGTTACTGTTCCGCTGCCCGCAAGTGTCAGTGTGCTGCCTGATTTAATTGTGATATTACTATTTATTTTGTTGCCGCCCAGGTCAATCGTCATATTTTTTTCGATGGTGCATTGCTCATCAACGCTTTTCAGCAGCGTGACAGTATCGTTTGCATTTGCGGCAGCAATCGCAGCTTTTACAGATGTATAGTGCTTACTGCCGTTCTTTGCCACCATTGCCTGACCGCAGTACAGGCAATTGCTGTCCGCATCAACGCCTGTGTGCTCGCATTGAGTTACAATCAAATTATAGCTCGGGAGCTGAAAATTTTTATTCTGTGCATCAGTCAGCTTAATCCACGTACTGCCGCTCTCATTGCAAAATGCAAGTCCTTTACCGGAGGGCAGCAGACCAGCAAGTGTACAATCATTCTCAAGCCGCAAGCCGTTCGCCAGAATCCTGCCGCCGTACAGCTCAGTCGTGCCGCCGTAAGCTACCAATTGCAGAAGAGTGGTGTGCTCGTTCCCCGGGTTGAAAATCAATGTGCCGCCGCTGCGCACTTCCAATCCGACAGCTCCGTTTCCGTTGCTGCTGTCAATAACCGTCAGCTTGCCTGTGCGGTTGTAGCCGCCCACATTGAGAGCACGCCCGTCAAGACTATGACCGTTCAGGTCAAGGGTGATACCATCGCTTCCGGTGTCAGCATAAATTCCTTCGGGCAGAGGCAGCTGCGGATTATTTGCAATGACAGTCACCGTGCTGCCGTCCGCCGCGGAGGTGATTGCTGTTTTCATATCGCTGTAATAATTGCCGCCGGAATCCCTTGCAACAGCCCCCTGCACCGTGATAGTTGCCTTTTGATTAACAAAAGTATTGTTCGTCGCATGCACGAACAGCGTATAATCTTTGGCAGCTGTTGCTTCCGTCGTCGGAACGGTGATTTTCCATTCGCCCTGCGTTTCCGTTTTCTCGGCTGCTGCGTCAATCTCTTCGTTGATTCCCGACTTCTGAATATATGCATTCAGCGTGTCTGTGCCGTTATAAGCTGCGGTAAACACGGCAGTCTGACCGGCAACGATGGTTTGAGCTTCGGGCGTGAGCGTAATCGTCTCTTCCGGGGATTCGGGCTCTGAACCGCCGACCCGCGTGTTGCTGAGCTTTTTGGCAACAGCTCCGCCGACCTTGTATGTATCTGTATCGAACACTGCTTCAACCGATGTGTCGCCGTTTTCGTTGGCTGAACCGTAGAGAGCTTTTGACGCAGGTTTTGCTGCCTCATTCAGCAGCACTGCCTTTTCGGTGCCTGAAACAGTGAAATCATCACCGTCAACATACAGTGTCTCTTTTACACCGACTTTAGCTCCGCTGATTAAGCATCCGCCGGCATTAACCGTCAAGCCGCCGTCAATGGCTGCTTCTGCATCGGACGGCGCAGTCAGTATGAACGTTCCTTCCGAGATATTAACCGTTACCTGACCGACAATTGTGCCGTTTTTCAGCGTCAGGCTGTCAGTGGCAACAACTTCGCCGGTGATGCTGAATCCTGCCATATCGATTGTTGTTGCGGCGTAGACAATTATCTCATCCTCCGTGACATTGCCGAGCAAGGTAATCTCTGCATTATCATTCGCATCATCCAATGCTTCCTGCAGAGTTGCGTACGTCGTTCCGCCCATTTTGCAAACGCCGCCATCATCCGCAAGCACTGCCGCCGGCAGCAGAGAAATGCAGAAAACAAGCGCTGTAAACAGGCTCAAAACTCTTTTACTCATGAACAATTCTCCTTGTATATAAATTAAAAAATTAAAAGCATAATATCTGTTGCACACAGCTTTTTTATTATTATAACATATATAATTTGATTTGTCATCATCCCAAAGTATGATTTATTATTTTTTATATACAAACAGAGTACAGTCCGAAACGAACTGCACCCTGTTTGCCATTATTGCTTTATATGCCTGCGGCTGTTTTTCCGAGTTCGCGGCACTGCTCGAGCGCCGCTTCATCCGGAGCATCGTTAACAATCAAGCCTTCTCCTCCGATTAAATTTACGCCGCTGCTTTTAACACGTTCCTCCCAGCTGCGCATCCACTCTCCGTCTCCCCAGCCATAGGAGCCGAACAGAGCAACATTTTTACCGGCAAGCTTTGATTCAATTGCCGCAAAAAACGGTTCAAATTCGTCCTCTTCCAAAACCTCTGCGCCCATTGCCGGGCACCCCAATATAAGGGTATCATACTGAATAGCGTCCTCCGCAGAGATATCGGAAACAGAAAAGCATGCCGCATCCGGATTAACCGCTTTTGCCCCTTCCGACACAGCGTTTGCCATAGCCTCGGTATTGCCTGTGCCACTCCAATAAATAATCACTGTTTTACTCATTATGTAAAACCTCCTTCAAAAAATATATGCAAACATAAAAACTATGCCGGCGTACGAAAAATCTGTGCAAGCGTTTTTCCCTTTTGCGTTATGCTGCGCACAAGCGCTGTTCTGCAAGATTTAAAGCGGCAGAACAGCCTTTCGGCTTCTTCGGGATTATGGTATACTCTCCATTCCCCGACGAGCAGGCATCCCCTCTCGCGGTTATTGATAAAACAATATATATCATGCAGCGGATAACCGAGAAAAACCCCGATTTCATGTGGAAACGTTTCATTTTCAAGTCTTCTTTTCAGTATTTCGAGATATGCTTCAAGCCGCCCTGTTTTCGGGTAACCGTACCCGGCAAGAAACGCTCTGCTTCCGTGCAGACAAAGATGTCTTTCCAAAACCGTTCTCCGGTACGCAATTACAAGCGTTCGCTCGGCACATTCGCACAGGATTTCGATGTAAATATCCTTGGGATTCAGCTCACTGTTCAGCCGATAAAGCTCTCTCTGCAAATCGGGAAATTCCGAATTATTCAGCGATACAAGATTCGATGGTTTTATCCCTGCAAATGCGGGTGCACAATAATACGCCAATAACGCCTCAAGCATCTTTAACTCCTTTTTAGGTTAGTCATCACTAACTCATTCGCAAAAAATATATGCCGATATTTGGCAGTGCATAAGTTAGTTTAGACTAACTTATGCATTAAGCATAACATATTTATTCGCCTGTGTCAATAGCTATCAGAAATTTTTCCGCAAAAAAACAGGATCGCAGAAGCCACAACCCGGCAAGTAAGTATTGCCCTGTTAAGAATAACAGGGCAATACTTACCGGACACTTCACGTTCCCTATGTTTTTTGTTCCGCAGCCGTCAGCTAAGCTGCAAATCCGACATTCTTTTAAATATTCCGTTTTTCTTCGTCAGCTCCTGCGGCGTTCCCTGCTCCGAAACCACTCCGTCCGACAAAACAATTATTTTATCAGCGCCTGCAACAGTTCTCATTCTGTGAGCTATAACAAGCACGGTTTTGTTTTTAATAAGCCTTGAAAGAGCGGTTTGTATTGCAGTTTCATTCTCCACATCAAGGCTTGCGGTTGCTTCATCCAGCAGAATAATGGGCGCGTCCTTCAAAAATGCCCTTGCAATTGAAATTCTCTGCCGTTCTCCGCCGAAAAGCGCACAGCCGTTTTCGCCGATGTTCGACAACCGGAATAAGGCTTAAAATCCCGAACCGCCAGTCAAATGCTGCCAGCAGGATAATCAGTCCGGCCGGTGTTGCGATTGCCCCGTATTTATCCGGAAGCTGATGCGCAAGATATGTTTCGGCGGCACCGGTGCTGTCATTAATAATTTTGCGCAGTTTACCGCTTCCGAATATCAGCTCTAATTAGTCAAGACTAACTCACCGGTTGAAAATCAGGGGTTTAAAACCCCATAATTTTCTGCCATCCGGCAGTATAAAAATTTCTTAACCCCGAAACATAGCCTTTTGCCTTTTCGTAAGGGATATCGTGAATGATAAGTTCAAAATATGCCGAAAACAGACCGCTGCAAAGCATATGCTCAAGCTGCGGATCGGCACTGTACTCCGGATATCCGAGCTTTTTAAGGTTTGCTGCAAATTTATGCGTTGCATTAACCTCAATTTCCACTATTTCATGAATCATATTTTCGTATTTTGTTCCCTCTGAGCACAAAAGAATCAGTTTGAACGCGTCAGCGTTTTTATACATATACTCGGTAATCCAATCCATACAGTCACCGGATATTTTCCCCATATTATCGCACTGTTTTTCGGGCGAAAGTACAGCAAAGCTTTCCTGTGCTCCGATGAATTTTTGCATCACCGTTTTATATTGTTCAGCAACAAGCGCGTCAAACAACTCCTCTTTGCTTTTGTAATATCCATAAAAAGCGCCGGTTGTAACACCTGCTGTTTTCACAATGTTGCGCAGCGAAGCTGACTTAAAGCCTTTTTTCAGAAATTCAGCTTTTGCTGCCGAAATAATTGCATCGTGTGTTCTGCTTTCCGAACTGCTCATCCGTTTACCTCCCTCAAGCAGACATAGCCATATAACACCGTTACATAGTATAACACTGTTATATGGCTATGTCAATTGTTTTTTTATATTTTGCCAGTTATTTTTATATTTCCGTACAAATCAGGTTTTTCACACTTTCTTTTCGAGACAAACCAGCCGCACATTCGGAATTCCGTTAAAATTGCTTTCAACAATTCCGATTTCCTCATATCCAAGTCTTTGATACAGCGACCCGGCTCTTGTATTTATCACATTTGTATCCATGCGCAATGCGGTGCAGCCGTGCTGCCTTGCATAATCCTCATAAAATGCCACAAAGGCACGGCCGTAACCCTTTCCCTTTTCAAACGGATCAACCACAAGTCCGTGAAGCACCATAATTTCATTATCATCAGCAGCATTTTTCCATGCTGCATTTTTATATTCTTCAACCTGAATTTGATTGATAATCGCTGCCGCCGCAACCTTGCCGCCATCTTTCAGTATCTCCATGATAATTTTCCTTTCCGCCCCGAACTTATATTATTTCAATCTGCACTGCGCGCATTGCAGCAATCGCCGCGGCGTGGCTCTCTCCGCTTACTCCCGCGCAGCAGCTTTCATCCACTTTAACCGCTGTTTCTGGAAATGCCGCCTTTAAAATCATGGCATTTGAAATAACACATATATCAGTGCATAAACCGCACAATTCTATTTCTTCTATATTTTCTCCGAAGCTTTTTAATATGCCCGGCAGCTCCATGCTTCCGAAAGTTGCCTTATCCGTTACAAGTTTTGCAAACGGCTTTAATTCATCGCAAATCTGCCATCCGTCCGTTCCTTTAATACAATGCTTTACCGGAAGCTTTTTCCCCTCCTGCGTCTGCAAATAATCATCCGAGTGCGTATCCCTTGTAAATACAATCCTGCCGTCAAAGCTCTGCACTTTCCGGACAACTTTCGGCACAATTGCCTCTGCCTCCTTGCTGCCAAGACTTCCGGTTATAAAATCATTCTGCATATCCACAACAATCAAATATTTCATATTTAGCCCTCCCATGCCGCTCCGAATATTTTCTATATTATAAACTGCATTGCATAAAAAGTCAACCAACCGGCAGCAAAATAATTCTCCGCTGCCGATTGGCTGATACAACGTTTGTATTTTAAAATGAGTCAAGTATGCCATAATCGGCATAGTCAAAAATTCTTGCATTTTTATCGGGATTTATTGCAATAACGGTTTTTGCCCCCTCAATGCCGCAGGTGTGCTGAATTGCCCCTGAAATTCCGACGGCAATATATATAAGCGGCGAAATTGTTTTTCCCGTCAGCCCTATCTGATATTTATAATCAATCCGATTCATATCCACAAGACCCCGCGAAGCACCTATTGTGCCTCCGATTTTCGCAGCCAGTTCACGGAGCTTATCTGTTTTGTCATAAATGCCCTTGCCGCCTGCAACAACAATATCACTGCTTTTGCTCTCCGTTCTGACAGTTGCTGTCTGCGGAAGCGTTCGGCACACAATTTTTGCCGTGACATTCCCGCCCCGTGCAGGTCTGAACATAAAAAGTTTTTCACCGTCTGTTTCAAGCCGTGTACAGTCGGCACACAGTCCCGTCTGCAGAATGGCGGCAGCTATGGGAGCGTTCTTTCTCCCCCACAAATCGGCGTTCCAAAGAATTGTTTCGGGTTTTTCCTCCATTGCTCTCCGTGCAATCTGCGCGGCGCTGCTCTTTTCTATTAAAACAACGTTTTCCGCGATTTCAGCCGCTTTCCCGTACACCTCTTCACCGACTGCCCATACTTCTTTGAGTTTTTTTCCGGTGTGTTCCGGTTTATTTTCAATGCGCTCTGTCTTTTTCAGCCTTTCAACAAGCGGATAAAGCTCCTCCGGAGATATAAAGGTGCATTTTCTTCTTCCGGATTCATTTTCAAAGGTTTGTATAACCTTTGTCGGAGAGCCATTAAGTCCGCACCTTGCTTCATCGCAGCCGATTACAGCATTATCTGCAATTTCAACCTGCCTCTGCTTTGAAAAAATGCTTGGGAAACGCAGTGTGTAAGTTCGTTCCATTGTTATAAGAAGCGGCAATGAATGTTTTTCTTCTCCCGTCCGCGCCGATATACTCAAACCACCGTCAGCAGCAGCCACCTCAAGCGCATTTGTGACAACATCAATTCCCAGCATCTGAGCAAGCATCGGACCAACCTGCGCAGTGTCTCCGTCAATGCTTTGCCTGCCGCACAGTATCAAATCGTATTCATATTTTTTGATTGCCTCCGCAAGGATATAAGATGTTGCCAGCGTGTCCGACCCGGCATATATTTTGTCGGATATAAGCACTGCTTTTGCGCCGAGCCTTGTCAAAGACTCCAAAATCTCTTTCGTGCTTTGCGGACCCATAGATATTACAGTAACGTCATCGCTCAGTCTCAGCGCACATTCAAGCGCCGATTCATCGAACGGATTAAGCGCTCCGTTACACACCTTTGCGCATACCAGTATTTTCATCAGTATTCACCGTTGTATATAGGTTCAAGCGCTTTTTGAACTGCCTTATATTTTTTAAAGAGCGCCCTGTACTTCTTCGTGTTTTCGGGGTTCGGAACGGTTTCCGATACTTTTTTATTGCAGATTTCAAGCGCTTGCCGAGGACTTTTGAACACTCCGGCGGCAATTCCTGCAAGCATTGCGCTCCCGAACGAGGAATCGGCATACTTCATTTGATTCAGCTTCAATCCGAGACAATCGGCAATCATCTGCCGCCAAAGGCTGCTTTTTGCTCCGCCGCCGATAATCGCAGCGCTGCCTTGGTGAGGAATATTAAGCGCTTCAAGCGCTTCCTTGCAGTCAAGCATTGACATGGCAACGCCCTCCAGAACCGCTCTTGCAAAATGCGCCTTCGTGTGCGATGAACGCACCCCGACAAAATCAGCGCATAATCCGGGATTTGCATACGGCGTCAGTTCTCCGTTTAAATATGGATGAAAAACAAGACCGTCACAGCCGATATCCACGCTTGCCGCCATTTGGTCAAGTTCTCTGTAATCTCCGCCGAATGTGTCTCTGAACCATCTGTAAGATGCAGCGCAGGATTTTGTTGCTGTTCCCGGATAGAAAAGCCCGTCAACAATATGGGAATAGTTTATAAGATTTATATCGGGGTATGCCCTGTCCGTTACAACGCAGATTCTCCCTGCCGTTGCGAGTTTAAGCGTCATCTGCCCTTTTTCGGCAGCGCCGGCGGCAAACACCTCCATAACAGTGTCGGTTGTTCCGCAAAGCACCGGCGTACCTTCGGAAAGACCTGTTATATCCGCAGCACTTTTTGTGATTTTTCCGACAATATCCGCAGGTTTCACAATTTCCGGCAGCGCTGACGTTTCTATTCCGAGGATAGAGCAAAGTTCACCGCTCCACTGCATCGTGTTCACATCGAACATCATTGAACCCTCAGCCTCAATATAATCCGTAACATAATCCCCCGTAAGCTGATGCCGCACATAGTCCTTCGCAAACATGATTTTTTTAACTTTTGCCCAGTTATCGGGTTCATTATTCTTAATCCATAAAAGCTCCGGAAGCGACCATATTGTATCTGCCTTGTGAAGCACTTGTTTTTCTATAATATCGGAATAATTCTTCTTAAGGAATGCAACCTCGCCTGTGCTTCTCGTGTCCGTCCAGTAAATTGCCGGCCTTATCACATTAAATTTTTCGTCCATGATTACGGCAGTGTGAGTTGCGGCGTCCAGGGAAACGGCGCAAATCTCCTCCGGCGATATTTTGCTTTGCTCAAGCACAGCATGTATATTTCTGCAAGTGGCATTTACCCAGTCCGCAGGATTTTGCTCCGCATATCCTGCCTGCGGATAGTGCGTGGGATATTCCGTTGTACTCACTGCACAAACTTCGCCGTTTTCACACAAAAGGGTTGCCTTTGACGCACCGCCGCCGAAATCAATTCCAAGAAAATAACGCATAACTTCTCAATCCCTTTATTTATTAAGCCACTGATGCTCTTCGTCGGTTGTCATGTAAAAACCTCTGTCCTTGCCTGCCATTATCCAAAGATAGTAATTGTCATACCCCGGCGCTGCATGGAACGGATGGTAACCGCGCGGAATTTCAACGAAATCACCCGATTTAACCGTGTATGTTTCGTCAATGTCGCCCTCCATTGTATAAACCTTTTGTATGCCGAAGCCGTTCGGGTTCTTAAACTCATAGTAGTATATTTCTTCCGTTTCCGCTTCTGTCGGCATATTGTCATCATCGTGCTTATGCGGAGGATAGCTTGCCCATTGTCCGCCCTTGACAAACGCCTCGCCGATGTAAAGCATGTTAGAATCGGTTCTTTCATCAAGAATAAAGTGAGCCTCTCTCTCCCAGCCCGGCTTTCCGAGATTTTTGATTATAACATCCTCGGGATTGATTATTGCAGGCTTAAATTCCTTATCTGACGGCGACTTGCACACTGCAATCTGAACTTCTCCGCATGCCGTGATTGTAAACGGATTATTTGAAGGCACATAAATGCATGTTGCCGCGCCGTCAAACACATCTTTTCTTTTGCCGGCGTCCTTAAATTCAAAACCGTTTCCCGAAACGGTGCATTTACCGCCGAGAATAACAAGCGCATATTCCTTGCCCTCCTCACGGTATGCCTTTTTATCGCCCGCCGCAAGCCTGAGCATATCAATTTCAACTTTTTGACAATAACTGTCCTCTTTTTTAAATATTTCGGATTTTCCGAACTTTTTATTCCATGTTCTTTTAAACATTCTCTCCACGCTCCCTAAGAAAGTTTATTGTTTCGTCATAGGCCGGCACGCCCTCTCTTGCGCCAACCTTTGTGCATTTAAGCGCCGACACCGCGCTTGAAAATACACAAGCTTTTTTATAATTCATCCCTTTTGTGACAGCAAATGCAAATGCTCCGTGAAACACATCGCCCGAACCGTTTGAATCCACAGCGTCTACCGGAAAGACGGGGTATTTCTCAAACGAAAAACCATCATAAATTATGCCGCCTTTTTTTCCCTGAGTGATTACAACAATCTCCGGAGAATATTTTTCAAAAAGCTTTTTTGCCGCTTCCCCGGCGTCATTTGCGCCTGTGTGACCAAGGGCAAATTCTTCGGACGGAATCAGAATATCCGCATACGGAAGAAGCTTTTCAACGTTTTCGTATAATCCTCCTGCGTCATAAAGAACTTTCGTTCCGTTTTTTCGTGCAATTTCTGCTCCTTTAACCGCAGCTTCCATATCATTGCCGTCAACCATCAGTATTTTTGCGTTTTCAATTGCCTTTGCCGCATTTTCATCTATTTCTGTCGGCGGCACGTTCCCCTTGCAAAAAACACAAGTCCGTGACGCTGAATCCTTTGCAAGCCATATGCATGAACAAAAGCTGTCATATCCGTGCATTATTTTCATGCAGCTTGTGTCAACACCGTATCTCTCAAAATCCTCTTTCAAAAATCTGCCGCCGCTGTCATCGCTTAAATTGCCTATAAAGGCACATTTTGCACCAAGCTTTGACGCTGCAACAAGTCCTGTTGCACATGGTCCTCCGCCGCTCGGTTTCACAGAATCTGCGCGCATTTTTGTGTCTTCCGCCGGATATTTCTCCACGGTGTAAAGCGCGTCAAATACGTTTGCGCCTATTCCCACTATCTCGCTCATAATTACGCCTTTCCGTCCGCTCCGACAAGCTTGATTTTTTCAGATGCAAGCTTCTTAACAGTTTCAATCGGATGCTTCATAAATATATCCACTGCAAGGCTTCTGTCAGGATCATTCAAAATTTCTTTCGTGCCGTCTGCAAACGCGCAGCACACGTCCGTTCCGATATTCATTTTGCGGACACCTGCAGCAATTGCCGCTTTTACCTGTTCATCGGGAATTCCCGAGCCGCCGTGCAGCACAAGGGGGATTCCGCCCGTTGCCTCTCTTATAGCCTTAACTCTTTCAATATCAAGCTTCGGCGGTTTCTTGTAATGCCCGTGCGCATTGCCGATTAAAACCGCAAGGCAGACAACATTTGTCCTCTTGACAAATTCAGCCGCTTCTCCGGGATCTGTAAATTCATCCATGGAATCATCGTTGACGCTTCCAATGTGTCCAAGCTCACCCTCAACTTCAACATCTACCGCCGTGCAAATATCGACAATATGCTTTGTTGTTTCGGCATTTTCCTCAAACGGATGCACCGAACCGTCGTACATAATGCCTGTTGCTCCCCAGCGGAGCGCCTTTTGAACCTCAAACTCCGACGGACCGTGATCCAAATGGAAGCAAACGGGAACGGTTGCCTTTCTTGCAGCAGCCACGATTGCCGGGCAAAGGTAATATCCGACTTCTTCATTCAAAAGCCGCGGATAAACCTGTATGATAATCGGAGCACGCAGCTCCTCCGCCGCTTTCACAACTCCCATCACAGTTTCCGTGTTGTACACATTGAACGCGGGAATTGCAAAGTTGCCCTTTTCCGCCATATCTATAACCGTTTTCAAGCTTACAAGCATTTTGTAACAACCTCCTCAACCTTCATAAGTTCAATATTTTCCGGCTTTGTTTTTGAAAGCAGCACATATTCTGCCGGAGAAACCGTTACAAGAATTTTTGCGTTAACACCGCCGGCATTTATCCATCTTTTTTCGGCAACCTGTTCCATAACTTTCGGCATATATTCGTTCATGATAAGATTTCCGGCAAGCTGAGTGTGTTCTCTGTTAAGCAGCATCTCATGCACCGTTCCGCATGCCGAAAGAATTTCGCGCAAAGGCTCTGTTTCCTCCAAATCTCTTGCCAGAAGCGGACTGTCCTGAGGAGTAAATTCAAGCTCTGTCTTTTTAACATTAAGTTTGCCGCTTCTTAAAAGCTCAGCCAAAAATGCAGTAAATGTAACAACCTGCGCCTTAAGGTCAATGCCCCACTCCTTGTACTCGCGCAGCATCACCTTTGCGTCCGCCGGGTCATAGCAAATTACTTTTTTATAGTTATTCAGTGTTTTTGCGCAGTTTTCCATAACTGCTTTTGTTTCAGCTGCCGCACCGATTAAAAAGTCCATCGAGTAACCGCTTATCGGCTCATCCTTAAGAATTGTGAAATCCACACCGGCTTTTTTAAGCAGCTCTGCCGCAGTTTTTGCGCAGTCTTTTGCCCTTGCGTCCTCACCGATGAAAAACAGCGTATCGCCGCCGTCTATTTCGGGAATATCCTTATTTTTGTCTGCTCCGTAGATATTTCCCTTTTCGTTTATATTATTGAGCATTGTCATTACATATTCGGGAAGCTTGCCGTCGAGCGCCGCACCGAGCCTTGCTTCTTTCGTGAACATGACGGGATCCCAGCCTGTCACACAGTCTGTCATGCAGCCGCCGCAGAGCGAACATTCGTAAACATTGTTTATTATATCGTCCGAATAATCGATTGCGCCGCGCATTACAAGCGAAAGTCCGAGCGCTCTTGCTCTTGCAGTATTCCTTTCAAGTCCGGTTGCATTTCCGATCGGGCAGACATGATGGCACATCCAGCAAAAACGGCAGTTGTCAATATGTTCTTTTGATTTCTGTGTAAATTGCATCTCGATTACCTCCTTAAAGTCCAAGCTTGAACGGATTCATAATGCCGTTCGGATCAAGCTGCTTTTTAATGCCCTCAAACACCTGCATTGCGGGGCCGTACTGCTCTTTCATGAGCCTGCCGAGCTTAATGCCCACTCCGTGGTGGTCATTTACCACGCCGCCGTTTTTCAGCGCCGTTCTCACGCCGCAGTTCCAGATTGCCTGGTGAAGTCTGAACGCTTCATGCGGATCACGCGGCACCTTGTCGCCGTCCACGATAAAGCGGTCATAAATCATGCAGCCCCATTCATACCAATGAGAGAAATGCGCAATAAATTTTGCCTGCGGAAAGTTTGTTTCAATTGCTTTCTTCATTTCCCAATAGATATTTTCAATCTTATCGTAGGGTGCAATTGTATCCATTGTTCCAAAGCACTGCGGTATATCCATCATATATCCCGGATAGAAGAAAGTTATCTTTTCCTTCCACCATTTTTCACCGTATTCGCTTCCCAGATCCTCCGCTCCGTATTTAGCGAACGTTTCAAGAAGAATTTTCATTTCAAGGTCTGCCATTTCCTTAACGCCCTCTATGGCGATATTCATAAATGCGCCTTTCTTTTCAACGCCGACAATCTTTTTGATAAGCGACGCGGTTTCTGCCTCATCATAAAGCCGCATTACGGACGGCTTGAACTTTTGCAGAAGCTCTCTCCCTGCATTAAAAGCGTCTGTCATATTATGGAACAAAAAGCCTCTGAACTGGCGCGACTCCGGCTGGTCATAAATACGCATCTGTGCCTTTGTCATAACGCCGAGCGTTCCCTCCGAGCCTATAAAAATCTGATTAAGATCCGGCCCTGCCGCATGCTTGGGTGCAGGCGATGTTTCAATAATATCGCCGTTCGGAAGCACAACCTCCATCTGAAGCACCATATCGTCAATTTTTCCGTACTTTGTAGACGATACGCCTATACCGCGGTGCGCAAGAAATCCGCCGACGGTTGAGCAGGTAAGCGAAGAAGGATAGTGCATTGTCGCATAACCCTTTTCATTTGCCGCCCATTCGATATGCTTGTATATAGCGCCGGTTCCGCATTCTATGTACATTCCCTTTTCGTTTACATCATAGATTTTATTCATTCTCTTTGTATCGAGAACAATGCCGCCGCAAACCGGAATAGCTCCGCCCTGTGTGCCGCCGCCTGCTCCCCATGTTGTAACGGGAATTTTATAGTAGTTTGCAATTTTAAGAACTGCGGAAACCTCTTTCGCATCTTTCGGAGCAACCACAAAATCACCCTCCGGCATACGAAGTCCGCGGTCTGCCCACATTCTTGAAAGCCAGAAGTAGTCAACGCTGTGCGTGAGCTTATCTATGGTTCTTGTAGAGCAGTTCTCCCTGCCCACCGCATCCTCCAGCTCCGTTGCGATTACGTCAAATAAAAAGTCTGTCATCATCTTTACCTCTTTTCTTTATTCTTCTATTGGATCAAACTCAAGCTCAGGAATAAATTTGCAGAATTCTTTAAGTGTTTCGGCAAAATTTCCGTATATTTCACTCATATGGTGAATGTACGGACCATCAATCATTTTCCGCTCAATTTTTGCCCAGTCTTTAAACTCTGCCCACATATATGTGCCGAAAGTTTTCGGGCCGGAAACGGTTTTAAACTCACCTCCCAAAAGCGTGTATTTTCCTGCATCACCCTGAAATCTTGCAATTGTATATTCTCCGTCCTTTGCCCTGAAGCTCGGCTTTGTGTTAAACAGCTTCGGTTTTGAATCCTCTGCTCTGACTGAATACGGAAACGGACCGCAGTGCCATAAAAGCTCGGCATTTTTGTTTTCGGGATGTCTGACCGTAAACTCCCCGAATGTCGGGGCTTGCTTTCCGCGCGCGGCGCACATTAAAAGCGCGCATGTTATCGCACCGTGAACATCGGACTCGCATGCAACGATATACCCCATATCGTAAAGAATACTCATTGCAAGACACGGATTTGCGCCGAATGCAAGCGGCATTGCTGTCCAACATTCCGAGGAAAGAACGCTTGCGCCGGTTTCTTCGAATATTTCTTTATATACATATACAAACGTCAGCATTTTTTTGAGAACTTGATCGTCTAAGCCGCACACGTCATACTTTTTCTTAAGCTCTGCCAAATCTCTCTTAAGCTCTTCATCTCTTGATTCAAGCGCTTTATTGAATTTATCGCTTACAACCGCCATATTAACATTATTTATGTTAATTCCGAATTTTTCCGTAAGCTCAAGCTCGTTGTACATAACGCTTTTAAAAGGTGTGAGTCTTGTTCCGACCTGCACAACGTTCAGATTTTTAAAGTTTTTAACCATCGTCACAACTGACAGAAAGCGGCTGAAGCCGCACCTGAACACATCGCTCTCAACAGGACAGTTTTCAATATACGAAAACGGTACCTTATAGCGGCGCAGCTGCTTGCTGATTGCAAAAAGTCCGCACTGCGAATCCGTGTAGCGCTGTCCGTCCTCCTCAAAAACCATGTCCTGAGGTCCCCATAAAAGCACAGGCAATCCCATTTTTTTAGCCAGCTGCCCGCAAACCTCTTCATTTCCGAAATTACAGTTTATTATAAAAACCGCGTCCACATTTTGCTGCCTTAAATAGTCGCACACTTTGTCGCAGTCGGAATTTTTGTAAAGAACTCCAAGCTCGTTGAGCCATTCAAGGTCACAAAATTCCGTTTGTTCATCCCCGAAATTGTTCCTTATATATCCGATCGTTTTATTCTTGATTTCAACACCCTTTGCCGGTTCAAATATTCCTTTTCTTGTGGCAAAATCACCAAGATCCCTGACATCGGGAATTAAACCGATTTTTAATTTGTAATTAAGCATATTTACCGCTCCCTTGAAAATAATTTTCATTTTTTATCATTATTTCTGTTGTTATTATAGCACTTGACGAAAATAATTTCAATAGTAATATGAAAAATTTTTTCATATTTTTTTAAACAGACCGGTGCAATCAGCCGTAAATATCAAATTATATTTGACAAATTATTTCAAATGCAATATAATATAGTAAAAATAAAGTTTTTACGGAGTAACTGTATGGATAAAACATCACTTAAAATCAAAATGTTATATGATAAAATGAGCAAGGCGGAAAAACGAATTGCCGATAAAATATTTTCCTCCCCCGGTCAAATCATTTCGCTATCTATTGTTGAGCTTGCCGAGCTCTGCCAGTGCAGCGAAGCAACAATTGTCCGATTCTCCAAAAGACTGGGGTTAAGCGGTTACCAGGAGCTTAAAATTTCACTTGCCGCGGAGGGCGGAAGTTCAACCGTAAGCACACATATAAAATCCGGCGATTCTCCGTATGAAATGTACGAAAAGGTGTGCAATGATATATATTGCGCCCTTGAAATGACGAAAAAGTCACTTTCTCCGGAAAGCCTTTACCTTGCCGCTCAGAAAATCAGCACCGCCGAGCATATTGTAATCTTCGGATTGGGCAACTCGGCATCGGTTGCAATGGACGCCGGGCATAAATTTCTCCGCGCCGGACTTAATGCCGTTTCATATTCAGATAATCATATGCAGGTAATAGCGGCTTCTCATCTTACGGATAAGGACGCCGCAATTGCAATATCCCATTCCGGTTCATCAAAGGACATTATTGATGCGCTGAAAATCGCCCGTGATCACGGTGCATCAACAATCACTGTAACAAATGCCGGGAAATCACCGATTTTAAAATACAGCGACATTGTGCTTAATACCTCGGCAATGGAAACACGCTATAATATCCTTGCGCTGAACTCGCGGATTGCACAGCTTTCCATTATTGACGCATTGTATTTTTACGTTGTATACAATCACAGTGAAAAGGCAATCGAATCAATAAAGGAAACCGAGCATTCACTGCTGAACAAAAAATACTGAGAACAGGGGTTGCAGCAAATTTTGCTGCAACCCCTGTTTTTTTTACTGTGCGTTAATTTCCGAAAGCGCCGCTTTATTAAGCGGGCGCAGATTTGTCAGAGATTCAAGGACTGTCACTCCGATTTTCTCAGCGCCGTCTGCCGGGATGCTGAACGAAAAATCAGCAGCTTCATTGATTACTGTCGGAATATCTTTAATTTCAACACTTGCCAGCGCGCCGCTTACATATCTTGCAATCACTGCTTTCGCCGTGTTTTTGAGCAGGCGCGTTTCAACTGTGCTTCCGCTGACAGTTATGGTATTGCCGTCAGCATGAGTAAACTTGACTATAAGGCTGTCTCCGTCTTTTCTTACGGAATCAAACAGCGGACCGGAATATTCCTCCGCGCTGCCGTAAAGCTTTGCTGCGGCGGCGCGTGCAAGGCGCTCACCCACAGGTGCCTTATATGCCGGATGAATGTCAGCTTTTTCGCCTATATCAATCGTTGTTATCATGGTGCTGCGGTCATCCCTCTGCCACAGCTGAAGCTGCGTTTGGCGAAAATCCGCCGTATTCCCCTGTAACATCAAGCGTTATGTTATCCCTGTCGTTTTCGCTGTATTTATCCGATGAAATTACCGTTATAACGCTGTCGCTGTTTCTGAAAACAACTGAGCCGTTATATGTTTCATAAATGGTTTTGAGTTCATTTCTAAACCAGTTCACATCAATCGTAAATATAACAACAGCGCTCGTTTCATGATTCAGAAGCGGAACTATATATAAAACAACATCCTTTTCGGCAATTCCGTACCTGGTAACATGCTTAACCGGAATCATTACAGGCACATCGGTTTTATTTATCCAGTAATCGGTTTCCCTGCTGCTCACGTCCGAAAAAAGATATGCCTGCGAGAAAAAGTCCTCTGTGCTCTCATAATTCTGCGTTGTATATATTCCGTCTTGTCCGCGGTAATAAAATGCAATTTCATCAAAAAAGCATCGACAAACAAGTACTTTTTCAACGCTTTGATCGTTGTCATCCGGGAATATTCCGTGCCGACTCTTTTATTAAGCTTGATATCTTCATTATTATACATATCCGCGGCAATTTTATTCATCAGACTGATATTATCGTTTATTTTTGCCGCCGCACGTTCCATCTGCATTTTTGCATTTGTTTCAATTTCTTTCTGCAAAAAGCTCGTCAGGCTGTTCACAATCATAATCAGCAATATTATTATAGGAATAATATAGATTACAATATGCGTGATAAAGCTTTTTTTAAAATATTTTGAATGAAATCTTCTTTTCATACGACAGCTCCCGTCAGTTATACTTTCTGTATTTTACCACGCGTTTTCCATTTTCGCAATATGCAATTTCGAATAATCGGTATCGGCATTGTTAAATTACCGGTCGTCATTGACAATAAAACAACGATTTTTTAACAATACTGAAAACTTTTATTGCCAAAACGCGGATTTTGTTTTATAATAATTGTATATTATTTTTTCGGGGGTATTCTGATGAACAAAATCGGATTTGATAATGACAAATATCTAAGTATGCAGTCGCACTGCATCAGTGAAAGAATAGAACAGTTTAACGGAAAGCTTTACCTTGAGCTTGGCGGAAAGCTTTTTGATGACTATCACGCTTCACGTGTGCTGCCCGGCTTCTGCCCGGACAGCAAAATCAGAATGTTGCTTTATCTCGCCGAAAGCGCGGAAGTTATTATCGCGATTAATGCCTCCGATATTGAAAAAAACAAAATGCGCGGCGATCTCGGAATTACATATGATCACGATGTTATCCGTCTGATTGACGCGTTCCGCGGAATGGGACT
Organism: uncultured Clostridia bacterium; assembly: GCA_934454525.1. Lineage (GTDB taxonomy): Bacteria > Bacillota > Clostridia > UMGS1883 > UMGS1883 > UMGS1883. The sequence goes on from CAKSFM010000004.1 coordinate 44,766, forward strand.
TTTTGTGAGCAGTGTTGTGATGACGCAGTATACCGGTCAGTATAGCGCCGATGTGTTTAAAAAAAAGCTCACGAACTTTGGCATCAAGGTTTATCTGCATTATCCTATCACGGGATATCCGAACAACATTCCATTAATTGTCAGTGATGATGGTTATGGCAGAAATGAATATATTGAAACAACCAAGCCGCTTGTCATTGTAACAGCGCCCGGACCGGGTAGCGGCAAGCTTGCAACGTGCCTTTCGCAGCTTTATCACGAACACAAACGCGGAGTTATGGCAGGCTATGCCAAATTTGAAACCTTTCCTGTCTGGAATCTGCCGCTTAAGCACCCTGTAAATCTTGCATACGAAGCTGCAACGGCGGATCTTAACGACCTTAACATGATTGACCCGTTCCACCTTGAAGCATACGGAAAAATGACTGTGAATTACAACCGTGATGTTGAAGCGTTTCCGCTTCTAAAGGCTATGCTCGAAAAAATCCTCGGCAACAGTCCGTATGCCTCACCCACCGACATGGGCGTTAATATGGCAGGCAACTGCATTTTTGACGATGACGCGGTTTGTGCCGCGGCAAAGCAGGAAATCATCAGAAGATACTACAAGGTTTGCTGTGAAAAGCTCCTCGGAGGAGTTAATGAAAGCGCCGTGACAAAGGTTGAATCCATAATGCAGCAGGCAGGCGTTTCTCCGACCGATCGCCGTGTTGTAAAATTTGCGCTTGACAAGGCTCAGCTTTCCGGCGCACATTCAGTTGCAATTGAACTGGATAACGGTACTGTGGTAACCGGTAAAACAAGTATTCTTCTCGGTTCGGTTTCCGCCGCTCTGCTCAATGCAATGAAAGTTATGGCAGATATCAACGATGATGTGCCGCTGCTTGCACAGTCAATCATTGAACCGATTATAAAGCTAAAGCGCGAAATATTTCACTCGGCAACGGCGCATCTCGATTCAAATGAAATGCTTATTGCACTTTCAAGCTGCGCCGTGGTCAATCCGCAGGCAAGTCTTGCACTGAGCACGGTATCACGTTTGCGCGGAGCGGAGCTTCATTCCTCAGTTATGCTTTGCGAAGCGGATGAGCAGGTGTTAAAAAAGCTCGGAATAAATTACACTTGCGAGCCTGTGCGCCGTACGAAAGCATTTTATGAGTAGGATTAACTTTCCATGCAAGTATTTTTGCATGGAAAGGACGAAAAATCCAATCAAAAAAATCTGAAAGACTTAAAAAGTCTGAAAATCAGGATTTTTCAAGGCGTAAGGGCGCAGACATACTGACGTATATCAAGCCCGACAACACAGAAAAAGACGATTTTCAGGCTTTTTGAGCGGGTTCGGATATTAACATATCTGCCTAGGCATAACAAGTAATCCCCCGAAATTTGAAATGAACCTCAAAAGCCGGTTGCTTTTTGAAGTTCATTTCAAAATCCGGGGGATTTCATATGTAATACAGTTATTATACCGTTTCAACCCTGATTGTGTTTGTTTTGCCGGAAATTCCCGCTCTGCCGCCGGTCATCACAACTCTGTCGCCCTTTTCAAGCTTAAGCTTATCTTTTGCGGCAATCATTCCGTGATAGAATAAAACGTCCGTTGAGTTAAATTCCTCTGTCATAACAGGAGTAACTCCCCATGAAAGCGCAAGCTTATACCAAACGCGCTTTTTAACCGTCATTCCGATTATATCGACAGGTGCACGGAAGCGCGAAACCATTCTGACGGTCATTCCCGAAACGGAGCTTACAACAAGCGCCTTTGCATCAAGGTCGATTGCCATGCCGCAAGCCGCGTGGGAAATTGCGTCCACCTTATTTTTTATGATAAACTGATTATTGTGAAAGCGTTTGTCATAGTGAATACGGTTCTCCGTTTCGGATGCAATATCAGCCATAACCTTAACCGTTTCAACAGGATATTTTCCGGCAGCCGATTCGCCGGAAAGCATAACGGCAGACGTTCCGTCATACACAGCGTTTGCAACATCGGAAATTTCGGCACGCGTCGGGCGCGGATTGTGAATCATCGATTCAAGCATTTCCGTTGCAGTGATAACGCGTTTTCCGAGCAGACGGCACTTCGTGATAAGATACTTTTGGATCGCCGGAAGCTCTGTGAACGGAACTTCAACGCCGAGATCTCCTCTGCCAATCATTATTCCCTCACATTCTTCGCAAATTGATTCAATGTTATCAATACCGGTACGGTTTTCAATTTTTGCAATAACATCAATATCAGCTCCGCCGTGTTCAAGCAGAAAGCTCTTAAGATCAATAAGATCCTGCCGGCGTGAAACAAATGACGCCGCAATAAAGTCAACTCCGTGCTTGATTCCGAACAAAATATCTTCTTTATCCTGTTCACTCAGATATTTCTGATTCAGAACCTTATTCGGGAAACTCATGCTCTTGCGGTCTGAAAGCTCTCCGCCGGTTACGGTTGTGCATATAACATCCGTTCCGGTGATCTTCTTAACCTCGAAAATCACAAGTCCGTTATTGACAAGAACGCGGTCGCCGACTGAAAGGTCATTAACAAGACCGCTGTAATTAACGCCGACAACGGATTCGTTTCCGACAATGTCACGCGTTGTAAACGTAAACTCATCACCGTCATGCACAGTTACCTTTCCGTTTTCAAATGTTTTTATTCTGTACTCCGGTCCCTTTGTGTCAAGCATTATTGCAATCGGGGCATTAAGCTCCTCACGCACCTTTTTTATCATTTCAATTTTTTTCAGATGCTCCTCATGCGAGCCGTGCGAAAAGTTCAGTCTGGCAACATTAAGTCCCGCTTCACACATTTTTCTGAAAATATTTTCATCGCTGCTTGCAGGTCCGATGGTGCATATAATTTTTGTTTTTCTCAAAGCCGTATCCCCCTCATTGTTTCAAAAACCAACCTATTATATATCATAATATGTTTTTTTCTTCAAGTCAATATATTTTCGGTTAAAATTCAGTAAAGGGGATGTAAAAAGCCGGTGCTTTTCATATCCCCTTTACCGAATTTAAAAATATTCTTTTATTAATTGCCGCATTCAATGCTTATTTCATTAAATATTTTAAGCAAATCGTCTGTTGACTGATTTTTCCTTGCTTCGCCCGAGGAATCATGCACAATATTTCCGTTATGCATCATAACGGTGCGGTTACCGTAGTCCACTGCATAGCGCAGATTATGCGTTACCATCAGCGTTGTTATACCTTTGCTTTCAACAACGCGGCGCGTCAGCTCCATGACGATATCGCTTGACTTTGGGTCAAGAGCCGCAGTATGCTCATCAAGCAGCAAAATATCGGGTTTGACCATTGTTGCCATAATGAGAGCGAGCGCCTGGCGCTGACCGCCGGAAAGTGCGCCCGAAAGTGTGTTCAGCCTGTTTTCAAGTCCGAGTCCGAGGATTTCAAGCTGAGAGCGGTAAAAATCCTTTCGCTTATGATTCAGTCCGCGGCTCAGATTAAACGGCTTAAGCTTGTTGTCGGCTATTGACATATTTTCAAAAATTGTCATTGACGGACACGTTCCCATTGCCGGATTCTGAAACACACGCGCAATTTTCTCGGCGCGCTTGTAATTTTTCTGATGAGTTATATCCTTCCCGTCGAGAATTATTTTGCCGGCTGAAGGCGTCACATCGCCCGAAATCATATTCAGAATCGTTGTTTTTCCCGAACCGTTCGAACCGACAACCGCAATAAACTGCCCGTTTTCAATGCTCATGCTGAAATCCTCAAACAGGCGTTTTTCATCAATTGTGCCTTTATTGAATATCTTTGTGATATTTTGCAGTTCAAGCATTCTCGTCACCCCGATTCAGAATAAAGTTGTTGATGCAAAGCGTGATAACAAACAGGACGGATATAATCAGATTGAGATCGCTCGCTTCAAAGCCTGCCATAAGCGCAAGCGAAATACAAGCCTTGTAAACAATCATTCCGATAACAACTGCCGTTGTAACGCCCATGAAGCGCAGTCTGCCGAAAATTGTTGTTCCGATTATAACGGCGGCAAGACCCATTACCATTTTTCCCGTTCCGCCGGCAACGTTAAAGGAAAATGTACTTTGCAGATTCACTGCGCCGGAAAGTGCAACAAGACCGTTTGCAAGTGACAAACCGAAAATTTTCATCGTACCGGGGTTTTTCGCAAGCGACACTACGAGCGCCGGATTATCTCCGACGCTGCGCAGCAGAAAGCCGGACTTCGTTTTCAGATACAAATCGAGAACAAGCTTGACGGCAAGCATAATTACCGCCACCGTTATAAGCTTTGCATACGGCGCAAGCGCCGGCGGAAGTATGCCCGAAACCGAGGTGAAAATCGTTTGCTGATTAATGAGATTTTCGGTCGGTCTGCCGACAATTCTGTAATTAATTGAGTACAGCATTGTCATGACTATGATTCCCGAAAGCAAATCCTTTATCTTCAGTTTTTCGTTCAGCACACCGGTCAGCATACCTGCAAGCATGCCTGCCGCAAATGAAACCGGGAGCGTTATCCACGGATTTGTTCCGCCGATAATCAGCCTTGTTGCAACAGCAGCGCCGAGCGGGAACGTTCCGTCAACAGACAAATCCGCAAAATCAAGCACTCTGTAGCTGATATATATTCCAAGTGCCAAAAGTCCGTATATAAGCCCTTCAATTAATATTCCGATTATTAAATCCGTTACTACCGAAGCCACCGGGGCTTCACCCCTTCCTTTATTTTACCTTGTCAGCTTTTGCGGCGATTTCGCCGTCCGTCTGAACGCCGAACTTTTCGGCAGCCGTTGTGTTAAGAGTAAACTTTGTGTCTTTCATTGTTTCAAAAGGAATGTTTTCAATTTTTTCGCCGCCGAGAACGCGCGCTGCCATTTCTCCAGCCTGCACACCGAGTGCAAAATAATCAAGTCCCGCGGAAGCCAGGCAGCCGTTTTTAACCTGTTCCTCCTCCGAGCCGAACACAGGGATATTCTTGTCATTTGCTTTCTGAACAAGAAGTGCAAGGTTGTTTACAACCGTGTTATCGGTAAGGTTCGATATGCAGTCAACCTCATTTAAAATAACGTCAATCGCCTGCGAAATTTCAGCCTCTGTTCCTATTCCCTTTTCAACGATTTCAAAACCGTATTTTCCTGCAAGTTCCTTGTATGTTTTAAGTGTGCTTACCGAATTATCCTCGCTTGTTGTGAAAAGGATACCGATTTTCTTTGCTTCCGGCAGAAGCTCACGAATGAGTTTAAGCTGATCCTCAACCGGCAGCCTGTCACTCACGCCGCTGATTCCGGGGATTGTTTCCGTTTCGGATTTTGCAAGCTTTGCCGCAACGGGGTCGGAAATCGCATTGAAAATAACCGGGATTTTCTTTTCAAGGCAAACGGAGTAAAGCGTTTGTGCAGACGGTGTTGAAATACCGCAGACAAGGTCTTTTCTTGCACTTGCAAAGTTCTGCGCAATCTGCGCTGCGAGCGACATATCGTTCTGAGCGGATTTAAATTCAATATCCGCGTTTTCTCCGTCAACATATCCCTCGTTCTTCAGTCCTTCTATAAAACCCTCACGGCAGTTGTCGAGCGACGGATGATCCGTAATCTGGGTTACACCGATCTTATAAACCTTTTTATCCTTTCCGGAATCCGAGGAGGATTTCTGACTGCAGCCGCTCATAATAAGCGATGCACAGAGAAGCATGCCTGCCATTTTTGCAATTACCTTTGATTTTTTCATGTTAGACAACACCTTTCAAAAAATTTTTTTGCACTAAAAATCCCGACAGCTGTAACGCTGTCGGGACGATTTAACTAAACCGTGGTGCCACCCCACTTGAAAGCCTTCCGCTTTCCGCTTTATCGGATACTCCGTATCTAAACGGTTAATACCCTGTATCTGTAACGTGATACACACGTCGGAAGCTAATAACGTGCAAACTGCTTTCGCCTCCGCTCCTCCGAGACCCATTCACCATGCTGCTCCGCACCGTACCTCACACCACCGACGGCTCGCTTTCCGAAGCACATCACAGCTACTATTTCTCTTCAATGGATTTAGCTAATATTTATTTTTTATCATAATAACACCGCTGCTGCTGTTTGTCAAGCGTTTTTATACATTTTATGCGAAAATTTTTCAAATGTGCCTTTTTTCCGCATTAATCATTAAGAAGCGGACGCATACTGTGCGCGCTTATCAGCATTGTTGAACCGTTGTGCAGAATTGATGAAACGGACGGCGTAATCACTCCGCCCATGCCGAGCAGTATCAGCGCCGTATTAAATGCCACGATAATTCCGTAGTTTCGTGTGATTCTCCTGAGCATTCTGCGGCTAAGTTCGCGGACAAGCGTTAAATCGCGCAAATCTTCCGTGAGAAGCGTTATATCCGCAACCTCGCGCGCAAGGTCGGACGAATCTTTCATTGCAACCGAAACATCCGCTGCGGCAAGCGCCGGGGAATCGTTTATCCCATCCCCCACCATGATAACGGTTTTGCCCCCGCCTTTCAGTTCGTTTATTATCTCTGCCTTGTTTTCGGGAAGAACCTGTGCGCGCAGCTGAGTTATTCCAAGCTTTTCCGCAGTTCTTTCTGCCGCACTTATATGGTCGCCCGTCAGCATCACAATATTTTCAACGCCGCTTTTGCGCAGAAGCTTAATCGCTTCGGCAGCCTCCGGACGAGGAGGGTCGCTTATGCAGATAACGGCGGCAAGCTTTCCGGCAATTGCCAGATAAATCGTTGAGCATCCTGCGCTTTCCTTTTCAATCAGACTGCGTTCTTCGTCAGTGATTTCAACGCCCTCATCCTCGGCAACAAAATGCTCGCTGCCGATTATTGTGCGCTCGCCGTGCAGCATCGTCACAATTCCGTGCGCGACAATATACTCAACATCGGCGTGCTCCTCCTCGTGGTGCAGATTCTTAAGCTGCGCCGCCTTAACAACCGCTTTAGCCATGCTGTGCGGAAAATGCTCTTCAAGGCATGCCGAAATTTTAAGCGCTTCATCCTCGGAATATTTTCCGAACGGAATTACTTTCTCAACAACCGGGCATGCATTTGTCAGAGTTCCGGTTTTATCAAACACAATTGTGTCGGCATTGGCAAAACTTTCAAAATGCTTGCCGCCCTTTACCACAAATCCGTGACCCGAGGCTTCACGCATAGCGCTTATAACGCTGATCGGTGTTGCAAGCTTGATTGCGCATGAATAATCAACCATAAGCACTGACAGTGCTTTTGTGACATTACCGGTAAAAAGATATGTAAGCGCCGACAGCGTTAAGCTGTACGGAACAATTGAGTTTGCCATTTTTTCCGCGCGAGACTGAACTCCGGCTTTAAGATTTTCGCCGTTTTCAATCAAATCGACAATATGGGAAATCCTGCTGCTGTTCACACCTCCGAGCGCTTCAACGCTGATTGAGCCTTCCTCAACAACCGTTCCGGCATAAACCGTTGCACCCTCTTTTTTAAGCACTGCAAGCGGCTCACCCGTCATTGATGCCTCATTCACATTTGCATGACCGGAAACAACGGTGCCGTCAACGGCAATCATTGCCCCATCGCGGAACACACAAATGTCACCCTTTTTAACTGCGGAAAGAGGAACTTTAACCTGCTTTCCGTCAGCTTCTTTCCAAACAGTGTCAAATTTAAATGACAGACTGTCCGCAAGAGCATTTTTTGTACGCTTGCGCGTATAATCCTCCAGCAGTCCCGATACTTTTAAAAGGAATATAATGGAGTTGACCTCCTTGTACATTCCGCGCAGAAGCGCTGCGCTGACAGCCGTTCCGTCAAGCAGCGAAACATCGGCACGAAATGCCGCAATGCTCGAAATTGCTTTCTTTATATACGGAATCGCTTTGTAATATGTCAGTGCAATCCCAATCGGCGACGGAATCAGGTGCTTGACAGCGTATCGGCGGATAACAAGCTTTGCCAGTTCGCGGCGAAACTGCTTCGCGTCCTCATTTTGGCTGTCGTCCCGTTTTTCAACGGCTGAGATTTTAATGCCTTTCATGTAAGACACAAGCTCATCGCGGAAACCCTGCTTGTACAATACAAGTATTCCTCCGTTCACGCTCGAAGCTTTCGCATCGCGCACATACGGCAGAGCCGACAAAAGCTCCTCAAGCGGACATTCCTGCTCTTTGAGAAAACGTCCGCTTCCCAGCCGGAATCTGATTCTTCCGCGCGACTCATGAACTATTTTAAGCTTCATTGTCTTCCGCTTCTTCCGCAGCATTCATCTTTTCCCTTGCATCGCAGCAGATATCCTCCGCATCCTCTTTAAGGTTCTTCAGAGTTTCGCATGCGCTTTCTTTAAGCTGCATTCCCTTTGCCAGACCGGACACGCACAATTCGCGCGTTTTCGGATTTTTCGCAATTTTCTTGCCAACCACAACTGTGAGCGCTCCTGCTGCGAAGCACAAAGCCTTGCAGCTCTTCAAACAATCAAATTTCATAACGTATTCCTCCCTTGAAATTATAAATATTTTAGCACCGCTCGGCAAAAATGTCAATATTTTAAGCGGTTGTTTTTTATTTAAAAAACCATCCGAAAAGCCCCTGTTTTTTATCGGGTGCATCGGTGTATTTCACAACGGCTGCCGTCAGAGCTTCTTCCGCACCATTCTCCATTGCCTTTCTTATTATTGCAGCCGCCGTCTCTTTTGATGACGGTTCATTCTGCATGATTTCGGCAAGCTCCTTATCGGAAACAGCATTTATAACGGCATCGCAGCAGACCGCAAACGAATCCCCGTTTTCAAGCTCAAGCTCCTGCGAACGTTCAAAGCTGCAGCCTCCCTCCCCGGCAAAACTGCCGGCAAAGCTTTCGTTTTTTTTCACAATGTGCCTAAGCTTTCCTTTCCGCAGCAAAAGCACATCGCCGCCGCCGATGTTATATGCGGAAGCAGTTTTCCCCGAAATGCACAGAACCGATGTCAGAAGCGCAACCCTCACGCCATCGCAGTCAAATATGTAGTCGCAGATTTCCGTGTTGAGCGATTCGGCAAAAGCTTCAAAATTTGCCGCCAAATCCTTTTTTCTGTGCTTTTCCGCAACGGAAGCGCCGATAAATGCCGCGGTTGCAGCCATATCCTCGGAACCTCTTCCGCTGAAAACAGCATAGACATTCTTTTTATGCGTCACATCATCCCATGCGGCAAGGTATTTATCCTCCGCGTCAAACCTGATTTTTCCGTTAATGCAGAAATTATCCGTATTGTCGCTTTTCGATTTTCCGATAACAGTCATTGCGTAGCCTTCAAGCATCCTGCTCCACCTCCTGCATTTATTTCTATTAATATAATATAGTAGAAATCCCCTTTTGTCAATGCCGCAGCTGAGTATCTTTTCTTAAATTTAATGACGCATAGGCATAAGGAGTTCATCTGTTTATTTCAGCAAGTTCCAGCTTGAAACATCAGCCTGTATATTGTCAGCATCAGCTGCATATCCGCCTATAGCTATCGCCGTACCGTCTTTTTTTAAACCGATTGTATATGAACCACCTGCAGAAACAGCCACAATATCTTTCCAGTCTGACACATCGCACTCTCCGTTATAAAATTCTCCCGGACCTATATACTTAGTTGCCACCACTGTGCCGTCTTTCTTTAGTCCGATTGTGTAACCATCCCCTGCTGAAACTGCCACAATATCTTTCCAGTCTGACACATCGCACTCTCCGGTATAAAATTCTCCATTGCCCAAATATCCGGTGGCTACTACTGTGCCGTCTTTCTTTAAACCGATCGTGCAATCATAACCCGCTGAAACTGCTACAATGTCTTTCCAGTCAGACACGTCACATTGTCCGTAATCATCATCCCCTAAATACTCTGTTGCCACTACCGTTCCGTCTTTTTTCAAACCGACTGTATGCTCGCGACCTGCCGAAATTGCCACAACATCTTTCCAGTCGGACACGTCGCACTGTCCGCTATAATAATCGCCCACATACTTGGTTGCTACCACTGTACCGTCCTTTTTTAACCCGACAGTATGATTATAATCTGCTGAAACTGCTACAATACCTTTCCAATCTGACACTTCGTACTGTCCATGATATTCTTCATCAACAACATATTCACAGGGAATTTTTTTTGCCACTACCGTACCGTCTGTTTTTAAACCGACTATGTTCGTGCCGCTTGCTGAAACAGAAACGATATCTTTCCAGTCTGAAGTGATTCCAATTTTTTCTGCTTCCGCCACTGTACCATCCTTTTTCACTCCCGCAGCGTAAAAATAACCAATAGAAATCCTGTTCATATCCGATATGCTGCGCAATTGTTCAAAGGAATCCTTGTAGCCGGCGATTTCATTAAGCAATGCCATTGCTTCCAGCTTCTCGCCGCGGCTTATAAACTCCATTGCTTTTTTATATTTCGCATTAGGTATAATAATATTATCGGTCACATACGGCGCAGCAGTGCAAACAACGGCAATCAGCGCCGCAGCGGCGATAAATATCCGGATGAATCTTAACCGTTTTTTCCTTTTTTCCGTTTCAATCTGCACACGTCTTTTATACTCTGCACGGCGCTGCTCCTCTTTTTCATCCAGTTCTCTGATAAGCTCACGGCATCTTTTTATTTTGTCCTGAGAATCTCTCCAATTCGGAATTTGGTTAAATATATTAATCGCATTCCAATAGCCGACCTTTGTGTTCTCGTTCATGCAGTCTATTGCAGATGAATATAACCGTTTGCCCTCTCTTTCCTCATTTCTTTTATTAATCAGCTCAATATATCCGTTAAGCGTATTTTTCAGCGCTTCATCGCCGAAGCGAACCGCTTTTTGATAGTTACCGCTCTTGTCAAAGGGCAGCGAACAATCCATCAGTCCCTCCGGAGTTTTTACTTTCATCTCTGCCATCAGCTTCCCGAGGTATGCCTGTGCGTCCTCCGCGTTGCAGTTCAGCGCCTGTTCAAAAAAACCGTCCGCCTTTTCCCACTCACCGTCCTCAAGGGCAAGAATTCCGCGCTTTACCAAAGCAGCTCCGTTGCCCGAAACCGCATTTTGCACGATAACAGTTTCTTTAATTGCCGGTGATGCGTCCGCGGAAACAATCTTTTTTATTCCACGAACCAAATCCTGCATGAAACCGAGCTTTGCCATATCTTGTGCCTGCAGATGCGAAAACTCTTCCGGCAGGTCATACGGATCCATATCGCGGTATGCCGGAATCAAAACCTTTTTCGCCCCGTTTTTTATAAGCGCCAGGTATCTGGACCATTCGTTTTTAACCCACACCGCGTTAAAATATTCCTCTCTTGTTCCGAGAGCCACCATTACCTTTGACGAATTAAGCGCAGCGAATATGTATGGTTCATATGCAGTTCCCAGCTTATCCTCAAGAGTGATTCGCGAAAAGAAAACCTTAAAGCCATCCTTTGTCAGCTCATGATACAATTCCGTTGCAAGAACGCTGTCCTGTGTTCTGCGCCCGTCCTTATCGGTTTCCTTATAGCAGATAAACACGTCAAACGGCTCTTCTTTTTGTGAGATAGCCAGTATTCCCTTTTGAATTTCATTTATTGCTGCCGCTTCGGCTTCATAAAGCTTCCTTTGCTCGCTGTCGGCACATTTTATCGCCGATTTATAATCCTCATCGTCAAAAACCGACGTGAACTGAGCCCTGTTTACCGTCGGAATCCTTTTGTGCGTTGCCGGATCCTCAACGTATTCAATTCCGTATCTGCACAAGACGAGAGACCAGTAGCTTTCCGCATCCTCAGTGTCATCATTGAGAATCTGCTCATAAATGCACATCGCCTTGTCAAAATCATTGTTCCTGCGGAAATGATTTGCTCTGTCAAAAAGATTTGCCTTTTTTTCATCGTCAAGTCTGGGGAGGGTTTGCTTTGTACCGCAGTACTCACATGTTGCAACCGTCAAACCGGGATTTATTTCAAGCGCTCCGCCGCATATTTTGCATTTAAACACAGCCATAGCTCAATCCTGCCTTTTTTACTTAATATATACTCTAATTACATTATAGTACAAAAATTTACAAAAGTCAAATATATCGTTTTTGCACTTAAATTTACATTTTTTTCTGAAATTAAATATATTTTTTTGGATTTTAAGGAAAAAAAGCTTGCAATATATAAAAAGCTGTGCTAAAATATATTGCGGTAATGTGAGAGTGGGTTGTTTCCCACTCTTTCGTATTATATATGAGATTTGGGGGGAGCTTATGTCAAGAGCTGAGGAAACGCTTATCCGGCTTGCAGAGCCTGTGTGCCGCGAGTGCGGAACATATGTGTATGACGCGGAGTATAAAAAAGAGGGCGGCAGCTATTATCTGCGGCTTTATATCGATAAGGACGGCGGAGTCGGAATTGATGACTGCGAAAGAGTGAGCCGCGCACTGAATCCGCTCCTTGACCGCGAGGATTTTATAAAGGAAGCTTATATTTTTGAGGTTTCTTCCCCGGGAATGGACAGACTTTTGTCGCAGCCATGGCATTTTGAAAAGGTTTTGGGGCAGGATATTGATATAAAGCTGTTTGCACCGATTGACGGGAAAAAGACGATAACCGGAAAACTTATATCGTTTGAAAATAATATAATCACCGTTTCGGAAAACGGAAAGGAAACAAAAATCGATAAAAAACTCGCAGCCTCAGTGCGGCTTGCGGTTAAATTTTAGTTAGGAGTGTTGACCGGAAATGAATAACGAGCTGATACTTGCGCTGGAGGCGCTTGAAAAGGAGAAGCATATTAAAAAGGAAGTTATGTTTGAAGCGCTTGAAACCGCCTTGGTTGCAGCTTATAAAAAGAACTTCGGTTCGGGTTACAACTGTTTTGCGGAGGTGAACCGTGAAAACGGCGATATGCGCGTTTACTGCAGAAAGGAAGTTGTTGAAGAGGTTGAAGATGACTGCACACAGATTTCACTTGCGGAGGCGCAGTCAATCAACAAGCGCTATCAGATAGGCGACAGCGTTGACTTTAAGGCTGACCCGCTTAAATTCGGGCGTATTGCGGCACAGACCGCAAAAGGCATGGTTGTTCAGAAAATCCGTGAAGCGGAACGCGGAAATATGTATGATGAATACAGCGATAAGGAAAATGATGTTATGAGCGGACGCGTTGAAAAGCTTGACCGCCGCGGAATCATCATTGACCTCGGCACAGCTGAGGCGCTTTTAACACCGGGCGAACAGATTCCCGGTGAGGATTATACTCCCGGCAAACGAATTAAGGTATATGTTTTTGAGGTTAAGAAAACGAACAGAAGCGTTAATCTTATGGTATCGCGCACACATCCCGGACTTGTTAAAAAGCTTTTTGAGCAGGAGGTTCCCGAAATCTCAGACGGCACGGTAAAAATAATGAGCATTGCGCGCGAAGCCGGCAGCAGAAGCAAAATCGCCGTTTTCTCAGAAAATGAAAATGTCGATCCTGTCGGGGCGTGCGTCGGGCAGCGCGGAACGCGTGTTGCAGATATCGTGCGTGAGCTTAACGATGAAAAGATTGATATTGTTCAGTACAGCGAAGATCCTGCGGAATATATCAGTGCGGCGCTCAATCCGGCAAAGGTGCTTTCTGTCGATATTGATGAAAAAAACAAATCGGCAATGGTAACCGTTCCCGAATTTCAGCTTTCACTTGCCATCGGCAAAGAGGGGCAGAATGCCCGTCTTGCGGCAAGGCTCACGGGATGGAAAATTGATATAAAGAGTGACGAATCCGGAAAGGAATGATTTTCCGATGAGCAAGATTCCGCTCAGAATGTGCATTGTTTGCCGTGAAATGAAGCCGAAAACAGAGCTTCTTAAAATAGTAAAATCGGCGGACGGTGCAATTGCGCCCGATAAAAGCGGCAAAATGCCGGGGCGCGGCGCATATATATGTACAAGCGGCGGCTGCGCGGCAAGGCTTGAAAAAACAAAAGCGCTTGAACGTGCATTTAAGTGCGCGGTACATAAGGATATTAAGGAAATTATAATGAAAGAACTGATTTAATGAACGATAAATTACTCGGTATGCTCGGTTTGGCAGTGCGGGCCGGAAAAGTTTCTTTCGGCGTTTTTATGACCGAAAAGCTTGTTGATGAGGGCAAGGCACGCCTTGTTATTGCCGCATCTGATATAGGCAGCAGCAACAAACGGCGGCTTGAGGCAAAATGCCTGCACTCGGGAGTCAGAATTATATATTATTCCGACAAAGAAAATCTCAGCCGCGCGGTCGGGCGCGAAAACACTCCCGCCGTCGGGATCAGGGACGAGGGGTTCACCGAAGCTATCGTGAAAATTTTTGGAGGTGTTGCTAAATGATCGCAAAACAGAAAATAAGTGCAATATCAAAGGCTATTGACGTTCCGGGAAAGGAAATTGTCAAGGTGGTTAAGGATATTCTCGGAACATCCAAAAGCACGTCATCGTCACTCGATATTGAAGAAATGAGCGTTGTTATCGAATACTTCACACAGCAGTATGATGACGGCAGCTCCATGGACGAATATGTGATGTCTCAGCGTCCGAAAAAGGCGGAGAAGCCTGTTGCGGAAGAACCGGTTGTTCCCGAAAAAGAGGAGGAACCCAAGGCAATCAAAACACTGCGCCATGTTGACACGCGCACAAACGCAGTTGATCTTGATATGCAGATTGCCAAGGAGAAAGCGGAGGAGCTTGCCCCCGAAATTAAGGATACCGAAACCTCCAAGCAGAAAATCAAAAAGAACAGAAATAAGCAGCCGCAGAAAAAGAACCAGCCAAAGGCTGCGGAAAAACCCGTTCAGCCGCAGAAAAAGGAAAAGAAAGAAAAGCTGCATATTCTTATTCCCGATGAAATCACCGTCGGCGATCTTGCGCAGAAGCTCAAGGTCGGCGCAACGGAAATCATCAAGCGTCTTATGCAGCTTGGTATAATGGCTGCAATAACGCAGAATATAGAATATGACGTTGCGGCGCTGATTGCGGAGGATATGGGTGCAGAGGTTGAGCGTGAAATTATCCTCACTGAAGAGGATAAGCTCATCGGCGACGCGGACGCTCCCGATGATGAAAAAGATCTTGTTCCCCGTCCCCCGGTTGTTGTTGTCATGGGTCACGTTGACCACGGTAAAACAAGCCTGCTTGACGCCATCCGTTCAACAAACGTAACAGCAAGCGAGGCAGGCGGAATCACGCAGCATATCGGTGCGTATATGGTAAACATCAACGGCAGTCAGATTGCTTTTCTTGACACGCCCGGTCATGAAGCGTTTACGGCAATGCGCGCGCGCGGTGCACAGGTTACGGATATTGCAATCCTCGTTGTTGCGGCTGATGACGGAATCATGCCGCAGACCGTTGAGGCTATCAACCATGCCAAGGCGGCAGGCGTCAGCATTATAGTTGCGATAAACAAAATTGATAAGGACGGCGCAAATCCCGACCGCGTTAAGCAGGAACTTACGGAGCACGGTCTTGTTCCCGAAGAATGGGGCGGCGATGTTATCTGCGTTGAGGTAAGCGCAAAACAGCACAAGAATATTGACCAGCTTCTTGAAATGGTGCTTCTTACCGCTGAAATGAAAGAGCTTAAGGCAAATCCCAACAGGCTTGCCAAAGGTACGGTTATCGAGTCCAAGCTCGATAAGGGGCGCGGACCTGTTGCAACGGTTCTTGTCCAGAACGGAACGCTCAGAACGGGCGATATAATTGTTGCCGGAACTGCTGTCGGCAGAGTGCGCGCAATGACAGACGAGCGCGGTCGCAGAATCAAGGAAGCAATTCCATCCACGCCTGTGGAAATTGTCGGATTGAGCGAAACGCCCGAGGGCGGCGACCTTTTCTACGCCGTTTCCGACGAACGCGCGGCGCGCCACGTTGTTGAGGCAAGAAAGCAGAAGATTAAGGACGACGCACTCAAAGCAAATCAGAAAGTCAGCCTTGAGGATTTGTTCAGCCAGATTCAGGACGGTAATGTTAAGGATCTCAATATTATTGTCAAGGCGGACGTTCAGGGAAGTGTTGAAGCGGTTCGGCAGAGCCTTGAAAAGCTTTCGAACGATGAGGTTCGCGTTAAGGTAATTCACGGAGCTGTCGGCGCCATCACGGAAAGCGATGTAACGCTTGCCTCCGCGTCGAACGCAATTATAGTAGGCTTCAACGTTCGCCCCGACGCAGGCGGCAGGAGTGCGGCGGAGCTTAATAAAGTCGATTTGCGCATGTACAGAGTTATTTACGAAGCGATTGAGGAGATTCAGGCTGCCATGAAAGGTATGCTTGCACCCACATTCCGCGAAAATGTTACAGGGCATGCCGAAATCCGCCAGACGTTTAAGGTCAGCGGTGTCGGAACAATTGCCGGCTGTTATGTGACGGACGGAAAAATCCAGCGTAACTGCGGCGTTCGCATTGTGCGCGACGGCATTGTTGTTCACGAGGGCGAGCTTGATTCGCTGCGCCGCTTTAAAGATGATGTTAAAGAAGTTAATACAGGCTACGAATGCGGAATGAGCTTTGTCCGCTTCAACGATATCAAAGAGGGCGACGTTGTCGAAGGCTTTGTTATGGAAGAGGTTGAACGCTGATTATTTTCCGCAGCAGTATGCACAGGAGGTAATTACAGTGTCATTTAAAAGAACAGACCGTATTGCAGAGGAGCTCAAAAAGGAATTAAGCTCGGTTATACGGGAACTTAAGGATCCGAGAATACCGCTTATGACAAGCATTGTAAGCGTTTCGGTTACGAATGACCTGCGCTATGCAAAGGTATTTGTCAGCATAATGGGAACAGATGAGGAAAAGAAGGATGCGCTTAAAGCGCTGCAAAGCGCCGCAGGCTTCATTCGCCGCACTGTCGGCGGAAGAGTTCAGCTGCGCTGCGTTCCCGAATTTCTGTTCAGACTTGATACAACCATTGAATACGGAGCGCATATCAACGAATTGCTTCATAATATAAACAAGGATGTTGAATAACATGGAAAATGAAATTATAAAGCACTTGTTTTCATCACGTTCGGTCGGGATTTTCATTCATGTTAATCCCGACTGGGACTGCTTTGGCAGTGCCATGGCGCTGCGCACCGTGCTGCGCGGCAAGGGTGTGAAATGCGATGTCTTTACAGATGCACCGCTTTCGTTTCATCTCAATTTTATGGAAACAGATGTTATTGTATACTCGGAGAACTCCCCTGCCCCCGATTACGATTGCTATTGTATGATTGACGTCAATTCAGCCGATCGGATCGGCGGCTGGGGAAAGTTTTTTCACGGCAAGGAGGACACTGTCTGCATTGACCATCATATCACGCAGAGCTGCGCCGCACGTTTGAGCCTTGTTGACCCGACACGCAGTGCCGCCGGCGAACTTGTTTATGAGCTTATCGCCGCTTCGGGCGAAAAGCTCACAAAGCAGGCGGCGGAGTATCTTTACTGCGCCATTTCCTCCGACACAGGCTCGTTCAGATATGCAAGCGTCACGCAGAGAACGCTTGAAATAGTTATTGAGCTGATGAAAACCGGAATTGACACCGCCCATCTTTGCAGCATGCTTTATGAACGCAAAACCCTTAAGCAGCTCAAGCTTCAGGGCGAAGCTATTTCGCGCCTTAAATTGTACGGCGGTGGAAAAATCGGAGCTGCCGGCATTGACCGCAAAGTTATGGAAAGGTATAACGCAAAAAAGGCTGACACGGAGTTTCTCGCTCAGCTTCCGCGGATTCTTGACGGTGTTATAATCAGCGCTTTTTTCACGCAGCTTGAAAACGGCGATGTCCGCGTGAACCTTCGTTCTGACGGAGATTACAATATTGAGCCTGTTGCGCGCCTGTTCGGCGGCGGCGGTCACAAAAAGGCGGCAGGCTGCACAATAAAAGGAGCTTCTTTTGAAGAAGCCGAACAAATGGTTGTAACGGAGCTTTTGAAGCTATGAATGATTTTAACGGAGTAATTATACTTAACAAGCCGCGCGGCAGCTCATCGCACAGAATGGTGAGCATTGTGCGCCGCGCTCTTAATATGAAAAAGGTCGGGCATACCGGCACTCTTGATCCCGGAGCAACCGGCGTGCTTCCCATTCTTGTCGGAACGGCAACGCGCGCCTCGGATCTTCTGACAGCGCAGGACAAGCGTTACCGCGCAACTATACTGCTCGGAACCGTTACCGACACACTTGACACTGACGGAGAAATTATTGCCGAAAACCCTGTCGCCGCAGCGGAATCAGACATCCGCCGCGCTGTTTCATGCTTTATCGGCAATATCGAACAGCTTCCGCCGATGTACAGCGCGGTTCAGGTCGGAGGGCAGCGGCTTTATCATCTTGCGCGCCAGGGAATTGAAATTGAGCGCAAACCGCGCAGTGTTACGATTTATTCAATTGAAATTCTCAGTATTGATATTCCGCGCGTCACAATTGATGTTCATTGCAGCAAGGGAACATACATAAGAACGCTTGCTGCGGATATAGGTGATAAGCTCGGCTGCGGTGCTTGCATTGAAGCGCTCATGCGCACACAAAGCGGAGATTTTCTGATTGAAAATTCCATAACGCCGGAACAGCTTTCCGCACTTTCCGAAAAAGGAGAAACAGAAAGCGTTATTATCCCGACTGACAAGCTTTTTCCCGATTATGAAGCCGTGCAGCTTGATAAAAAACGCGCCGACAGAGTGAAAAACGGCGTTCCGATTTATTTTAACGGCAGGGATTTCGGGCAAAAGCTCAGAATTTATGACGAAAACGGTGATTTTATTGCACTTTCGGAGGTTTCCGAAACAGACGGGCGAAAGTGTTTGAAGCTAATAAAGGGGTTTTATAAATGACAGCCGTTCAGAGCAGCATTGCACTCGGATTTTTTGACGGAGTGCATATCGCACACCGCGAAATAATTGAATCCGCAGTTCATGAAGCCAAAGTGCACGGACTGCGGCCGCTTGTGCTGACATTTGACAAAGCGCCGTCCGAAGTGCTTTTCGGCATTGCGCCTCCTTATATCACAACGCTTGAGGAAAAGGAACGGCTGATAAGCTCTTTGGGCGCACAGATGTGCCTGATGAATACAAGCCGTGAACTTCTGTCCATGACAGCCGGGCAGTTTGCTGAAAAAATACTTGTTCAAAAATACAACGCAGCATCAGTATCATGCGGATTTAATTACCATTTCGGAAGTTCCGGCAGCGGCGATACACAGCTTTTAACAGAACTCGGAAAACAGCTCGGTTTTAAAGTCACGATTGTCGGCGAACGCATATCAGGCGGGGAAACGGTAAGCTCAAGCAGAATCCGCGCGCTTATTTCCTGCGGAAGAATTGAAGAAGCCAATATACTTCTCGGAAGAAATTTTTCAATTTCGGGAATTGTGTCGCACGGGAAACGGCTCGGAAGAACAATCGGATTCCCGACTGCGAACATATATCCTCCCCTCGGGGCGCTTCTTCCGATGAGCGGAGTTTATGAAACGGTTGTTAATATAAACGGAGAAAAGCGAAGCGCCATAACAAACACCGGCACAAATCCCACAGTCGGCAAGGAAGCGCTGCGCACCGAAACATATATCCCATCCGCCGATGTTGACCTTTACGGCAAGCAGTTAACGGTTGAATTTGTTCGTTTTATTCGTCCCGAGAAGAAGTTTTCCGATTTGAACGCCCTGAAACAGCAGATTAAAATTGATTTGAACGGAATAATTGCATATTCCGGGAAAATATATAATGAAAATAATCATCAAAAATAATTTTCTTGACAAACAGTGACAAAAAGCGTATAATAAAATCATAAAATTAATGAGGGGTTTTAAGCTCATGTATTCATTTGGTTTTGCAGCTGTTATATCTGTCATTATCGCTATAATTATTCTAGACATTATCGGTCTTAATAAGAATAGCGCTTTTTGTCGTATATAAACTGCATTAACACCATTTATGGTTCGGTTATGAGTTTTTTAATGCTCGCGGCAATCAGTGCTGCGGGCATTTTTTAGTATAAACCTTTCAAACTATTAAATGTATGGAGGAATACGAGATGAGGAAAATTGAAATTGCCGACATTACACTTCGCAGCGGAAATGACTATTCCCTTAACTTTAAGGAAAAAGTCGAAACAGCAAGGCTTCTTGACAAGCTAAATGCAGATGTTATAGAAACGGCAAGACTAACCGGCGGAAAAACGGATATCGTGTTGCTTCACACAATTTCCGGTATTGTAAAAAACAGCATCGTATGCGTTCCCGTTTCGGTTGATGAAGATGAGATTGCAGCCGCTGCGGAGGCTCTCCGCGGCACGGCAAAGGCTGCCGTGAACATACTCGCCCCTGTTTCAACAGTTCAGATGGAATATCTGTGCCGCAAAAAGCCGCAGAAAATGCTTGAAGCCGTTGCCGCATGCGTTAAAAAGGCGGCTGAGCTTTTTGAGAACGTTGAAGTATCGCTTCTGGACGCAACGCGCGCCGAACGTGATTTTCTTATATCCGTGACGGATACGGCACTCGAAAACGGAGCAAAGACCATAACTCTTTGTGATGACACCGGCGAAATGCTCCCCTCTGAGTTCGGTGATTTCGTTGCCGATATTAAATCTGCAAGCAAGCTTTCACAGGGCGGCAGACTTGCAGTTACATGCTCAAACGCACTTCACATGGCGGCTGCCTGTGCCGCTGCCGCAGTGCAAAACGGTGCAGACATCGTTAAAACATCAATGCTCGGCAAAAATGCGGCATCGCTTAAAACCGTTGCCGGAATTATCCGCGCAAAGGGCGCGGCACTCGATGTTTGCTGCAATCTTAATATGACGGTGCTTGACAGCTGCGTTAAACAGGCTGTTCAGATTGCCGAAGGCAAGGCTGCTGACACGGATGAAAACACTTCCCCGTCTTCGTCCGATGTGCTGAAAGGCGATGAAGACATCAAAACCGTTGCTGCGGCTGTTGAAAAGCTCGGATACGATCTTTCCGAGGATGATATAACAAATGTTTATGCCGCATTCGTTAAAACGGCAGCTAAAAAGGAAATAACAGAGCGCGATCTTGACGCAATTGTTGCAAGCGAAGCGCTTCAGGTTCCGCCGACATATAAGATTGAAAGCTTTGTTGCCAATATCGGAAACGTTATCACGCCTATGGCACATATAAAGCTCAGCAAAAACGGCGAAGAGCTTTCCGGATACAATGTCGGCGACGGACCGATTGATGCAGCATTCCGCGCAATTGAGCAGATAGTCGGTCATCACTTTGAGCTTGACG
Organism: uncultured Clostridia bacterium; assembly: GCA_934454525.1. Classification (GTDB taxonomy): domain Bacteria; phylum Bacillota; class Clostridia; order UMGS1883; family UMGS1883; genus UMGS1883. Next base: position 65,938 of record CAKSFM010000004.1, read on the forward strand.
ATTTTCAGATTCAGGCTGTAACGCGCGGACGTGAAGCTCTCGGTTCGGCAATCGTGAAGCTGCGTTCGAATGGCAAGCTTTACTCAGGCAGAGGTCTTTCAACCGATATCGTTGACGCTTCCATTAATGCATACATAAATGCACTTAACAAAATCTGTTTTGAGGAGGAATTGTGATGAATCTTTCTTTCTCTACCAACCATTGGGGAATGGACGTGTGCAGCGCCATCGAAAATGCACACGAATATAAATACGGCGCAATTGAAATTCACGATATTAAGGAAACAAGCAGGCAAACGCTTAATGATATATACAGAAGCCTTATCGCGAACAGGCTGAAAATTTCGTGCATTGATATGACATGCGATATTGCAAAAAATTCTTCCAAGGCTTTTACGGAACTCGAAGAATGTGCCGAGGCAGCGGCAAGGCTGCGCTGCGGATATATCAGACTCAAAGCCGGAAACGGTGACTGTGTATATGATTTTATAAAGCGCGCGCTCCCCGTTGCACGGAAAAACGGCGTTGTGCTTTTGCTGGAAACACAGGGAATGTATTCAGACACCGCAAAGCTGCGCGACCTGCTTGAGGATTTTGCCGATGATTATCTCGGTGCACTGTGGGACTTTCATTATCCTTACAGAATCGCCGGGGAAACGCCCGATGTCACAATCAAAAACCTCGGCGCGTATGTCCGCCATATTCACATAAAGGATTCGGTAAGCGCGGATGAGTTTGCGCTTGTCGGCGAAGGAAATCTGCCCGTCAGCGAATTCATCAACGCGCTGCGTTCAATCAATTATGACGGATTCATATCTCTTGAATGGAATCCCGAATGGATGAGCGAGATAACCGATAAGGACGTTATTCTCCCCCATTTCACAAGCTTTATGGAACGTTTCGACAGTCTTGCAACCGCAAAAACGCCGTACTATGAAAACAAAGCCAAAACAGGTAAGTTCGTCTGGAAAAAGGACGTGCTGATTGAAAAAACGTTTTCCCAGGTTCTTGACACAATGGTGCGCGAATTTCCGAATCAGTACGCTTTCAAATACACAACGCTTGATTATACAAGAACCTACAGCCAGTTTCGCGATGATGTTGACGAATTTTGCCGCACACTTATCGCTCTCGGCGTTAAATCCGGCTCACACGTTGCAGTTTGGGCAACAAATATTCCGCAGTGGTATATTGCTTTCTGGGCAGTAACAAAAATCGGTGCCGTGCTCGTTTCGATGAACACAGCTTATAAAATCCATGAAGCGGAATATCTTCTGAAGCAGTCCGATACGCACACTCTTATCATGATTGACGGCTACAGGGATTCGAACTATTCGCAGATTATCGCTGAGCTTTGCCCGGAGCTTGAAACCAAGCAGCCGGAGGAAGCTCTCCATGCCAAAAGGCTGCCTTTTCTCCGCAATGTTATCACAGTGGGGTTTGAACAAAAAGGCTGCATTCCATGGGAACGTGCGATGAGCCTTGCCGGCAGCGTTCCGCTTGAAGAGGTTTATCGGATGGCTGCCGCAGTGGATGTTCACAGCGTTTGTAATATGCAGTACACAAGCGGAACAACCGGTTTTCCAAAAGGCGTTATGCTGACGCATTACAATATCGTGAACAACGGCAAATGCATCGGTGACAGAATGGATCTTTCCACTGCCGACCGCATGATGATTCAGGTTCCGATGTTTCACTGCTTCGGCATGGTGCTTGCAATGACTGCCGCAATGACTCACGGCGGCTCGCTTTATCCGCTGCCGTACTTCTCCCCGAAATCAGCGCTTTCGTGCATCGACCGTGAGCATATAACATGTTTCCACGGAGTGCCGACAATGTTTATCGCTCTTTTGGAGCATCCCGACTTCACAAAAACGGATTTTTCATATATGAGAACGGGAATCATGGCAGGCTCGCCTTGCCCCGTACCCGTAATGCAGGACGTTGTCAATAAAATGAACATGACGGAAATCACAATCGTTTACGGGCAGACGGAATCCTCGCCCGGATGCACAATGAGCAGCACGGACGATTCAACAGAGGTTCGCGTTTCAACCGTAGGGCGGCCGCTGCCTGAAATTGAGTGCAGAATTGTTGACCCCGAAACCGGCAAAGAACTTCCCGACAATGAAACGGGTGAATTCGTTGCACGCGGTTATAATATAATGAAGGGGTATTACAAAATGCCGCGTGAAACGTCCGAAGCGATTGATTCTGACGGCTGGCTGCACACGGGCGACCTTGCCTGCCGCACTCCGGACGGAAACTATCGCATAACCGGGCGTCTTAAGGACATGATTATCCGCGGCGGTGAAAACATTTATCCCAAAGAAATCGAGGAATTTATATATACGAATCCCAAGGTTAAGGACGTGCAGGTTATCGGGGTTCCCGATGAGCAGTACGGCGAGGAAATTATGGCTTGCGTTATCCTTAAAGACGGCGAAACGATGACCGATAAGGAAATGAAAGATTTTGTTGCCGCAAGCATGGCAAAGCACAAGGTTCCGCGTTATGTGGATTTTGTGGACGCTTTCCCCATGAACGTCGCAGGAAAGGTATTAAAATACAAAATGCGTGAGGATGCGGTTGAGCGTCTCGGAATAAAAAAGGTAGACGGTATTGTAACTCAGTAATTATTTTTGAAAGGATGATTTATATGCTGAACATCAAAATCGAAAAAACAACAACCCCCAAGAAGAAACCCGCAAAGGACGCAAAGCTCGGCTTCGGTAAAATCTTCACCGACCATATGTTTGAAATGGATTATACCGAGGGCAAAGGCTGGCACGATGCAAGAATCGTTCCCTATCATAATCTTTCGCTCTCCCCTGCGTGTATGGTTTTCCACTACGGTCAGGAAATGTTTGAGGGATTGAAAGCATATAAAGGCGCGGACGGCAAGGCTCGCCTGTTCCGCCCCGATATGAATGCAAAAAGAGCTAACAACTCCAACAAGCGTTTGTGTATTCCCGAAATTCCCGAGGAAGATTTTGTTGAAGCCGTAAAAGCGCTTGTTAAGGTTGATGAGGACTGGATTCCCACGCAGGAGGGTACTTCGCTTTATATCCGCCCGTTTGTTATCGCAACCGATGATTTTCTCGGGGTTGCACCTTCTCAGACATATAAATTTATAATCATTCTTGCCCCGAGCGGCGCTTATTATGAAAGCGGACTTGCACCGGTCGGCATCTGGATTGAAGATGAATATGTCCGCGCCGTTCGCGGAGGAATGGGTTTTGCAAAAACCGGCGGAAACTATGCCGTAAGCCTTGCAGCTCAGGTTAAAGCTCATGACGATGGATATTCACAGGTTCTCTGGCTTGACGGTGTTGAAAGAAAATACATCGAGGAAGTCGGTGCAATGAACATCTTCTTTAAGATTGACGGCAAGGTTGTAACACCCATGCTGAACGGAAGTATTCTTCCCGGCGTTACGCGCAACAGCGTAATTCAGCTCTGCAAAAGCCTTGGCTATGAGGTTGAGGAACGCCGCGTGAGCGCTCAGGAGCTTCTTGACGCACAGAAGAACGGTAAATTGGACGAGTGCTTCGGAACAGGCACTGCAGCTGTTATCTCCCCCGTTGGCAAGCTGCGCTACAAAGACGATGTTATGCTTATCAACAACAATGAAATCGGACCGCTCAGCCAAAAGCTGTACGACACACTCACAGGTATTCAGTGGGGTAAATGCGAGGATAAATTCGGATGGACAGTAACTCTGTAAAAAGACTGACCGTTTTTGCCGGTCACTATGGAAGCGGAAAAACAAATATCGCCGTAAACTATGCACTTTGGCTGAAAACGCTTTATGCTCACGTTTCGGTTGCTGATCTTGATATTGTCAACCCTTATTTCAGAACAAAGGACAGCACGGAGGTGCTGGCGCGCAATGGCATAAAACTTATTTCATCGCCTTATGCCAACTCAAATGTTGACACGCCGGCACTCCCTGCGGAGGCATATTCCCTTTTGCATAATACGCATCAGGCAGGCGTTATAGATGTCGGCGGAGATGACCGCGGTGCGCTTGCGCTCGGGCGTTATTCGGACGGAATACTTGCAGATGGCAGCTATGAATTTCTGTTTGTTATCAGCAAGTACCGCCCGCTTACGCGTGACGCCGAAAGCACACTCTCGGTAATGCGCGAAATTGAAGCTGCGGCACATATGCGCTTCACGGGAATAGTAAACAATTCAAATATCGGCGAAATAACCACCGCGGAGGATGTGCTTGCGAGTGTTCCCTATGCCGCGGAAATATCCGAAAAGGCAGACATCCCGATAAGAATGACAACCGCTCTGAAAAGCCTTTGTCCTCTTCTTGAGGATAAAATCGAAAATATAATGCCGCTCACTCTTTATGTTGAGCAGAGCTGGGCAGAAAGGAATGAATAGAATGGCAAAAGTAACCTTTGACCGCGAAACCTGTAAGGGATGCGGACTTTGTGTGGGCGCATGTCCAAAGAAAATCGTTGCCCTCAGTGATGAACTGAATAAGCGCGGCTACCATCCGGCGCATGTAACCGATGCGGAAAAATGTATCGGCTGCGCTTTCTGCGCAACAATGTGCCCCGACTGCGTAATCACGGTTGAAAGATAACACTTTGAAAGGAATGATAAAAAAGCATGGCTGAAAAAGTTTTAATGAAGGGTAACGAAGCTTTGGCTGAAGCTGCCATTATGGCAGGCTGTCATCACTATTTCGGTTATCCCATAACGCCGCAGACTGAGGTCGCGGCATATATGGCAAAGAAAATGCCGAAAATCGGCGGCGTGTTTCTCCAGGCAGAAAGTGAAATTGCCGCTATCAACATGGTAATTGGCGTTGCTTCAACAGGAAAAAGAGCAATGACATCAAGCTCCAGTCCGGGAATAAGCCTTAAAAGCGAGGGCATCTCGTACCTTGCAGGGTGTGATCTTCCGGCTCTTATAGTAAATGTCCAGCGCGGCGGTCCCGGACTCGGCGGTATTCAGCCGTCACAGTCGGACTATTTCCATGCAACGCGCGGCGCAGGTCACGGAGATTTTCATCTGCTTGTGCTTGCTCCCAACAGCGTTCAGGAAATGGTTGACCTTGTTTTCAAAGGCTTTGACCTTGCCGAAAAGTACAGAATGCCGGCAATGATTCTTTCCGACGGCACTATGGGGCAAATGATGGAACCTGTAACTCTTGAACCCGGTAAAATCAATGAATATGACAAATCATGGGCGCTGACCGGCACCAAGGGCGAAAGAAAGCCGAACATTGTAAATTCCCTGTTTTTAAAGCCTGATGAGCTTGAAAAGTTTAACTTCGAACGTTATGAGCGTTACAAAAAGGTTGAAGAAAACGAACCCATGTGGGAGGAATATCGCATGGAGGATGCGGAAATCTGCATCGTTGCGTTCGGCGTTGCGTCGCGCGTTTCAAAAAATGCAATTGATATTGCGCGCGAAAACGGGGTTAAAGTCGGCATGATCCGCCCGATAACGCTGTGGCCCTTCCCGAAAAAAGCACTTTTCAACGCATGTGACAAGGTTAGAAAATTCATCTCCGTTGAGCTTTCAATGGGTCAGATGATTGAGGATATCGAGCTTGCAACGCGCTGCCGCCGTGAGGTTCTGCTTTGCAACAGAACCGGCGGAATGATTCCGACAACGCAAAACGTTCTCGATAAAATTAACGAAGCTAACGGAGGTGCTCAATAATGGTAGTATTTCAGAAACCCCATGCTCTTACGGACGCACCGCTGCACTACTGCCCCGGCTGTACGCACGGCATTATTCACCGCCTTGTTGCCGAAGCTATTGATGAGCTCGGCGTTGCCGGAAGAACTATCGGTGTTGCATCGGTAGGCTGCAGCGTATTTACATACAACTATTTTAACTGCGACATGGTGCAGGCTGCACACGGGCGCGCACCGGCTGTTGCAACAGGCGTTAAGCGCAGCGATAAAAACAACATTGTGTTTACCTATCAGGGTGACGGCGATCTTGCCGCTATCGGAACTGCCGAAACGGTTCATTCTGCGGCGCGCGGTGAAAATATCACTGTTATTTTTGTCAACAATGCAATATATGGCATGACAGGCGGTCAGATGGCGCCCACAACTCTCCCGGGGCAAAAAACACAGACTTCTCCCTACGGGCGTGATGTTGAAGCAGTCGGCTATCCCGTTAAGGTATGCGAAATGCTTTCTCAGGTTGACGGTGCAGCATATCTTGAACGCGTTGCCGTGAATAATGTTCAAAACGTCAAAAAAGCAAAAGCGGCTATCAAAAAGGCTTTTCAGAATCAGCTTGAGGGCAAAGGCTTTTCGCTTGTTGAAGTTCTTTCAACATGCCCCACAAACTGGGGTCTTGCACCCGACAAAGCGCTTTCATGGCTTGAAGAAAATATGATTCCTTATTATCCGCTCGGTGTTTATAAGGACAAATATGCAGAATAAAACCTTCAATAAGAAAGGAATGAACGAAATGAACACAGAAATTTTAATTGCCGGTTTCGGCGGTCAGGGTATTCTCTTTGCCGGAAAATTCCTTGCATATGAAGGTCTTATTGAGGGCAAGGAGCTTAGCTGGCTTCCGTCCTACGGGCCGGAAATGCGCGGCGGCACGGCAAACTGCAGCGTTATTCTCAGCGATATCCCCATCGGTTCACCTATTGTAACCAATCCAGATATCCTTATTGCGATGAATCTTCCGTCGCTTGACAAATATGAAAAAGAAACAAAGGCAGGCGGAAAAATATTTGTGGACAGCGCTCTTATTGAAAGAAAAGTTGAGCGCACGGATGTTGAAGCGTTTTACATTCCGGCAACAAAGCTTGCTTCGGACGAAGGACTTACCGGTCTTGCAAACATGATTATGATCGGATTTATGATGAAACACACTAATCTTTGCCCGGTTGAAAATATTGAAACGGCAATGAAAAAGGTTGTGCCGGCTTCAAAGCAGCATTTGCTTGACGCAAATATGAAAGCCGTTCATCTCGGCTATAACTTCAAATAAAAAATAAAGGAGAATGATTTATGAACGACCAGCTCAAAGATATTGGTATGCGCCTTGCTTCTCTTCGTGAGGACTGCGAATATACCACAGCTCAGATGGCTGAAAAGCTTAACATGGGTGAGCCGGAATATATTGAATATGAAAAAGGCAACAAGGACTTTTCATTCAGCTTTGTTTACAACTGTGCCAATCTGCTCGGCGTGGACGTGCTCGACATTATCAGCGGCAGCTCTCCCACGCTTTCCAAGGCATGCATGGTTGAGGCAGGCAAAGGCTACAGCGTAAAGCGCGAACATGAATATGATTACAAACACCTTGCTTACACTTTCCGCAAAAAGAAAGCGGAACCGTTTTTGGTAACAATTGTTCCCGAGGACGAGGTTCCAGTTCTTCACGGACATGAAGGTCAGGAATTCAACTATGTTTTGTCCGGTGAAATGACGCTTTATATAGGCGATATTTCCTATGATATGAAAAAAGGCGACAGCATATACTTTGATGCAGGGCTCCCCCACGCAGCTAAAGCACAGGGAAATGAGCCTGTGCAGTTTATTGCAGTGGTAATAAACAAATAATTTTAAATAACGGGGGATAAATATAATGGCTATATATGAAAAATATGTCGGCGCAAAGCGCGAAGATTTCCTTTCACTTGCCGACGCTCAGAGAAACTATAAACTGACATGGAACGAGGACTTTAACTTTGCATACGATGTTGTTGACGAGCTTGCAAGAACAAAGCCCGACAAGCTTGCCATGGTATGGGTAGGCGCAGACGGAGAGGAAAAGCGCTTCACCTTTAAGGATATGTCGCGCGAATCAAACCGCGCAGCAAACTATTTCAAATATCTCGGCATCAGAAAAGGCGATATAGTTCTTCTTGTTCTGCGCCGCAGCTACTATTTTTGGTTCTGCCTGCTCGGTCTTCACAAAATCGGAGCAGTCGCCGTGAGTGCAACCGATATGCTTAAAGCTAAGGACTATGTTTACCGCTGCAACATGGCAGGAATAAAATATGCGATAATCACCGGTCACGGTGACGCTGCCGAATCTTTCGAGGAGCGTGCAAGTGAATATACCACAATAAAGAAAAAGCTTGTAACCATGCATAAAAAGCCTGCTCCCGACTGGATTGATTTCGAGGAGGGGTTTGCCGCAGCTGACACCGATTGGGTTCGCCCCACAGGCGACCACGGAACAAAGGCTGACGATACAATGCTGCTTGCATTCACATCCGGCACAAGCGGTTATCCGAAAATGCTTACGCATGATTTTCGTTATCCGCTCGGTCATATCATGACGGCATTGTTCTGGCAGCAGGTTGTTGACGGCGGCTTGCATTTTTCAATATCCGACACAGGCTGGCTTAAGGCTTACTGGGGCAAGATATACGGACAGTGGCTCGGTGAAAGCGCCGTGTTTGTTTATGATTTTGAACGCTTTGACCCGGAGGACATTCTCTCCAAGCTTGAAAAATACAAAATCACAACTTTCTGCGTACCGCCGACAATGTATCGCATGATGCTTCAGCATGATGTTAAAAAATATGACCTGTCCTCCCTCACCCACTGCTGCACGGCAGGTGAAGCGCTCAATCCCGAAATATACAACAAATGGCTTGAGGCAACAGGACTCAAGCTGTACGAGGGTTTCGGGCAGAGTGAAACAACAGTCTGCATTGCAACCATCAAGCCGTGGATGGAACCTGTTCCCGGCGCAATCGGTCTGCCGATTCCCGGAATGGATATTCATATATTAAACGAAAATAATGAACGCTGCCAGCGCGGAACAACCGGCGAAATCTGCATCCGTGTGCTCAGCCAGGAGCGCCGCCCCTGCGGACTTATGAGAACGTATAACATGAGTGAGGAGGATACCGACAAAGCAATCCATGACGGATTTTATCACACAGGCGACACTGCCTACCGTGATGAGGACGGACTTTTCCGCTATGTCGGCAGAAATGACGATGTTATAAAATCCTCCGGCTACCGCATAGGGCCGTTTGAGATTGAAAGCGTTCTTATGGAGCACCCTGCAGTGCTTGAAATTGCCGTAACAGGCGTTCCCGATGCTGTGCGCGGCTTCAACGTTAAGGCAACAATCGTTCTCCAGAAAGGTTTTGAACCCTCTGATGCTCTCGTTAAGGAGCTTCAGAATTATGTCAAGGTGAACACCGCTCCTTACAAGTATCCGCGTATCGTGGAATTTGTCGACGCTCTTCCGAAAACATTCAACGGCAAAATTCAGCGTAATGTTATCCGTCAGAACGACATAGAAAAGGCTTCAAAATAAACAGCAGATAAAAAACGGTCAGCGGCAAAATGAAATCACATTTTGCCGCTGACCGTTTTTAATATATGCCGAGAAGTTCTTTCTTCTTTTCATCAAACTCCTCTTTAGTTATAATATCCGCATCAAGCAGCCCCTTGTATTTTTTCATGGCGTTTATTGCTGAATCTTCAATCATATGTTTTGATGCCTGCTTCATAGATTGCTCATTGCCGTCTTTGGTTGCTCCGCAGCCGCATGTTCCGCAATATGCTGCATTTACCGCACCGCACTTATTGCATTTCCATCCGCCGTCCGATAAAATTCTTTCACTGCCGGTTTCCTTATCAGCCACTGTCCAATCATTGATATCGGGTTTTGACAGCGCCACTAAGAGCGCAATAAAACCGAAGAAAAATCCCCACCAAAACCAGTTTTCGTCATATCCTTTATTCTGTACAATCTGATCAGCCGCAAAGCCGAAAATTGCCCCCTGAATCAAGAACAATATTATAGCTAAAAACACCATTACCGCCGCCTTTCTGAATATTTAAAAGCTCCGGACAAACGGATTGTCACAGTTTTTTACTGTCTCGTATAATATATGTCATTGAAGCTGCAATCAGCAAAATTCCGAACACTGCAAGGATAGCCGCAGACGAATTGTTAAGCGGCAGACCTTCGGCAACAGCGGAAAAGTTAAACACTGCGTGGCAGGCTGCCGATAATATTATGCTCTGCGTTTTGTAGTATATAATCCCGAGCAGAATTCCCATAACAAAGGCAAAAATTGACTGAAAAAGAACCATATGCGCTGCACCGAAAATGATTGCCTGAAAAACAATTGCGGACTGCGGACGCATAACTTCAGCAAGCTCCCCCATAACAAGGCAGCGGAAAAGAAATTCTTCAAACAATGGCGCTATAGCGATTATCATAAAGAATGCCGCTAATGCCTGCGCTGCGTTAAGCTCATCGGGGGCATACTCCATCGCGCTGTCGAGCGAACGTTTCAACACTCCTATTTTCTGCGCAAAATGTGAATACGCCGTAACAGCAAGGCGTGCCCCTATTGCCGATATGCAAGCCATTACTGCAGTCATAGGGTACACTTTTTCACTATGTACGTACCGCGCCGGCGGCTTTTTCCGCACAGCGCCGAGTATCATATAAATCCACATTGACAGTACGGCGGCTATCGCAGTCATTGCATAGCTGCCGTTTATCATATTTTCATAAATATCAGCGTCGGAGATATTTGTCAGCTTTTGCTGATATATTGCGTAAATAAGGCTGACAACAGTCTGCATAACCGTGTATATGACAACATATAAAACAGCTGTGAGAATATGCCCGCCTCTTTTTCTGAATTTGTTCAATTAAAATCCCAACTCCCTGAGAAGACCCGACAATTTGTCGGCGCTTTCCTTAAGTCCCTGCTTTTCTTCATCGCTGAGCGGCGTTTCTATCACGCGGACGATGCCATCACCGCCAACAACCGTCGGCACAGACAGGCAAACGTCCGAAATCCCGTAATCACCCTCAAGCACACTTGATACAGTCAGAATAGAATGTTCATCATTAACAATTGCACGAACAATTCTTTCAACGGCAAGTGCAATCGCATAAAATGTTGCGCCTTTCTTCTCTATAATTTCGTACGCCGCTCCGCGAACCTCACCGAGCATTTCCTCGCGGCTTTTTCCTCCGCAGGAATTTTCAGCATCGCAAAATTCATCAAGCGACAGTCCGCCGATTGTTGTTGCACTCCATGCAGCTATTTCGGAATCCCCGTGCTCACCTATGATATAGGTATGAATATTTCTTGCGTCTATTCCCGTATATCCGCTGAGCATGAATTTAAGGCGCGATGTGTCGAGCACTGTGCCGCTGCCGATTACGCGTTTTATCGGCCAGCCGGAGAGCTTGTATGTGATATATGTCAGAATATCCACAGGGTTGCTCACAACAAGCAAAATCGGATAATCGGACGTATTTTTCTTGATGTTTTCTACAATGCTTTTAAGAATCTGGGCATTGCGTTTTAAAAGATCAATGCGCGTTTCTCCGTTTTTCTGGTTTGCCCCGGCTGCAATGATAATCATATCCGCACCGCGGCAGTCCGAATAATCGCCTGCCGTAACACGGACCGGAGCAACGAAAGCCGCACCGTGGCTCATATCAAGTGCGTCACCCTCTGCTTTATCATGATTTACGTCAATAATTACAATTTCGGAGAAAATTCCGCTGCGCATAAGCGTGAATGCGCATGTCGAGCCGACATATCCGGCTCCGATAACAACTAATTTTCCTCTGTGCATGAAACACCCTCCCGTAAATCCGCAATTATCCTGCGCGGACATTTAGCCGCACATGCTCCGCACTGAGTGCATAAAGAATAATCAATTTCCGCGCAGTTATCGCTTACTTTTATTGCACTAACCGAACAAACCTTTTCGCACATTTTGCAGCCGATGCAGCCTGCGCTGCATTTTGTTTTCATTGCAGCGCCCTTATCACAGGATTTGCATTTAACATATATTTTATTCTTTGACGGAACAATTTTGATAATATGCTTCGGACATACTGCCGCACATTCGCCGCAGCCTCCGCATTTCTGCGGATTAACAACTGCAACTCCGTCAACAACGGAAATTGCGCCGAATTTGCATACCGATGCACACGTGCCGAAGCCTAAGCATCCAAACGAGCACGCCTTTGCGCCGCCTCCCTGAAGCCTTGATGCAGCTTCGCAGCTCTGTTCACCGACATATATATACTTATCGGGCGCGGCAGACTCTGTTCCGCTGCACATAACAACCGCGTTCATCGGTTCAACCGTTTCTGCGGAAACTCCCATTATTTCCGCAATTTTATCCGCAGCTGCCTGACCGCCGGGGATACAGCAATTTACTTTTGCCGTGCCGCCGCTGACTGCCGCTGCATATGCGCTGCATCCTGCAAAACCGCAGCTGCCGCAGTTTGCTCCGGGCAGAACAGAAGTTATTTGTTCGGCGCGTTCATCTGTTTTAACGGCAAATATTTTTGACGCCGCCGCAAGAATTGCTCCGAGGACAAGTCCGAGCGCACCCATTGTAACCGCCGGTATGATAATCTCTTTCATGATACGCCCTCCTTTAAAACGACATTCCCTGGAATCCCAGAAAAGCCATTGCCAACAGCGATGCACTTATAAGAGCGATCGGAAGCCCCTGCAAGGCTTCGGGAATATCCGAATACTCCAGCCGCTCCCGCACACCGGCAAACAGCACAATTGCAATCATGAAGCCGATACCTGCCGCAAAGCCGTTAATGACCGATTCAATAAAGGTATAGCTTGCGCTGTCTGATATAACGGATGCCGTGCGCACATTAAGCAGCGCAACACCCAAAACGGCGCAGTTTGTTGTTATAAGCGGAAGATAAATGCCGAGCGAACTGTAAAGCGATGGTATTGACTTCTGCAAAAACATCTCAACGAACTGAACAAGCGCCGCTATGATAACGATAAATGCAATCGTCTGCATATATTCGATGTGCAGCGGAACAAGAATAAACGTTTGACAAAAATATGTCATAATAGAGGCAAGCGTCATAACAAAGGTTACTGCCATGCCCATGCCGAGTGCAGTGTCAACCTTTTTCGACACTCCGAGAAACGGGCATATTCCGTAAAACTTAACAAGAACAAAGTTTTGCACAAATATAGCCGTGAGAGCTATTCCGATAAGAGCAGGCATCAGCTTTCCCTCCTTTTCTTAGCTATAACATTAATCAGTCCGAGAATTATTCCGAGGGTAAGGAAGCCTCCGGGCGGAAGAATCATAATAATTGCCGGGTTTTTTATTCCGAGCGGAATGTCAAGAATTGTGCCGTTGCCGAGGATTTCACGAATTGAAGATATAATTGACAGCGCAGCTGTGAACCCCAATCCCATTCCGAGGCCGTCTGCCGCCGATTTAAGTACGCCGTTCTTTGAAGCAAATGCCTCGGCGCGCGCAAGGATGATGCAGTTTACGACAATCAGCGGAATAAATATTCCGAGCGCATTTGAAAGCGAGGGGAAATATGCCTTAAGCAGCATATCAACAATTGATACAAAGGCTGCTATTATTACAACATACGCCGCAATTCTGATTTTTTTCGGAATAACTCTCCGAAGAAGCGATATTAAAATATTCGACAGAATCAGAACAGCTGTTGTTGAAAGACCCATTCCGACGCCGTTTTTAAGCGAGGTTGTTACGGCAAGGGTTGAACACATTCCAAGCGCCTGAACAAAAGTCGGGTTTTCATCAATCAGTCCGTTTTTGATAATTTTCGATAGCATTATTTATCCCCTCCCGACAGCGCTTTTTTCAGTTCATCCGCAGCTTCGCCAACACCGTTTGCAACGGCGCGGCTCGTGATAGTTGCTCCTGTAATTGCCGAAACCTCGTTCTCCGAATCGGTTTTGCCTTTAACAACCGAAAGTCCGGATTGTTTTCCGCGGAATTGATTTTTAAATTCTGCCGATGTGGATTTTGCTCCCAATCCGGGTGTTTCGGAATGTTCGAGGATTTCAATCCCCTCAACCTTATCCTCCGGCGTGAGTCCGACAATCATCTTAATTTCACCGCCGAAACCGTTTGCCGATACCGTTACACAATATCCAACCGTCTCTCCGTTCTTTTTGCCCTCGTAAATTGCGTCGGTCAGCTTATCAAACACATCTGCTTCCGTAAATATGGATTTCATCGCATCCTGCGACGCGCGGTCTGAAGCCTCGGCAATTTTCTTTTCAGTTAGTCCGTTCACGCCGGCAAGCAGCATCGCCGCCGTCAGTGTGATGATGCAAAGTATACCGGAAAGCTTAACAAATTCGTTTTTCATGCCTTTTTACCCCCTGCAAGCTTTGGCACCGTCCATCTGTCGAGAAGCGGCGTCATAATATTCATCAGCAATATCGCATAGGTAACGCCCTCCGGGTATCCGCCCCAAAAACGGATAACGGATGTTATGATTCCGCATCCGCAGCCGAATATCAGCTGTCCCCATGCGGTTGTGGGCGTGGTTACATAATCTGTTGCCATGAACACCGCTGCAAGCATAACGCCGCCCGTAAACAATGCCTCTAACGGGCTGCGCCCGAAAATCATCGCCATCAGCATCACGCTGCCCATATATGTAAGCGGAATACGCAGCGAAATAACGCGGCGCACAACAAGATAAACAAGTCCGAGAAGAATTGCCGCGGAGCATGTTTCTCCGATGCAGCCGCCGAGAGCAGTGCCGTCTGCCATTCTTCCGATAAAAAGTTCACGCAATGCCGGCGGATTTGCCGAAGAAAGAGCCGCCATCGGGGAAAGCCGTGTTGCAGATGTGACAACGTCCGCAGTTTTTTCAAAAATTCCGAGCTTTTCCGTTGTGAACGATGTCATCGCCGCCGGAAAGGACGCCATCAGAAAAGCTCTGCCGATTAATGCCGGATTCATGAAGTTCTGCCCGATTCCTCCGAAAAGCTGCTTTGTTATCACAATTGCGGCGAATGAACCGATTACCACAGCATAGTACGGAATCGTTGACGGAAGTGCGAATGCAAGCAGCATACCGGTCACAACTGCGCTGAGATCCTTAACCGTAACGCGCTTTTTTGCAATTATTTCATACAATGCCTCAAAACAGACGCATGATACGACAGACAGCACCGTCACCGCAAGTGCGCGCGCCCCAAAAAAGAGCACTCCCGCAAATGCAGCCGGCATCAGTGCAAGAATCACATCGAGCATGATATCGTCAACACTGTTGTTTGCGCGGATGTGCGGAGTTGACGAAACGGTAAGCTTAATATTTTCCATATATAACAACTCCTTTATCTGCGTTTTTTCTGCTCTGCCAGCACTTTTTGCTTGGCAATTCTTATATTCTGCACAAGCTGCCGCTTTGACGGACATTCGAAGCTGCAGCAGCCGCATTCAATGCAGGACGTAACATTGTATTCCTCACACTTGTCAAGCTCTCCGCGCACGGCAAAATCATGCAGATACAGCGGCATAAGGCGCATCGGACAGTGCGACACGCACTTTCCGCAGCGTATACACGGATATTCTTCCGGGAGCTTTGCCTCCTCCTCCGTAAAACACAGGATCGCCGAAGTGCCTTTTATAATAGGGATATCCAGCCTGAATTGCGCAACGCCCATCATCGGACCGCCCATTATGACTTTTGACGGTTCCTTTTCGAAGCCGCCGTTTTGTTCTATTATATAATCAACCGGTGTGCCTATGCGCACTCTGTAATTGACAGGCTCCTTAACCGCACCGCCGACAAGTGTTACAATTCTGCGCATGAGCGGCGTACCGAAAAGAAATCTTCTGGCAATTGCGGTGCATGTGTCAATGTTAACCACAATAACGCCGGCATCGGCAGGCAGTTTCCCCGGGGGAACATCGCGCCCGGCAACAGCTTTTATAAGCTGCTTTTCTCCGCCCTGAGGATATTTCTTTTTCAGTGTATCAACAGTTATTGTTTCATTTTCGCACCGTTTTTTCAGCAGTGCGATTGCATCGGGTTTGTTTTCTTCAACAGCTATATGCCCATTTGTTATTCCGAAACGATAAAGCAGAATTTTCAGTCCCGCAATAACCTCATCCGGGGTTTCCAGCATGATTCTGTGGTCGCTTGTAAGATAAGGTTCGCACTCTGCCCCGTTTACTATCACCGTGTCAATCTTACATTCCTTGGGCGGCATGAGCTTAACATGCGTCGGAAATGTTGCTCCGCCCATTCCGACAATTCCTGCTTCACGCACCATTGACGGAATGTCATCCGGACTGACCGATGTGTAATCAATGGGTTTAAGCGCGTCATCGGGAGTATCACAAAAATCGTTTTCAATAATTATTGACATAACCATGTTTCCGTTTGATACCGGCCGCGGCTCAATCGCTTTAACGGTACCCGAAACGGATGAATGAATCGGAGCGGACACAAATGCTTCGCTGTCGGCGATTTTTGTTCCCATTTTGACGGCATCCCCAACTTTCACGCATGGTTCACACGGAGCGCCGATATGCTGCGACAGCGGGAAAATCAGCTCCTGCGGCGGCTCTAATGCCTTTATTGGCTTTGAAGCTGTGAAGCTCTTGTTATCATCGGGGTGCACACCTCCGCGAAATGTCAGTTTTCTGCTGAAAATCATTTCTCATTCTCCTCCGTTTCTGTATCGGATTCATTATTCCCGATCGCCTCACCGGTATCATTTTCCGGTTTCTTGCTCTTGTTTATTGCCAAGAACACTGCTGCCGCTGCAGCGATCAGTATTACTAAAATCAACGCAACCGTATGATTCTTTTCGGCTTTGCCGCTCCTTTTTACCTTTTTATCTGCTTTTACATTTTTATCGGCAGAATCCGTTTTCTCATTATTCCCGGTCTGTTCAGCCTGGGTTTCGCTCCCGATTGCTTCCTGCGGAGCATCCTTTTGCGTAAATTCCTCGCCCTTGTAAGCTGCTGTAAGCTCAAGCTTAACCGAATCCTCTGCAGTTCCTTCCCACTTCATTGCATTTTTTCCGCTGCTCTTTCCGTTTCCCTCTTCCTTTTCTGCTGTTATGGTAATACTTGCACCGAACGCTTTTTTATTTTCCGACAACAGCTCCGTTGCGCCGAAAGAATCTGAATTAAGCGTTCCGTCAAATGTTATTTTTCCGTCCTTTGCGTTAACCGTTACTGCATTTTCTGCCGGAACGGCGGTGAATTTGGGTACAAACGGAATCCCCTGCCAGTTTGCCGCGTCAGCCAATGCCGCTGCATTATTAAAATGCTTTTCAACAACAATCTTTGCAAAATTGCCGTCATCCTTTTCGGTGTAACTTATTTTGTTTTCGTCAAGCGGTTGTTTTATGAGGTCTTTAACCTGATTCAGCACGTCATCGCCGTCAACCATGGTTTTATCGATACCATAGACAATCTGCGCATCAATTGAGCCGTTTTTATTTATCGTCAGTGAAATGTCGTTTCTGCCGCAGCTGCAAAGTATGAAAGCAAGCATAAGCAGCGCTGCCGCAAAAACCTTTTTGTGAAATGTCCGAATCATATGTATTCTCCCCCTCATAAAAATATCACACTATTTTTTAAGCGATGTGTAAACCTCGTCAAACAGGGTTTGCAGCTTTTCCACCGTCAACCCTCTTACGCGCCTGTGCGCAGCTGCAAGCTCATCAGTGTAGTCGCTTAACATATATGCAGTGTACTTCTCGCCTGCATGCGTCACAAGCGGAAGCATTTTGTAGCTGTCAACGGAAACTTTTCCGTTCTTTTTTGTCAGTGTAACATCTGCCATTCCGCAAAGAATTTTGCTGATGCTGTCCTGATTTGAAATAAAATTCCCGAGCGAATAAAACACAACCGCGCTGTTCCCGTTTTCGGTCTTTATTTCATCAACACCCTGGATAACATGCGGATGCGCCCCTATGATTAAATCCGCACCGTTTTCGCAGAGATATTCTGCGTCTTTCAGCTGTTCTTTTGTCGGCTTGTGTGTATATTCAGTTCCGAAATGAATAAAAACAACTGTAAAGTCAGCTTCCTTTTCAGCACATGCGAGATCCTTTCTAACCTTATCTTCATCGTAAACGTCCACCATATAACCGTAATCTTTCGGAAGAACATGACCGTTTAAGCCATAGGTATAGTTAAGCATGGCAATTTTAAAATTCTGCTTTCCGAAAACCGTTATCCTGTCAGCATCCTCCTGTGATTCATGTATTCCGAGCACAGAAACATGCGGATATTTTTTCCAGAAATCCAATGTGTTTTCAATTGCGTCCACATGCTTGTCAAGAACATGATTCGTTGCATGTGTGACAACATTAAATCCGGCAGCCGCGGCATAATCTCCAACTTCGGGCGGTGTGCCGAACTCCGGATAACCGCTGAATGCCGCTGCATCACTTACAAAAATCGTTTCCTGGTTGATTGCGGCAATATCAGCGTCTTTCAGATACGGAGCAATATTTTCGTAAAGGCATGTAAAGTCATATCCATTGTCAGTTGCACATCTTTTATAGATCGGTGAATGAATCAGGTTGTCACCCACTGCCTTAATACGGACTGTAACCGGAGTTTCCTCTGCTGTTACGGCGGAGATTGCCTTTTTTGTTTCATTGCTTTCTCCGTTTCCGCAGCCTGCAAGGAGCAGACAGAGCGCCGCTGCCGCAAGTTTTTTTATCATTCCATCGCCGCCTTAATGCGCGCAATTGTGCGCGTTTCTCCGAGAACCTGCTGTATGCACCATATATCGGGCGAATTCTGCCTGCCCGTGACCGCAACGCGAATCACGCCGCTGACATCACCCACATGTCCCTTATAGTTTTCGGGATTTTTGCGGAAAAGCTTCGGCTGCGGAGCATATCCGAGTTCCTCTCCGAACGCACGGATTTTTCCGAACCATGTGCTTTGATCATCAGTATGATTATAGCTTTCAAGATACTTTTCAAGTATAAGCTTTCTGTCCTCTTCACTTACATTTGACGGATATTCATCCTCGCGGCGGAAAAGCTCATCAAAGAAAAAGCTGTAAAATTCCTTTGACTGCCGCCAGTGGCTGATATCTTTGCGCGGCTTTTCTCCTCCCCTGCCGATTGCAATCATTCCGAGCGTGAAATCCTTGTCACGCATTAAAAGGTCATAGTAATCGCTGTCACATTCTTTTGCCCATGCAGTAAGTGCCCCGAAAACGGTTTGTGCGTCAAGCCTTGCAAGATAGTTTTTGCTGACATCATTAAGCTTGTCAATATCAAAAAGCGAACCGCTGACGCCCATTTTTTCTGTTGTAAAAGCAAATTCGTCCATCGGCAAATCGGGATTTGCAAGCCGCCACTCCTCAAAGTTTGAATTGAGCACGGTCATAAGATATTCCCGAACCGCGCCGGGAACATACCCCTCGTTTTTATAATAATCGAGCGAAAGCTCCGGATCTTTTCTTTTGCTGAGTTTGCGTTTTGTTCCGTTATCAATTTTCATCAGCTGCGCCGTATGGCAGTAAACAGGCATCTCCCAACCCATGGTTTCAAAAAGCTGAACATGAATCGGCAGCGTTGCAAGCCATTCCTCACCGCGGACAACATGCGTTGTGCGCATAAGGTGGTCATCAATAACGTGCGCAAAATGATATGTTGGTATTCCGTCCGATTTAAGCAGAACAATATCCTGGTCATTAGCCGGCATTGTGAGCTTTCCGCGGATTCCGTCCTCAATCGTGAACGTTTTTCCGCATGACTCCGGTGCGCGGAAGCGCAGCACAAACGGCTTTCCGTCTTCAATATTTTTTTTCGCTTCCTCAAAGGTAATATTTCTGTGCACTGCCCATTTTCCGTAGTACCCAAAGTTTTCCTTAAGCTGCATCTGCTTTTCGCGCATTGCGGAAAGTTCCTCCTCAGTGCAGAAGCAGGGATATGCCAATCCGCGCTTTACAAGCTCTTTCGCAAAGGTTTGATATATTTCCGCACGCTCGCGCTGACGATACGGACCGTAGTTTCCTTTTTCTCCGTTGCTTTCCGCGCCCTCGTCAAATTCAACGCCGAAATAGCGCAATGTGTTTATAACAACGTCAACCGCGCCCTCAACCTCGCGCTTGTTATCGGTATCCTCAATTCTGAGATAAAAAACTCCGCCCGACTGATGTGCCAGTCTTTCATCAGTAATTGCACCGAACAGATTTCCCAGGTGAATAAACCCCGTCGGACTCGGGCCAAGCCTTGTGACCTTTGCGCCGTCAGGCAAATTGCGCTTCGGATAAAGCTCCTCATAGTATTCGGGTGTTTTATCAATATTCGGGAAAAGCAGCTGTGCCATCTGTAAATTATCCATTCTTTTGTTCCTTTCTCAGTCCTCAAAATATCCTTTATATTCTACCTTTGGTGCGTCCGGCAGCAGCCGTGCGCAAATATCTATGAAATAATCGTCCGTCATTGAAGCAATATAGTCTGCAACAATGTCATCGGGCGGCGTTATTTCGGCATAATTATCGCTTTGCCTGTAGTATTTTCTCCGCGTGTTCACATAATTTATATGATGTTTATAGATCAGTTTATTTCTGTCTCCGCTTTCCAAATCGTAAAGCAGCTTTTTATAAAGCTCCGCGAACATCGGGCGCAGGCAGCGCTCATACTGGTCATTCACATCATGTGAATGATATATGCGTTCATAATTCTCCTTTTTTATGGTTCTCAGCCGGTCGAAATAATCGTGATCCATTTTGATATAATCATGCCCAAAGCTGTTTTCAACAATGTTTACAACGAAATTGTTTATTGCCATTGAATTAAAGTTTCCGTTCTCCGGAAGAATGACCCCGATCCGTTCCGCGTCCTGCCTGTCCTTGCCTATGTATGCAATTATATCGCTCACTCTTACAATACAGCCCTCAATCGTTGATGGAATAAGGTGTTTTATGCTTTCACGGTCTGTATAGCATTTTTCAAACTTTTCATCAAACTCGTCAAATCCGCTTATCGGAACCGGGCGGTATTCCTCCAGCTCAAGCTCGCCGTTATGGCAGAGTATTCCGTCAAGCGTGTCAAGGCTCAGATTAATACCGAAAATCCTGTCAAGTACACGTACGCTGTGTACATTATGATTAAACCAGCGCCCTGTCCGCGCATGGTAGCTGTCATTTAACAGCCTTTCGCCGGCATGCCCGAACGGAGTGTGCCCGATATCGTGACCGAGGGCAATTGCCTCAATTAAATCAAGATTGCAGCCGAGCAGCCTGCCGATGTTGCGCGCAATCCGCGAAACAAGCTGCACATGCAGTGCGCGCCGCGTGAGATCATCATTTTTGCAGAATGAGAAAACCTGAGTTTTATCAGCATATCTGTTATAGAACGGGTGATGAAGAATTTTTTCAATATCTCTTATATAGCACGGACGCCAAACTGAAGCACGGTCGCGCGTTGGATCCCGCCGTACGGCTGAACCTGCCGACAAACCCAGTTTTTTTTCAATAAGTTCACAGGTTTCCGGCGAAAGGCGCAAATATTCATTTTTCTCCAAATATAACCTCTCCCTTTCGTATGATAACATCTGCACCGATTCCCGTCACTATCCCGACGGCTGCACCGATAAATGTCAGAATCGGCAAATATCCGAGCGCGCCTGTTCCGAGCATCAGGTATGCGGCAGTCAGCTGTCCGATATTGTGGAATATTCCGCCGGCGCAGCTTATTCCCATAACAGAAAACTTATCGGTTTTTTTCAGAAGCAGCATGGCGGCAAGACTTGCCGCTGCGCCCGAAAAGCTGTATATCAATCCGGAAAATCCGGAAAAAAGCATTGCACATAATAACGGTTTTATTGCTGCAACAAAAATTGCGCACGGAGCATCAATGCAGTAAAGCGCGGAGAGCACAGCTATATTGCCAAGTCCTATTTTTATACCCGGAACCGGAACAATCGGCGGCAGACAGCTTTCGGCAAATCCGAGAGCAACCGCTGCTGCCGCAAGCATCGCCGTCCGCGCGGCATATTTCGCGGTTATTTTCATATTATAACATCCGTTTCTTTTTTTCCTTCGATAACAATGCTCAGTCTGTGCGGCAGGCAGATAATGCTCTGACCGCTTTTTTTTGCCGTCATCCTTTCGCAGAGCCTGTCCGGGCAATCGGCGCCGATAACGCGAACTCCGTCTTTTTCAATCTTCACGGTGTTGTTTCCGTATTTTGTTGCAACAACAATTTCGGCCGGTTTTCCGAAAGGAACTGTTTTATAAAGCTCTCCGTCCACATAAACCGAAACACGTTCGCCGCCCGTTTGAAAAAAACTGCCGCCGATAAATATAATCGCCGCTGCCGCTATGATTAAAAAGTCAGCTTTCTTCATTTTTCTTTTTTCTTCTGAATAACATAAACAACTCTTGCCGCCAGGCTGTCTGGTACAAGCTTTGAAATAAATCTGGTAAAACCTGTTACGAATGACGGGGTGATTATTCCTTTTCCCTTAAACATTCCGTCAACAGCGGCGCGCGCAGCATACTGCGGAGAAACGGAGCCGATTCCGAATTTAACTCCGGCAACATCGTTAAATTCCGTTCTGACAGGTCCGGGGCAAAGCACACTTACAGTTACCGGCGATTTTTTACGCCGAAGCTCCTCCCGCACTGCAAGGCTCAGCCTTGTTACATAAGCCTTTGACGCATAGTATGACGAAAACATCGGTCCGGGGAAAAATGAAGCCGATGATGACACATTGAGAATTCTTCCGCTGCCGCGTTTCTTAAACTCCGCAATATAGAGCTTCATCAGTATATGCAGTGCAAAGATATTCACATCAAGCATTTCACATTCGCGCGAAAGCTCCGTTTCGTCAAATGCGCCGAACACGCCGAATCCGGCATTATTTACCAGAATATCAACATCGCGGTTTTCATTAAAAAGGCGCTCCGCCTCCGTGCGCACGGACAGATCCGTGCAGGCAATTTTGCAAGGAACATTCAACGTTTTTTTAAGCTCCTCCAGGCGTTCCTCTCTCCGCGCTGCAATAACAAGCTCATATCCCTTCGAGGCAAGCAGACGTGCAATTTCGCGCCCGATGCCCGAACTCGCACCGGTTATAAGAGCTTTCAATAGAATCACATCCTAATTAATATCCGAGATTTTCATTGACAAGAATAACCGTAATTCTGCCGGGTTTGCGCTGAAATCCGCTAATAAGATACTGCGCGCAGACTCTGTCGGGCGAAGTGCAGCCGTCTGTCATCTCTCCGTCCGCACCCATGCATTTTCCGGTTTCATGGCAGTATGTTTTGCAGGAGAGGCGCTGAGTATTCGCAGGAGCTGCAATCGTTTTCACGCGCCTTACCGCATCGCCAAGATTCTGAACGATTTTGTTTTTCCCGACAATCATTATCACCTTGTCAGGTCCGAAGCTTATACAGGCAACGCGGTTTGCGTTGCCGTCAACATTGTAAAGCTCTCCGTTCTCGGTGACAGCGTTCGATGAGCAGAGATAAAAGTCTGCGCAGAAGCTTTTTCTGTAAAGTGCGGTCACATCATCCGTATTCATCCTGTCGAGATATTCATATTTACCGCTTCTGAGAATATTCCCCATTCCACATTCTTCAAGCGTCATCGAGCCGCCGCTTGCAACAAGCGCACCCTCATGCATGAGCGATTGCGCAATTTCACATGCCTGTGCACAGTTGTCCGCTATATATGCCGCAAATCTGTTTTTCTCAAGCGCTGCTTTTGTGCGTTCAAGCATTTTCATTGTTACGGTTTCCATATTTTTATTCACAGAAGTATACCTCCTTTAGACATATGAGTCTGTTATGCCTTTAATCATTATGTACGCTGCGGAACATATTTTCCGGCAGACTTGTTATTGAAACGCCAAGTTCGGAGCCTACCCTGTCAAGCTCCTTTGAAAGTTCTTCAAACGTGACCGTACTGTTTTCAAGGTCAACAAGAGAAATCATTGTAAAAAGATTTTGCATCAGCTTCTGCGAAATGTCGAGAATATTAATATTCTTCTCATAAAACAAACCGCTCACTCTTGCTATTATACCCGTTTTGTCCTTTCCGACAACCGTAATTACCGCACGCATTTAAAACACTCCTTAATTATTATTTTGTCTGACTGCTTCGTATATAAATAATGCTGCCGCAACAGAAGCATTCAGCGAATTCACATTTCCTTTCATGGGAATTTTAACAACAAAGTCACACTTATCAAGAATAAGGCGGCTTATGCCTTCTCCCTCCGAGCCTATAACAACTGCGGCTGCGCCCTTAAGATCAGCCTCATACAGCGTTCTGTCCCCCGAAGCGTCCGCTCCCGTTATCCAAACGCCGCGTTCCTTAAGCTCGTCAATTGTTTTTGCAAGATTTGCCGCGCGCACAACCGGTGTGTATTCCTCCGCACCTGCCGCAGCCTTGCAGCACGCCGCCGTCAGTCCGACGGAATCATGCTTCGGAATAATAACTCCGTGTGCACCGGCGCAGTTTGCGGTTCTGATAACCGAGCCGAGATTATGCGGATCACGCACCTTGTCAAGAATAACGATAAACGGTTTTTCACCTTTCTTTTCCGCATTATCGAAAATATCCTCCAGCTGAGCATATTCTGCTGCCGCGCACATTGCAATTATGCCCTGATGTGCTCCGGTTTCACTCATCTCGTCAAGCTTATGCGCATCTGTTTCCACAACAGAAATGCCCGACTGCCTTGCCTTTGCAAGTATCGGAATAATGCTTCCCCTCCGCGAACCCTTTTTTATATATATTTTATCTATCGGTCTGCCGCTTTTCAGAGCCTCAGCCACAGGATTTCTCCCCTCAATTTTATCTGTTACCAATTCCATGCAGACTCCTTTCCGTGTGCACGGACGCACCGCGCCCATTTAATATATTATAGCACACATTTTTCACGTTTTCCACACTTTTTTAGCGTTTAATTGTAAATTCTTTTCCGCTGCTCTCAAACTGCCCGTGTGCAATTTCATATAGTCTGCGCCTGCTTTCTCCAAGCGTATTCGGCGGAAGAATGTAATCTGCATTTATCTGTACGCCGCTTTCATATAATTCCGCAATATCCTGCGGCTGAAGCTGCCGCATATAAATGAGGCTTTCTTTTTCAAAATCCACTCTGAAAACCGCACTTTTTTCATATTCCTCCGTTACGTACGGATAACATATATACGCCCCGCCGAAGCTTTCCGTTTCGTCTTTTTCCAGCCATTCTACGCGAATCCCATACTTTTTCTCAGCCTTTTCAAGCTTTCCGGCAAGTTCAGCGCCATACAGCTGCTCAGGCATTATCAGTTTTTTGATTTTTCCTTTTGCCGCAAGATTTACCATTTCGTCAAAATTGTCTGCCGTCTGCACGGCGCAGTCATAGCTTTCCCTGCCTGCTTCCGTAAGATATTTTTCCGCATCGTAAGCGCTTTCGCAGTCTATAAGCATTATTCTGCTGTCCGGGAAGCGGATGACAGTGCTCCCTCCGGAACTATAATTCATTGAAGCAACGCTTACCTCCGCACCTGGAAAAGCAATCGCGCATACTGCCGCATAAACCGCTGCCGCAATCACCGCTGCATACAGAACAGTTCTCCGTCTTTCGGGAACAAAAAATAAAAGCAGCATTACAGCATAATATGCGCATAAAGCAATAATGCTTATTCTTCCGACATGTACAGACGCCCCCGGAAGCGATGCAACAGCATATGAAACAGAAATTACTGCGCTGAGCGTGATTCGGCAGAGAAATGCCGACAGTGATGACAAAACCGGCACTGCCGACAGCAAAACGAATACCATTCCGCTCACTATTGCCGCAGAAGCAAATAAAGATACCAGAATATTTGCCGCGAGCGAGTACAAAGCCGCTTCGCCGAAAACATAAGCCGACACAGGCAGAACCGTCAGCTGTGCTGACAAGGTAAGCGAAATTGCCTCTGCCGCAGACTTCGGACAAAACTTAAGCAGCGCGGCAAATTTGTTCTGCCACATTAATATCCCCAAAACCGACAGAACAGAGAAAACAAACCCGATATTCATAATGACAAACGGATTGTATATACTCATTGTCAGAACGGAAACTGCGAGCGCCGTATATCCATCACGTTCACGATAAAGCATATTTGCCGCCTGGTACACAATGCACATTATGCATGCGCGCGCAACAGACGCTCCGCCACCCGTCACAGCTGCGAAAAATACCGCTGCAATTATCGCCGCAAATCCGCCCTTTCTTCCGCGGCCGAAAATCCCATAAATAAAATACATCAGAACTGCAAGCATAACGGATATGTGCATTCCCGAAACGGCGGCAATATGGCTCAATCCCGCATTTCTCATCGCAGCCGTCAGTTTGTCCGTCATATCTGCCTTGCTCCCTATTATCATTGCCTCAAACAGGGCGCGTTCATCGCCCTTAAAGAATTGCCCGGAAACATCATTAATATATCTTCTGACGGCAAATGCCGCCCCTTTCACTCCCCCGCATGTAATTCCGAGCCTTTCGGCGGTGTCCGCATAGGCTGTGACAAAAATGTTCTGCCCTGCAAGATATTTGGCGTAGTCAAAGCTCCCGCCGTTTGAATACATCGGACTTTGAAGCGTCACTCTTGCAGCCGCATATTCGCCCGGTTTGAGCTTCGGACACTTTTCAATTGTGACGCGGAGCTTGAGTTTTCCGTACGGCGTGTCGGAAAGCGCCGTAAAAGTTCCGTCAGACGGCGGCTCGAGCACAAGCAGTCTGAGCGTTCTAATTGCTACGTCACAGCGGCGCGCGAGGTATGCGCGGTTTCTGTCTGCTGCGTTATAGCGCACAATCCCCAAAAGCACGGCAATGAAGACGAGCAAAACCGCAAATATTCCCTTTCTTCGTATAAAACAGGTATATACAGCTGTTAAAACTGCTGCAGCTGCAAGAATCGTCGTATCTGCTCCGCATGATGCAAAAATGATTCCGGCGATGAAGCATAATGCTGCTGCAACCGTAAATCTTTTCATTGGTAATATCTCCCTTGAGAAGAAATGCAGAGGCGTAAAAACCGCTTTTCACACCTCCGCATCAAAAAGATTAAATTAAAGATTGAACTTGCTGTGGATGGCGCGAACGGCGTTCTCCGCATCCTTGGCATTAATGAGAACGCTGACTCTTATTTCGCTTGTGGAAATCATCTGTATATTGATTCCCGCGTCATAAAGTGCCTCGAACATCAGCGCCGCAACGCCGGGATTCGATGTCATTCCCGCACCCACGATAGATACCTTTGAAACGTTTTCGTCATGTACAACCGATTCTGCCCCGATAAGGCTGTTATTCTCATCGATTACCCGAAGTGCCGGTTCAAGGTCATCGCGCGAAACGGTGAAGCTTATGTCCTTGCTTCCGTCACGCCCGATAGACTGAAGAATAACGTCAACATTAATTTTTTTCTTGGCAAGAAGCGAGAAAATCTGAAAAGCTTTTCCGGGAGTGTCATGAATATTCACAAGCGCGATTCTCGCAATATCGTTGTCACGCGCAATTCCTCTTATTAACATTTTTTCCACTGTGTTTTCCTCCTTAACAATTGTGCCCGGAACCTTTTCAAAGCTCGAAAGCACTTCCATATTCACATTGAATTTTTTTGCAAGCTCAACGCTTCTGTTATGCAGAACGTTCGCGCCTGCCGATGCAAGTTCAAGCATTTCATCGTAAGTTATTTCGCTGAGCATTTTCGCATCGCTCACAATTCTCGGGTCAGCAGTATACACACCGCGCACATCGGTAAATATCTGGCACAAATCGGCGCCGAGAGCCGCCGCAATTGCTACCGCCGACGTGTCGCTTCCTCCGCGGCCGAGCGTTGTTATATCATCATATTTGTTTATACCCTGAAATCCTGCAACAATAACGATTTTGCGCTTATCAAGCTCGGTGTGGATTCTCTCGCCGACAACGCGTTTTATTCTTGCCTTTGAGTAATTGCTGTCTGTCTTTACCTCTGCCTGCCAGCCTGTAAGCGATATAACAGGTCTGCCGAGCTTTTCTATCGCCATTGCAAGCAGCGACATTGAAATCTGCTCTCCTGCCGAAAGCAGAACATCCATTTCCCGTTTTGAGGAATTCGGGTTAATCTCCGCTGCCTTTTCCAAAAGATCATCCGTTGTATCGCCCTGCGCCGAAACAACAACCACAACATCGTTCCCATCGTCATATGTTTCCACAACACGGCGGGCAACATTAAACACCCTCTCCGCATTTGCAACGCTGCTGCCGCCAAATTTTTGAACTATCAAACCCATGTATATTACCGTAACCTTTCTGTCCGCAGTTAAAACGGAGCGCGCCCCTGCCGCGGACCGGCAGAAGCTCCGTAAATATTTTGATTACCGGAAGATTCTCATTTTGGAAACTGCTCCGCCTATTTTCGCAATCCGTTCATCAAGCTCCGCGCCGCTGATTTTCGGAGTAACAAAGCCATAATCAGTCAACCCGCGAATGATTTCAATTTCACCGAACTCGGCAGAAACGGCTGCGCGCTGCTCTTTTTTGATGCGGACAAAATATTTTGCCTTTCCGCTTCCGCATGAAAGCAGCTTCTCATTGCACCCTTTCCAAGCAAACTCTTTTCTGAATCCGGGATTTCTGACAATGTCCACAATATCTCCGACAACTGCGCTTGCAGTGGGCAGCTTTCCTGCGCCGCGTCCGTAAAACATCAGAGTGCCGCACATATTTCCGCGCACCATAACCGCATTGAACACGTCCTCCACGCCCGACAGCGGACAGGATTTTTCAATCAGCATCGGCGAAACAGATGCGCTGACTTTTCCGTTTTCAATGCTTCCCATGCCCACAAGCTTTATCGTGCAGTTAAGCGCGGCGGCATATGCAACGTCCTCCTCGGTGAGATTTCTGATTCCCTTTGTGTATATCTCCTCACTGTCAACCTTTTTGCTTGTTGCAAGTGACATAAGAATTGCTATTTTGCGGCACGCATCGATTCCGTCCACATCAGCTGTCGGATCTTTCTCTGCATACCCAAGCTCCTGCGCTGTTTTAAGCGCCGTTTCAAAGCTTTGATTTTCCCCGAACATTTTTGTAAGGATATAATTTGTCGTTCCGTTCAGTATACCGGCAATTTCCGTAATATCGTTTGCGGCAATATCGTTTGCAATCGGGCGGATAATCGGGATTCCTCCCCCAACGCTTGCTTCGTAAAGATACCGCACATTGTTTTTCCTTGCTATTTCAAAAAATTCATCGCCGTGTTTCGCAACAAGCTCTTTATTGCTTGTGACAACATTTTTTCCGCTTTCAAGCAGCGCCTTCGTATAATCATATGCAAACCGAACTCCGCCCATCGTTTCGGCAACAATGCTGATTTCGCCGTCACTGAGAATATCATCAAATTCTTTCGTAAATACCTCCTTTTGCTCATGCTCCGAAAAATCCCTGATATCGAGCACACGCTTCACACGGATATCCTCTCCCGTGTTTTTTTTCAGCACTGCGTTATTTCTTGTGATTATTTCATACACACCGCTTCCGACAACGCCGAATCCGATTATTGCAACATTTATCATCCGAACCTCTTCCTCCCTATTGCTTTGCAAGTATAGTAACATTTCTCACACCCGATGTTTTGTTAAGATGCGTTATCAGTTTATCCGTTCCGCAATGCATTCTCTCAGTCTGCACCGTCACGGTAATATTTGCAACGCCGTTTACCGGCACATTCTGATTAATTGTCAGAATATTGCAGCCGACATCGCTCACCACGGATAAAATTTCACTCAGAACGCCTTTTATATCGAGTGCCACAACAAGAAGCGTCAGAATACCCTGCATTTGGTTAAAAGGAAAAACGAAGTCCTTATATTTATAATACGCACTCCGTGAAACCTTTGCCATTGCCGCAGCGTCATTCACCGTTTCCGCCTTGCCCGAATCAAGCAGCTCCTTGACCAAAAGCACCTTGTGATAAACAGGGGGCAAAACCGACAAATCGGCAATTACAAGCTTCCGTTCTTCCATTATGTCCACCACCCGCGCACATTTGTTTTTACAACAGTCATATAATAGCATTTTAACACCTGTTTGTCAATAAAATTATACCCTTTGCACCTTATTTTCATAAAAAAAATATTAATTCTACAAAAAATCGGGTGGAAATCGTGATAAACGTGTGTTATACTGATATTATAATTAATTTTTTCAGGATAGTAAGGCAGGCGATTTTATTGAATAAAATTTCATCGGGGGCAGAATTCTCCGATAAACCCAGGCTGTTTTCGGACAAACCCGACCTGACGCTGCTGATATGCACATTCTTATGTGCCGCAATCGGAATACTGACGGTTAACAGCGCCTCGGCGTCACTTTCGGCGCACGGCAGATATATATTTATGCAGGCGACGGCAGCCGTTATCGGAATTTGTGCAATGACGGCAATAATTCTTTTCCGTTATACCAATCTGAAAAAAATAAAATACTTTATATTCGGAGCGGCAATTGCATTGCTCGCCACAGTGCTTATAATAGGAAAGCTTTCGCACGGAATGCAAGGCTGGATAAAAATCGGAGCATTTTCGTTTCAGCCGTCAGAGCCTGCAAAGCTCTGCTTCATAATAACTCTCGCCGCTCACCTTTCGGAGGCGAAAGATACCCTCCGCAGCCCTAAAACGCTTTTGTTCCTGCTTTTGCACTTTCTTTGCTACACAATTCCCGTGCTGCTTCAGCCTGACTTCGGAACGGCGGCTGTATTCGGTGTTATCTTCATTTTCGAGCTGTTTTTTGCCGGAATTTCGCTTAAACTGCTCGGAATCACTTTCGGCGGTCTTGCCGCACTTTCGCCGATTGTGTGGTTCTTTCTGCGCGATTTTCAGAGAAAAAGAATAATCACACTGTTTCATCCCGAAAGCGATCCGCTCGGCAGCGGCTATCATGTTATCCAGTCAAAAATCGCTATCGGCAGCGGTCAGCTGACGGGGCGCGGATATATGCACGGGCCGCAAACGCAGTTCGGATATCTTCCTGAACGGCAGACTGACTTTGTTTTTTCTGTCATAGGGGAAGAATTCGGATTTATCGGCACAATAACGGTAACAGTTTTGCTGTTTATTATAATATACCGCTGCTTTGAAAGCGCAAGAAGCAATTCCCACGACCCGTTCGGCTCGCTCATGTGCGCCGGAGTCGGCGCAATGCTGTTCTTCCATGTGGTTGAAAATATCGGTATGTGCATCGGTTTAATGCCCGTAACCGGAATACCTCTGCCGTTTATCAGCTATGGCGGCAGCAATCTTATCACCTGCTTTGCCTCCGTTGGTTTGGTGCAAAGCGTTACAATGCGCAGGCTGTCGGTTAAATTCAATATATAACGAAAAAACGGCATATTTCTTATTTTTTCCGCCGGTAAAATATTTTACAAAAAATGTTGAAATATTGCTTTATTTGTGATAAAATAAATATATTATTTTGTTTTGAACGAAAATCGGTTCAAAATTTCACAAGGAGGAAATAATATGATTAATTCATCAACGGTATGCATCATGGCAACGATTGTTGTTTATCTTATCGGCATGCTGCTGGTCGGGGTTTATTTCACAAAGAAAAACAATTCAACCTCCGACTTTTATCTCGGGGGGCGAACGCTCGGTCCGCTTGTTACCGCAATGAGCGCCGAAGCCTCGGATATGTCAAGCTATCTTCTTATGGGACTTCCCGGACTGGCATATTTATCCGGACTGGCAGATGTCGGCTGGACGGTTATCGGTCTTGCAGCGGGTACATATCTCAACTGGCTTTTCACATCAAGAAGGCTGCGCCGGTACACGCAGATTGTTGACGCGATCACGCTTCCCGAATTTTTCTCAAAGCGTTTTCACGATGAAAAAAGCATTCTTTCGGCAATTGCGGCAGTTATTATAATCGTATTCTTTATTCCGTACACAGCATCCGGTTTTGCCGCGTGCGGCAAGCTTTTCTCCTCTCTGTTCGGAATTGATTACATGGGCGCAATGCTCGTTTCCGCAATCGTTATCGTTGGATATACCGCTGCCGGCGGATTCCTCGCAGCATCGATTACCGACTTTATTCAGAGTATTATCATGACGCTGGCCATTCTTTCGATTTTGATTTTTGCAACCGTTTCTGCCGGTGGAGTGAGCGCTGTTGCGGAAAAAGTGCAGTCAATGGAGGGTTATCTTTCCTTTGTAAATTCGTTTGATCCCGGAACCAACTCAAGCTCTCCGTATAACCTGCTCCACATCATCACAACACTGTCGTGGGGACTCGGATATTTTGGTATGCCGCACATTCTTTTAAGATTTATGGCAGTTAACGATGAAAAAAATCTTAAGCTCTCAAGGCGCGTTGCGTCTATATGGGTTGTAATTGCAATGGCAGTTGCAGTTTGCATCGGCGTTGCCGGCAGAGCGCTCAGCATGTCGGGCATAATTCAAACGCTTTCGGATGCGGACACGGAAACTGTTATCATCCGAATTGCTCATCTCCTTTCGGAACATGGCGTATTTCCGGCGCTGATTGCAGGACTGGTGCTCTCAGGCATTCTTGCGAGCACAATGTCAACCGCAGATTCTCAGCTCCTTGCTGCTGCTTCAAGCGTTTCGCAGAATATTCTTCAGGAAAAATTCAAAATGAAGCTTTCGGCAAAGCAGAGTATGCTTGCTGCAAGAATGACCGTAATTGCAATTGCAATTCTCGGCGTTTTCATAGCGCGCAATCCCGAAAGCTCAATATTCGGAATAGTTTCATTTGCATGGGCAGGCTTCGGTGCAGCTTTCGGTCCTGTTGTTATATGCTCGCTTTTCTGGAAGAGGACAACATTTTCCGGAGCCGTTGCAGGAATGACGGCAGGCGGAATAATGGTATTTGTATGGAAGTATCTTATTAAGCCGCTCGGCGGAGTTTTCGGAGTTTACGAGCTTCTCCCGGCATTTTTGGTAAGCATTATTGCTATCACCGTTGTAAGTCTGCTTTCAAACGAGCCGGACGAAAAAATCATTGCTGAATTTGAAGAAGCAAAAGCAGCCTCCAAATAAAAAACATACAAAAAGCGATGCAGATGTCCGCTGAAAACGGTTATCTGCATCGCTTTTTTGCATAGTTCGAACCCCATGCGCTTTGAGCCTGTTATGCCTATCTATACAGTATTCTTAACCCTCAATATGTTAATTACTTCAACGCCGCTGCGCTCTGCGTAGTCTATGGTGTTTTTCGTGCCGCCCTTTGACCCGTTGTATGCGGCAATCACTCTTGACGAGCGGTCAACCATCCACTCATTGCGAATCTGATAGCAACCCCAGCTTGAAGCTTCACTGATATATTTCACAACATCGGCTTGCGCCAATATGTCATTGTAACGCTGTTTTTCGGTTTTATCCCACCTTGTTTCAAAGCCTTTATGCGGAGAGGCGCAAATCAGATGCAGCTCGGGATTGTTCTTCTTTTCCGCAAGCACAATTTCCGCCGCCCACATATCAATTCCCCGTGCCATTCCGGATATAAAGGTAACATATCCGTCACGAACGGCTTTTTTTATTTCCGCTTTAAGCAGCGCTTTCACCCTCAGATTCTCCAAAACCGTCATTTTTTCAGGTCGATGCCCTGTAAAGCAACAGCGGTGCAGCCGTTTTTCCTCTTCCATACTCTCTCCTCCAATATAAAAAATGCGCAGCCGCCTTTTGCAAGAGAAGCTGCGCACTAAAAAACGCAGTGACTCTGTTTCAAAAGGTTGCTACACACTTTTAACAATACCAAAATAATAAAATTACGCTTAAAGGTATAACGAAACATGAGTGTACGCTTTTTACATATAGCGTACCCCTAAAACGCAATTTTATTTTTTGTCTATTTATTTGGTAATTAAAAATATGTAGCGTATGAATTATAACATAGCGGCGCAGTTTTTACAATAGATTTCAAAAAAATTGTTTTAATTTTTTTCGTAACAAAAAAATGCGCAGCCGCCTTTTGCAAGAGAAGCTGCGCACTAAAAAACGCAGTGACTCTGTTTCAAAAGGTGCTACACTTTTTTACATACAACTACTAATAAAGTCTCAGGTAAAGGTATGACGAAACAAGAGTGTACGCTTTTTACTATAGCGTAACCCTTCCCCTAAAACTTTATTGCTGTAATAAGCATTTTTTTATTTTATAGTTGCATGCCGGTTTTCCGTCATGTAAAAAATGTAGCATATGAATTATAACATAGCAGCGCAGTTTTTACAATAGGTTTCAAAAAATTGTTTTAATTTTTTCAGAATAAAAAATGCGCAGCCGCCTTTTGCAAGAGAAGCCGCGCACTAAAAAACGCAGTGACTTTGTTTCCACCTGAAATTTCTCCGATTTTGATATAAAAAAAGTTAGACACATCATCGCGATTTTGCTTAAAATGACGCGTCTAACTTTTTTATTTAAATTTCAGGTGTTTAAAACCCTAAAGCGGCTTATTTCGCTGCTTCTTCGATAGCAACTGCAACTGCAACGGTTGCACCAACCATCGGGTTGTTACCCATGCCGATCAAGCCCATCATTTCTACGTGAGCCGGAACGGAGGACGAACCTGCAAACTGTGCATCGGAATGCATACGACCCATAGTATCCGTCATACCATATGAAGCCGGACCTGCAGCCATGTTGTCGGGGTGAAGCGTTCTGCCTGTGCCGCCGCCGGAGGCAACTGAGAAGTACTTCTTGCCTTTTTCGATACATTCTTTCTTATATGTGCCTGCAACAGGATGCTGGAAACGAGTGGGGTTTGTTGAGTTACCTGTGATGGAAACATCAACATTTTCGTGATGCATGATTGCAACACCCTCACGCACATCGTCTGCACCATAGCAGAGAACCTTTGCCTTTTCCCCATCGGAATATGAAGTTTTGCTTACGATGTTAAGCTTACCTGTCATATAATCAAACTTTGTTTCAACAAATGTGAAGCCGTTGATTCTTGAAATAATCTGAGCAGCGTCCTTTCCAAGACCGTTAAGGATAACCTTAAGGGGTTCTTTTCTTACCTTGTTTGCACTTTTTGCGATACCGATGGCTCCCTCAGCAGCCGCGAAAGACTCATGACCTGCAAGGAATGCAAAGCACTTTGTGTCCTCTCTGAGAAGCATTGCTGCAAGATTACCGTGACCGAGACCAACCTTACGGTCGTCCGCAACGGAACCGGGGATACAGAATGACTGAAGTCCCTCGCCGATTGCTTCTGCAGCATCGGCAGCCTTTGTGCAGCCTTTCTTTATAGCGATAGCCGCGCCGGTGATATATGCCCAGCATGCATTTTCAAAGCAGATAGGCTGAACACCCTTTACGAGATTATAAACATCAATGCCCTTATCATCGCAGATTTTCTTTGCATCCTCAAGAGAGGAAATGCCGTATTTGTTAAGAGCTTCGTTTATCTGATTAATTCTTCTTTCATAGCTTTCAAATAATGCCATTATTACTTCCTCCCCTCTTATTCTTCACGCGGATCGATAACTTTAACCGCATCGTCAAATCTGCCGTACTGACCGGAAGCCTTTGCCATTGCCTCATTTGCGTCCATGCCCTTACGGATAAATTCCATCATTTTTCCGAGATGTACAAACTTATAGCCGATTATGAGATTGTCTTTGTCAAGAGCAATCTTTGTGATATAACCTTCGGCAAGCTCAAGATAACGCGGTCCCTTTGCCTTTGTGCTGTAAAGCGTACCTACCTGGCTGCGGAGACCCTTTCCGAGATCCTCAAGACCTGCACCGATGGGAAGACCGCCCTCTGAGAAAGCCGTCTGCGTTCTGCCGTATACAATCTGAAGGAAAAGTTCACGCATAGCCGTGTTGATAGCGTCACACACAAGGTCTGTGTTGAGCGCTTCAAGAATTGTTTTTCCCGGAAGAATTTCCGATGCCATGGCAGCGGAATGAGTCATACCGGAGCAGCCGATTGTTTCAACGAGCGCTTCCTCAATAACACCGTCTTTAACATTCAGCGTCAGCTTACATGCGCCCTGCTGAGGTGCACACCAACCCACACCGTGAGTAAGACCGTTAATATCAGTAATCTGTTTTGAATGTGTCCATGCGCCTTCCTGCGGAATCGGAGCGGGTTCGTGCTTAACGCCCTTCGCAACAACGCACATGCTTTCAACTTCATGCGAATAGTTCATGTTCTAAACTCCTTTCAATCTTAACTTCGTCTATTTTATCATTATTTCAATATCTATTCAAGTAAATTTTCGCATTTTTCTTATTTATTTTAACATTTTTCTTATTTTTATTTACAAATCAGTCCGATTTGAAGTCGGACGGAGAGCAGCCGACAATTCTTTTGAATGACGCGGAAAAATAATTCTGATTGGAGAATCCGAGTATTTCAGCAGTTTCGGACACGGATTTTCCCGACCTTATCAGCGCAACAGCCTTGTTCATGCGCATCCTGTTATAATATGCCTTAACCCCTCCGCCGCCGTAACGCGCAAATGTTTTTTTCAGATTGACCTCACTCATCCGGCAGATTTCCGCAAGTTCTGCAATGCCGATATTTTTGTCAAGATTTTCTTCAATCGCACGAATTATTGCACTGTAATTTTTTGCCGTTTGAGAAGCTGCCGTTTTTATATCGGAGGAATTGCCCGAAAGCACATGCAGAATAAAAAGCTCCAGTTTTTTTGCCGCTGCCAGATAATCAATCGAATCCGTGTTTTTTATTCCAACAACGGATATTCCCGACCGTTCAAATGAAGCATTGATTTCACCGAGCGTTGCTTCCGCCTCTGCAAGCAGTTCATCGCTCACACTGAAAAACCGCGACTGCATTTCCGGCATATTTATGCAGCTGAATGAAAAAATTATTATCTGCGGATGCAGACTGTTATCATTCCATATCCTGTGAAATTCAGACGGACAGTGCAGCACACACTGCCCGCGTGACAGCCGCATAACGCGGCTGCCTGCCGTTATTCCTATTTCACCGCTGAGAACAATTACTATTTCCCAGAAATCATGAAATTCTCCGGAAAAGTAGTATCCGGTCTTATAATCGCGCCTGAACGCGGTGTAAAGCTCCGTTATTTCAAAATTGCCGCCTATTTCCGCTTTTCCGTACATTGCGCACCTCGTTTGTATACAAAACAACACATTATGTATCTTTTTTTGTATATTAATTCTTTTTTGGATATGATAGAATTGTATCAGAACAAGGGAGCTTTGTCAATAAGACAAAACCGAAAAGGGAGGTAAAAAAATGCGCGTTATTTTGTGCGATACTTACGAGGAGGTTTCGGCAGCCGCTGAAAGGCTTGTCGAAAGTCAGATAGTTTTAAAACCGGATTGTGTGCTCGGACTTGCAACCGGTTCAACGCCCGTTGGAATGTATAAAAAACTGGCGGAAAAATATGAGAGCGGAATGCTTGATTTCAGCGGTGTTGTGACGTTTAATCTTGACGAATATTATCCGCTGAGCAAAAGCAACAATCAAAGCTATCACTATTTCATGCATGAAAACCTGTTTTCACATATAAATGTAAAACCCGAAAATATACATATTCCCAACGGCGAAGCAACGGACTGTGACAAAGAGTGCGATGAATATGAAAAAATGATTGACGAAGCCGGCGGAATCGATTTGCAGATTCTCGGAATCGGTCAGAACGGTCATATCGGATTTAACGAACCCGATGCCAAGCTCAACACCAAAACGCATGTTACAGATCTTACAGAGAGCACCATTCTTGCAAACTCGCGCTTTTTCGACTCGGTTGACGAAGTTCCGCGCAAAGCGATTACGATGGGAATTGCAACAATTCTTAAATCAAAGAAAATTGTGCTGCTCGCAACAGGGGCGAACAAGCACAGCGTTGTTGCGTCACTCCTGCAGGGTGATATTAACACAGATATTCCGGCAAGCATGCTTAATGTTCATCCGGATGTGACGCTTATATGCGACAAAGACGCATACTACAGCCGCAGAATCGGAATTGACATCGGCGGAACGGAAATAAAGTTCGGTGTGCTTGATGACGATAACAGGCTGATATATAAATCGGAAATTCCAACAAACACTGAAAGCACCGAAGCTCTTACCGATGGAATTGCTGCGGAATGTCACAATATAATGAAAGAATATTCAATAACCGGCATCGGAGTCGGCACGGCGGGGTTGTTTCACGGAGAGCTTGTCACAGCGGTGAATCTGCCGTTTAAGAATACCAACCTCACCAAGCTTCTGACGGACAAAATCGGACTTCCCGTCCGCGTTTCGAACGACGCCAACTGTGCGGCGCTCGGTGAAACTCTGTGCGGCGTCGGCAAAAATGCGGACAATATTGTTATGGTCACGCTCGGCACGGGAATCGGCGGCGGAATCATTGTTGACAACAGAATTTATCAGGGATGCGGCAGCGCCGGAGAAATCGGACATATGTCAATTGAACTGAACGGACGTTCCTGCGGATGCGGAAAGAGCGGATGCTGGGAAAAATATGCTTCGGCTCAGGCGCTTGTCGAATCGGCAGAAAAAGCGGCTGATGAAAGTCCCGAAAGCATACTTGCAAAGCTCAAATCCGAAAACGGCGGAAAACTCAGCGGCAGACTGATTGCGGCGGCACTTAAAGACGGCTGCGCCGAAGCAGAGCGCGTTATTGACGCATATGCAGCATATCTTGCAGACGGGATTGACAGTCTTTCCGCAATATTTGACCCGGACATGTTTATTTTGTCGGGAGGAATCACAAATATGGGCGCACTGCTTCTTGACCCGGTTAAAAAGCATCTTAAAACCGAAATCCCCGTTGAAATATCGGTTCTTAAAAATGACGCCGGAATAATCGGCGCGGCAATGCTTCAATAAAATTTTTATCATTGAGGAGAAAATGATTATGAAAAAGAATACGGCTCTTGTTGTTATGGCTGCCGGCATGGGCAGCCGCTACGGCGGTTTGAAACAGATTGACACAATCGGTCCGAACGGAGAAATCTTGCTTGATTACTCTGTTTACGACGCTGTTAAGGCAGGCTTTGACAAAACAGTTTTTATTATACGCCGTGATATTGAAAAGGACTTTCGTGAAATAACAAAGCGCAGAATTGAAAAAATGACTGACGTTGAGTACGTTTTTCAGGACATGGATAAGCTGCCGGACGGATTCACCGTTCCCGAGGGCAGAACAAAGCCTTGGGGTACAGGTCACGCAGTTTACTGCGCAGCGGAAAAGGTTGACACTCCGTTTGCGCTCATCAACGCCGATGATTATTACGGGCAGAAAGCATTTTCACTTATTCATTCAAATCTGGAAGCTGAGGATGAAACCTGCATGGTCGGCTTCCGCCTTGGGAATACACTGACGGAAAACGGAACTGTTTCCAGAGGGATATGCACTGTTGAAGACGGATTTCTCCGCGATATAACCGAAAACACGGCGCTTGACAAGAACAGCGGAGTTCCGCTTGATACAATTGTTTCAATGAATATGTGGGGATTCATGCCCGACATATTCGGCTGCATTGAAAAGGATTTTAAAGAATTTCTGAAAAACCTTTCTAACCCCATGAAAGAAGAATTTTACATTCCGACCGTTGTTGACAACATGATAAAAACGCGCGGGGAAAAGGTGCGCGTTCTCAGCACGGACGATAAGTGGTACGGAGTGACATACCACGAGGATAAAGAAAGCGTTGCGGCAGCACTGCTCAAATATACAGAGCTTGGAATGTACAAAGGACTGTAACTATTATGGCAAACAAAAATCCGGAACTTCACATTTATGCGAGTTCCGGATTTTTATTTGTATCATGCGGATATTTTTACGCCGCGGAAACAAATGCATGATTCCATAGCTGCAAAATCCCTGCCTTGCACAATAACAAGACAGGGATTTTGCAGTTTGATTTTATCGTTTAATGAGCGAATGCAGCGAAAAGTCATTTTCGGAATATGCCTGAACATATACCGCCGACTGATTCGCCGATGGTGCTTTTTTTACGGTGCACATTTGTGCACGGGCGCTGTCATTAACGATTTTCAGCATTTCAGCCTGAGTATAGGTTATGTCCTCTGTGCAGCTCACGGTCGGCAGCTGCGCCAGAACGGATTGTGCAAACGCATTTCCGCACCATAGCACAGACAGTGCTGCCGCAAGTGCTAAAGCTGCTGTTTTTTTCATAATAACCTCCGATTACGGCTGTTTCGGAATTGTAACATCGATGTGGTACGACGCTGTGTCGTAGCCGTCAATGTCACCGCCGAGATTTCCGGCATACTTGTCAAATTCTTTAAGGAGAGCCTTGTTGCCCCTATCATCCTTAACCCAATACTGAATCTTAGTATCGGTTGTTACGAAGTATGTCTTTCCGTATACGCCGGTCGGAATTCTGTAAACCTTGTTGCCATCTTTATCGATTGCTTCAACGCCGTCAATGTATTTCTTCTCAACAACCTCGTAAACGCCCGGTTCTCCGGCTTTTTCACAGAAGTACTCAAATCTCCACTCAACATTGGGCGAGGCAATACCCTGAGTATAGCGATAAATTCTGTCTTTTCCGTTTGTTCCGTCAAGCGTAACTCCGTTTACGATCAGGAACTGGTACTGATTGTACGGCTCTGCCGATTCATAGTAGGGCTTGCTCCATGCAATGTTTGCATTATAAACAATATCAAACGACTTGTCGTAATCCCACTCCCATGTGTCACCGTTTTTCAGATATTCTGCAGCAACATTCTTTGTTTCTCTGCCGTAACCTGAATTATTAAGCTGTGCGGTAATATATTCGCTTCTTACAACGGGAATACTCTTTGCGATATCTTCATCGCTTACAAGATAGCGGTTGTTGTCATCAGTTGCGCTGAGTCTTGCAACAGAGAGAAGCGGGAGATTGTAAAGTCTGCCGCTTTCAATTGCACTTGAAAGCTCGCTGTCGGAAAGTTTTTTCGCAGCAAATGCCTCATCGCCTGCTTTCGGCTTTACAAGATTATTCCATGTGCCGATAGCTCCGCCGACATAGAATTTTCCGTACATTTCCTGCTCCTTAAGCGAAAGAACTTCGCCGCTGTTATTATAGTAACCGAAGCCGTAGTTAAGCTTGTTATATGAAACATTAACAGCCGTCTTTACGGTTTTGGTCTTAAGATTTGAATCCGGGATATTGAACTTTGCATTACCGCGGTAATCCTCACAGCCGAAATCCCACTGCCATGTTTTGTTATTAATCTTCGTCTGCTGTCTTTCCCAGATGTAGTGCGGGCGCTTTACTTCCCATTCGTAGTCACTGCGGCGCGTATCCCACTGAGGGAAAAGATTGTTGTATGCAACAATACCGCTCTGCTTGTTGCCCTCAAGGTACATAACGCTGTAACCGGCATGAGGATATGCGGTTTCATAACCCTCAAATCTCCATTCCGGAACAACAGGAACAAGAACCTGCTTGTTTGTGTACTTTCCGTCTATCACCTCGTTGTAAATCTTGTTAGGTGAATAGGGTTTAATTGTGTCGTAGCCTGCGAAAACCATGTTGTCCATTTCCGATGTGGCAGACGCAAGCGAGGCTGACAGCATAACCGCCGCAACGGCACCCATCGCCGCTCTCTTAAAAATTTTTGCCATGCTTACAATTCCTCCTTAAGAATAAATATATACATTTACCGCCCTTATGCCGCTTTACGGTAAACGCACCAAAGCGCCGCAAAACGCGCCTCATCATTTTGCGAGCTTACTATTTACCGATGCTGCCGGAGCAGAATGTAATCTGAATTAGATAAAAAATACCATAATATCAATAAACTTGATATATTTAGAGTTTACTACATATTCTTCGGTTTGTCAAGTATAAATATCATTTTTATTGATATTAATATTCTTGTTGTATTAATTAAGTTGTTATAAAATAGATATAGGAAATCATTTTTTTCAGAAAGTGAAACAATTATGAATATGATTCAACATCTTCGCAAAAGAGCCGGAATGAAGCAAACAGAGCTTTGCAGAGAGCTTAATATTGTGCAGGGAACCCTTTCCGGCTGGGAAAACGGGAAATTTGAGCCTGATATTTCTTCCCTGATAAAAATGTCGGAATTTTTCAATGTCAGCATTGACTATATTCTGACAGGGCGCAACATTGCCTGCGCAGCAGATGAAAGCGATATTCCGCTTTATATTCTGCGCAACGGACAACCTCCCGAAAAATCAAGCTCTGTGATAAAATATTCATACAAAGATTCTGGGGAAATGCTTTTCGGAGCTGTTTTTTCCGGTTCCGGTTCCGATTTTGCATCGCCGGAGGATCTTTATATTATGAAAAAGCACTCCCCTGCCAACACCGATTTGCCGGTTATTGTGCAGCTTAACGAAAGCTATACAACAGGGAATATATTTCCGCTTGACGGAAAAATTCTTTTTGTGCCGAATATTGACCGAAAACCTCAGATTATAGACAGCAGCTCCGTTGTCGGAGATATAATTGAACTGCGCAGGCGTTACGGCTGATATATCGCCGCTCAGCAAGTCATGAGGGATTGCCCCATCCTGACCTGTTTAATTAAAACTCCACCGTTTCCTCCGGTTTTGTAAATGACGAAAATACTGCTTTTGCATTCTTGAAATAGAACACCTGCGTGTTTCCGTCATCGGGACTATAAAGAGCTTTAAGTTCCGGATATGCTTCAAGCATTGAAACTCTTGCCTCTCTGCGGTCGTCCTCAATAAGCTCGCCCGACACTCTGATCCAATCTTCACCGTTCATTGCACAGATTTCAACATTAGGATTTTTCTTTATCTGCTCCGACACAGCTTTTTTCTTACCAGTCTGAATATAGAGCTTGCCTTCAAAAATATGAGCTGTTCCGAAAGGGCGAACTTTCGGTTTGTCTC
Source organism: uncultured Clostridia bacterium (assembly GCA_934454525.1). Taxonomy (GTDB): domain Bacteria; phylum Bacillota; class Clostridia; order UMGS1883; family UMGS1883; genus UMGS1883. The sequence goes on from CAKSFM010000004.1 coordinate 108,543, forward strand.
CGTCAACCGTTGCCAAATAATATGTTTTTGCTTCTTTCAGAAAATTACATACTCTTTCCATCATCTTTGCCTCCTTATTCTTGTTAGTTTATTTGTTTTTTCATAGCTTTTGGTTTTGTTAAATCAAAGCTATCATCAATCATATTTTTAATATCATCATCAGGCACCGTTCCGTCAAGTATAATCGAATTCCAATGATACTTGTTCATATGATATGCCGGGACAACTGATTTATAAGAACTTCTCCACATATATGTAAGGTTCGGATCGCATTTAACATTGATCCAAATGCAACCCATATGCTCATAAATTGCAGCAAACATCTTTTTATTGTCCTTGTGACGCATTACAGTCCAGTTAAAATCGTGAAACGGATAATCCTCATAAGTATTTTTTAATGACAAGCAATAATCTATCGCTTCTTTTCTTGTTTTCATAATATCACCGCTTATATTTCTTCTGTTCTATCGAACACGCTGCCGCTTATGGAATATATATCATCTATACTCATTATTTCCGAGAAGAACGCCGGCGCGCGCCAGAAACAGATTTGTCATAAAAAGAGTGTCTGCCCAAAGCTGACCTTCATTTTCAATGCCCGTTGTAATATGCTGCAATCCGCCGTCCTCAGTGCGCGGCATTTCGTTATATACCCATGAGGTCCTCAGCTATCCTGCTTCTGTACCAATTAATAAGAAAACCGATATACTCTGACTTTCCGAGCGTTTTATGATACTGGTATAAGCCATACAAACCAATGCCCTGCGCCCATTCCCATTTTTCTATATCGATAATGCTTATCGGGCATTCCTCTTTTACCTGCGTTTTATTAATCTGTATCATTTTGTCGGCTGTCTTTTTCAAAAGCTCTTTCATATCGTGCGATTCTCCTCCCAGCAGTAGGTATCTGTGCCGAAGCTGCTTTTCCAGATTCGCGGCGTCTGCGATTTGTCCGCGTCTGTCGGAAAAGACGGACTTTCAGCCGCTGCCGCATATTCAAATGCCGCGGCAATATCTTTTTTAATCTCAGGTGTAAATGCGTCATCCGCAACGGAAACAAACAGCGGCGTTCCGCTTTTTGCCAGAACATCCAGCCATTGGCAGTTCAGATCCCACGGAATGCTTTTTGTTATTCCCACGCAGTCGGCATCCGCAAGATAAAATGCGTTATGCTGCTCAATCCGAAATGCAAGCGTATTCACACCGTATTTTTTTGTGCGTTCCCAATCAACACCGCTCGTATCATCAACTGTTCTTTGACTATCAAAGAACCCAACGGAAAGATGGCTCACCGTGTTGCATCCCATGATAAGTGTATCCTCTCCTGCCCCGTTCCGAATGGCTTTGTAAAGATTTTTGATAATCTCAGCGGTGGTCAGTGTTTTATCATGGAACAATATTTCCGTGCCGCCGTTCATCTCAAAAACCCACTTGCCGAAAATATCATATGTCGAAAAATCATGCTTTATAAGTTTATACCCCCACTTGCGCAGCCTGTGCTTATCCTCCTCAACCATTGCCAAAGCTTTATCTGATGAGGGGTCAAGCGTTGTGCAATATCCGTTTCTGCGCAAAACGCATCCGCCGTCAACCTGTTCCATTGTAAGAAGCGGTCTTATCCATATACCGGGAATTGCTCCGCGCACCGAAATTTCCGATGCCATATCTCCCATATCACCGAAAAGTGAATTTGCCGCGCACCACGGTCTGCCGTTATACTCGGGGCAGTCTGCGCTTTTTTTCCTGTGGCATATTTCCCAACCGTCATCAATCACCATGTATGGTTTGTACGAATTGTTTTTCGGCGCACATGAAACGATTCTTTCAGTCATTTTCAGAATGCTTTCGCGGCTGTTATTTCCGTAATTGCAGTACCAGTCGTTTCCTCCGAAAACGGGTTTCTGCATAATCCGGGGATTAACAGCCATAAGTCTGCAAAAGCTGCGCATGGAATCATAATCCGCCGCGAACATTTACCTTGCCGCCGCGCATCTCCACACAAACATCCCCGCTGCAGTACATTTCTCCGCAGGAACGGGCAGCTATTTGCCGTTTCTCCGTAATTAAAATTATTTTTTTAATTTTTAACATAATTTTACTAACTCCGGGATAATTTTTTATACAATAATTATGCCACACTGCATATGGCTTGGAAATGTATTTTTCTCATATGTTTTATTAGCCATTGCTGTAAATTCATTACTTTACCGTTAAAACTTTTGTAGTTTTTTCATATTGCTTCTGTTTTTATATTGATTTCGGCAACTATATATGCTATGATATTTCTATCGGACAGAGGCGATAAGATGATTCAAGAGGTATTTTTTCAGGACAAACATTTTAAGGATCTTAATCCGCTCAGCGTTGGCTATGAACGATGTGCTTTGGGTTACTCATGCGGACCTGAAATACGCCACAATTACTGGATTCAGTATATTGTTTCGGGATGCGGAATATATGAAACGGAATCAAAAACATATAATCTTAAAAGCGGTCAGGCGTTTATCATTCCGCCGTCAAAAAAAGCTTTTTCCGGGCTGATGACGAACATCCGTGGGAATACACCTGAATTGGTTTTAACGGCGAATATGCAAAACTGCTTGACCAGCTGAAAAGTCCGATTATCAGCATTGACTACTCATATTTTGAGGACTTGCTTTCATGCCGCAATTACCCCAACATGGAAGCAGATTTCCTTGCCGGCAAGCTGTTTATGATATTTTCTCAGATTTTCACAAAGCCTTATCCCGGCAGTTACATTAAATTTGTTAAGGACTATCTCTCCACATATTACTCGCAGGCTGTGCGCGTTCACGAGATGGCGGATGTTCTCGGACTGAATCCCAATTACCTGTCAACGCTTTTTAAGGCTGAAACCGGGCAGACAATCCGTGACTCACTCATGGAAATACGGATGAATAAGGCAATGGGAATTATCAATAATCAGCACTATAATGTCACCACGGTAGCTGCAATGGTCGGATATACCGATATTTATGCGTTTTCAAAGCATTTCAAAAAGCGCTTCGGTCATTCACAGAAATATTTTATTGATAAACCTCTTTAAAAATATGTTTGTTAAAATTCCGCTCAACATCTCTCCCGGAACATGCAGGTATAACAAAGGCAGTGTTTTCTCCGCTTCAGACCGCCAAATGGCAGCAGAAACAGCGAAAACACTGCTTGCTTTTATTTATTTAATTTATGAATGAAATTTACTTCTGATAACGGGAAATGCATTCTTTTCCGCCACAAGCGAGCCGTGCTCCTCAATCATGACAGCAGCTCCCGGAGAAACTGTTTTCCCGAATTCCGATGCGGCAGCGATGGCGCGATCATCGGTTACCATGTAGTATTTATTCTTATATGAATAAAGCGTTCCTCCGAAATATGAGCTTAGTGCATGACACATGGTTATAACATCTTCAAAATTATCAAGCTCCGTCATCATGCGTTTTTTTCGGTTTTGAGCTGTTCTCCGCGAAAAAAGCTCGGAGCCTTTCACTGAAGATATTTTATCAAACAGCGCCTTTTCCTCCTCACTGTCAACCTTTGTCACAAAAAGCGTTATGTCATTATCACGGCTGTTCATTGCAGATTCTATGACAAGGCGCGAGTTTTTACACGAAAAACCTGTCTCCTCCTCCGCCTGCTTGAGCAGCGAAATAAACATTTCGCGGGTTTCGGGAAGATTTTTGGCAACTGCGTCGGCGCTGACGCCCCACTTTTCCAAATCTTCGCTTGCAATAACCACTTTGATTTTATTCGGCTTTAATTTTTCAAACCTCACAGCAACCACCTCTTTACCCCAATTATACTACATTAACATGAAGTTTTAAAGGAACAATAATTTCCTTAGGTCGGAAAATCAGTCCCGGCTTGACATCATTTCGCGGTATCTTCCGGGAGTTACGCGATACATTTTCTTGAAAGCGCGCATATATGCCTGCACTGTTCCGAAACCGGCTTTTTCGGCAATTTCGTTTACCGTGAAATCCTCATCAAGAAGCAGCGGCATGGTAACATTTACCCTGAACCTGTTAATGTACCTGCCTATTCCGATGCCGCAGCCCTTATTGAAAAGCTCCGTTAATCTCGGCTGAGGTATGCCGGTTATATCTGCCACCATTGCTGCGCTCAGCTGAGGGTCACCATAGTTTTTCTCAATAAATCCGACAGCCTTTTTCAGCATTGCTTCATCTGAGTGCACTCTGGATGTTTTCATACGCGCGCAGATGTCACGCGTAACCTCTTCTGCCACAACACTTGGTGCGGAATCCGTCATTTTCTGTATCAGTTCTATCTCATCATAGAAAAATCCGCGGATTTCTCTGTTCATTTTCCGCACCGCTTCAACAAAGAGAACAATCGTGTACGACTCAGCATAGCTTTTTATGCTCAGCTTGCTGTAAATGTCGTCAATCATTTCCTTTGCTTTAACACATTCTCCGTTTTTCAAAAATCCATATAAAATATTTATTCGCTCAATCATTTCAAATTCTTCAAATATTCCGTAGCCTTTGCCAATTGATTATCATTCGTTTTATAAAAATCATACGATATATCGTTCAAATACAGATACTCATAAAATCCCGGTACACCGCTTGCATCATACCCGAGACGCAGCTGCATACTGCGGACTGCCGCCGCCGTATCTTCATTAAAGATTTCGTCGGGTTCTTCGTCAAAAAACCCGAGTGCATTCAGCCGCTGCTCAAGCGCCAGCGTCATTTTTCCTCCGGACGCACCCTCTTCCACCTTATCAAAATCAATTTTTTCAAATGTGCTTTCATCAATTTTTACCGAATCGTTTTCCACTTCAATGTCAGGTGTTATCCCGATTGTATTCACACGTTCACCCTTTATTGAATAAAACTCACCGAAGGTGTACTTCATTCCGGCGCCTGTCAGAAGACGCGACAAAACCTGCATACTTCCCTTTCCGTACGTCTTTGTGCCAAGTATTTTGGCAGCTCCTCTTCCCTGAAATGCCATTGAAAGAAATTCGCTTGCCGACGCGCTGTTCTCATTAACCAAAACCACAATATTCAGCTTCGGAGCATTATAATTGGTTGAATACACAAATTTGTTCTTTTCCGAATCCTTGTATCGCAGCTCGCCGAGTTTGCCCGCGCTTATAAATATATTTGCAATTGCCAGCGCTGCATCAAGATCGCCGCCGGGATTGTTGCGCAGATCAAGCACAAGCTTCTTTATCTTGTTTTTCTGCAGTTCGTCAACATAAGCCTGAACCTCATCGGGCGAATTTTTTGAAAACTCGGTAAGCTTTAAATAGCCTGTATCATCACCGAGCATTTTCGTTTCCGTGTGCTTAACGGCTACGGGAGCACGTGTGCAAACCGTTTTAAAGGTTGTATCTCCTCTTCGCAGCTCAATTTCAACATCGCTCCCCGTTTCACCCACAACAAGACTGCGGACATCAGCCGTTGTCATTCCCTCTGTTGATGTTCCGTTCACGCCTATGATATAATCACCCTCGGCGATTCCTGCCCTTGCAGACGGTGAACCATCATATACAGACAGCACAGCAACGCCGTTATCATTCTGCGTTATTACAACGCCTATTCCCGAAAATTCACCGGAAATATCCTCCGTCATTGCCTTGTATTCATCGGGAGTATAAAACACTGCGTGTTTATCGTCCAAGCGATTAATCATTGCTTTAACCGCAGAATTAACGTCAAAGCCTCCGTTGTCTATAGTATCACAGATAACCGAAAAAAGCAGTTCTTCATCAGTAATTCCATAGTAAAAATTATCGGCAATTGTATGAGCATATGCCTTAATCATGCTTTTCTGCATATAGTTGGAATAAGCTTCAACCTTTTCCATCGGATCTTCCGCCGGCTGAGCACTGTCAGCTGCCTGCGGCGGAGATGTTGTCTGTTCCTCCGCAAATACGGAAGGTGCGCACAGAATCATCGCCGCTGCCGTCAGCAGCGCAAACAGTCTGTTTTTAAATTTATAAGCCACTTTGGCACTCTCCTTTCAACATCGGCGATATCGCTCTCACATTTTTTCCGGGGCGTTTACTCCGAGCAGCCTGAGTACATTTCCGATTACAACACGCGTACTTTCAATAAGCAGCAGCCTTGCATGCATAAGCTTTTCTTCCTCGTCACGCACACGGCAGGCATTATAGAATGAATGGAAATGCGATGCGACATCTATTACATATCTTGTCAGATTGCTTGGTTCAAAGCTTTCGGCAGCTGAGCGGATTTCTTCGGGCAGCCTTGCCAGCTGATACAAAAGCTCAAGCTCTTCTTTTTTATTAAGAAGTGACATATCGGTATTTTCTGCTTTCGGAATTTCAGTTCCGTTCTCTTTCAGGATACGAATAATCGAACAAATTCTCGCATAAGCATACTGAACATAGAACACGGGGTTTTCGTTTGACTGGCTCACCGCGAGGTCGAGATCGAAATCCATATGGCTGCCTGCCGCGCGCATATTAAAGAAGAAACGTGCTGCATCAACTCCGATATCCTCTATCAGATCGGCAAGCGTTATCATTTTTCCCGTACGCTTGCTCATGCGCGCAATTTCACCTCCGCGCATAAGGCGCACAAGCTGAATAATAAGCACCTTCAATCGGGCACCGTCAATTCCGACGGCCTCCATCGCACCTTTCATTCTGGCAATATGCCCATGATGATCCGCACCCCAAATGTTAATCGCAAGGTCAAAATTCCTGTCACGCAGCTTATTGATGTGATAAGCTATATCTGCTGCAAAATATGTCGGAATTCCGTTTGCACGAACAAGCACATCATCCTTTGCATTTTCTTTATCATCACAGAACTGCGAGGATTTTATCCAAAGCGCTCCGTCTTTTTCATATGTCATCCCGCACTGCTTAAGCTTTTCAACAGCTTCCTTAACCTTGCCGCTGTTATGCAGTGTGCTTTCCGAAAACCATACATCGTAATTTATTCTGTATTCACCGAGCGTTTTCTTCAGCGCGGCAATATTCAGCGGAAGCGCGTAGTCTATAAGCGCCTGCTTGCGCTCCTCCTCGCTTTTTTCCAAAAGACCGCTTCCGAAGTTATCTATATAATTCTGCGCATGAACCTTTATATCATCGCCCTGATAGCCGTCCTCGGGGAATTCAACCGCGTCCTCACCTTGCAGGAGCTGAATATAACGTGCCGAAAGGCTTCTGCCGAACTTGTCAATCTGAGCGCCGGCATCGTTGATATAAAATTCCTTTGTTACTTTCCAGCCGGCAGCAGAAAGCACATTTGCAAGTGTGTCACCCAATGCTCCGCCGCGCGCGTTCCCCATGTGCATCGGACCTGTCGGATTGGCGCTGACGAACTCAACCACAACGCTTTTTCCGTTTGCTATATCAATGCTTCCGTAGCTTTCGCCCTCTGCTTCTATTTCCGAAAGAGTGTTATAAAGATAACTTTCATCAAGATAAAAGTTAATAAACCCCGGACCGGCAATCTCGATTTTTTCCGCACCGAGAGCTTTGCCGTCAATATTTTCCGTGATTTTTTCCGCTATCATGCGCGGAGCGCTGTGCGCCGCGCGCGCGAGCAGCATGGCAATATTCACGGCATAATCGCCGTGACCCTTATCTTTTGGGGTTTCAACGGCAAAATCGGGAATTTCTATTCCCTCGTAAGCTTTCTGTGCAGCCTCTTTCACCGCGCTGTATATTTCCGATTTTTTCTTATATAGCGTGTTTGCCATTATCTTCCGTCCTTTCGCTGTCACACACGCACATTCAGCGATATACCGTTATGCGTCTGTGCAACATTATTTATATCCATAATATAGTCAATGTCAATATTGCCGCCGTTTTCATCAATTGCAACACTCACATCGTTGGCGGTTACGGTAATTGTAAAATCACCGTACGGCGTTTCGTAATGACCGATATGACACTGACCCTTTTCAAAAATCATGTGCGTGTTAGTCTGACCGCGGCGCATCATTGTGACCGTTCCGTCAGGACTGATTTTCAGCGTGGTGCGGCACTTTTCAAGTCCGGCAAGCTCACCTTCGTTATAACTCAGATAAAACTTTCCGTTTTTATTGTAAAAGCTGCCCTGTGTTGTCATCTCAAGGCTGTCACTGTCACCGTCAAGCTCCTGAGAGCCTTTAATTGAAATATAAACATCCTTTTTCATTCGGAAAATGCCTCCGTCCTGCGCACCTTGGTATTAAGCGGACAGCCGAGAAAAATGCTCCCCAACTCCACAAAATTCTCAACCGAGTCCGAAACATAAAACTCGCTTTTACCGCCCTCCGCCTTTTCACACAGTGCATTTTGTGCTTCCAGATATTCCCGTGCGCTCTTCGCCGCCATTGCACCCGGACTGACAAGCTTCACTCCGCTTCCCATTATATCAGAAATAATACCCTCAAGCAAGGGGTAATGTGTGCATCCCATGATAAGTGTATCCACGCCTTCCGCTTTCAGGGGTTCAAGGTAATCTGCGGCAATAAGGCGGGCTGCTTCGCTCTGTGCATATCCGTTTTCAACGAGCGGAACAAACATCGGGCAGGCATTCGAGAACACCTTTGTCTGCGGTGAAATGCTATGAATTATTTCCCCGTATTTTCCGCTTTTGACTGTTACAGATGTGCCGATTACGCCGATGCGGCTGTTTTTTGTGAGCCGCAGCGCTTCATGGCAGGCGCTTTCCAAAACGCCCATTATTTTTATATCGTAATTTCCTGTAAGAGCCGGCAGGGCAACACTGCTCGCCGTTCCGCAGGCAGCTATTATCAGCTTTATATCGTGCTTAAGCAAAAATTCAATATCTTCTTTTGTATAACGGATTATCGTTTCGCGGCTGCGGTTTCCGTACGGCACTCTGCCGGTATCTCCAAAATAGATTATATCTTCTCCGGGCATAACCTGCATTACCTGTCTTACGGTTGTAAGTCCGCCGAGTCCGCTGTCAAACACTCCGATAGGGCGATTATCCATTTAACTTCTGTCCTTTTTATTTAATCAGGCTTTCACCCGTCATTTCAGCCGGCTTTTCAAGCTTCATAAGCTCGAGCATTGTCGGAGCAATATCCGCAAGTCTGCCGCCGCTGCGAAGCTCGCAGTCAGTGCCTGCAACAATGAAAGGCACCGGATTAGTCGTATGCGCCGTAAACACATCATGCGTTACGGGGTCAATCATCTGGTCAGCATTTCCGTGATCTGCGGTTACGCACACCGTTCCACCCTGAGCAAGCACCGCGTCAATAACCTTGCCCATACATTCGTCAACCGTTTCAACTGCTTTTACCGCGCAGTCAAACACGCCTGTGTGACCGACCATATCGCAGTTTGCATAGTTGAGAATGATCGCGTCATATTTTCCGCTGTTAATGCGCTTGAGAACCTCATCCGTAACCTCGTAAGCGCTCATTTCAGGCTTAAGGTCATATGTTGCAACCTTGGGTGACGGAATAAGTGCACGATCCTCGTTTTCATAAGGAGCTTCAACTCCGCCGTTAAAGAAGAAGGTCACATGGGCGTATTTCTCCGTTTCGGCAATTCTGAGCTGGCTGAGCCCTTTATTTGAAATATATTCTCCGAACGTGTTTTTAAGTTCTTCAGGTTTAAATGCAACATCAACATTCGGCATTTTTGCATCATACTGCGTCATGCATACATAGTGAACAGGGAAAAATCCGTTTTTGCGCTTGAAGCCTTCAAAATCTCCGTCAACAAATGTGCGCGTAATTTCGCGTGCGCGGTCCGGGCGGAAATTGAAGCAGATAACGCTGTCATTTTCCGAGATTTTTGCATCGTCCGCAATAACAGTCGGAACGACGAATTCATCGGTAACACCGGCATCGTATGATTTCTGAATTGCCTCAACCGCGGATTTTTCCTTAACGCCCTCGCCGTAAACAAGCGCGGCATATGCCTTTTCAACGCGCTCCCAGCGATTGTCACGATCCATTGCATAGTATCTGCCGGAAAGAGTGCCGATTTTTCCTACTCCAAGCTCTTTCATTTTTTCTTCAAGCTGCTTAACATATTCAATTCCGCTTGTGGGGGAAACGTCACGGCCGTCCATAAATCCGTGAACAAACACCTTTGTAAGTCCGCTGCGCTTAGCAAGCTCCAGAAGCGCAAACATATGTGTTATATGGCTATGTACGCCGCCGTCTGACAAAAGTCCGTAAATATGAAGCGCACTGCCGTGCTTTTTGCAGTTCTCAACAGCCTTTAAAAACGCATCGTTTTCAAAGAAATCTCCGTCTCCTATTGCCTTTGTTATTCTCGTAAGCTCCTGATATACTATTCTGCCGGCACCGATATTCGTATGCCCGACCTCGCTGTTACCCATCTGACCGTTCGGAAGTCCTACGTCAAGTCCGCTTGCATTAATGAGCGTGTGCGGATATTTTTCAAGCAGCTTATCCATAACGGGGGTTTTAGCCGCATATATAGCGTTTCCTTCAGTGTTTGCACTGTATCCGTATCCGTCGAGAATCATAAGCATTACAAGCTTTTTATTTGTTGAAGCCATCAGGCTCAACTCCTTTCTTTGTGGTAAAATTGCGACATATGCGCAGTCTCAAAAACGGGGCTGTAAAAATATTTTTACAGCCCCGAAGGTTTGTTTCTCAGGCATTGCAGATAATTGAAAAATCATCGGGTTTGAGGCTTGCGCCGCCTACAAGACCGCCGTCAATATCGCTCATTGCGAACAGCTCCGCAGCACACGCCTTATTTACGCTGCCGCCGTAAAGGATACGGATTGAATCGGCAGTTTCCTTATCATAGATACCCTCCAGGCATTTGCGGATATCGCCGCAAACTTCGTTTGCCTGTTCACTTGTTGCAACCTTGCCCGTGCCGATTGCCCAGATAGGCTCGTAAGCAACAACGATTTTAACAGCGTCCTCTTTGGAAATTCCGCGGAAAGCAATTTTTATCTGACTGCGGATAAAATCAAATGTGATTCCGTCCTCACGCTGTTTAAGCGACTCACCGCAGCAAACAACGGGAATAAGGTCATACTTGAGCGCCTGAATAATTTTTGCGTTAACAGTATCATCGGTTTCCGCAAAGTATTCTCTTCTTTCACTGTGACCGATTATAACATATTCAACACCAAGCTCCTTAAGCATAGCCGCACTTACTTCGCCTGTGAAAGCGCCCTTATCTTCAAAATGCATATTCTGAGCGCCTATTTTAATATTGCTCCCCTCAGCAGCCTTAATTGCATCGGGCAGGCACACAAACGTCGGGCAGATAAGAACATCATTTTTGCAGCCCGCAGTTTTTTCCTTAAGTTCATTTATCATTGCGGCAGCCTGAGAAGGTGTGTTGTTCATCTTCCAGTTGCCGGCAGCAAGAATCTTTCTCATAATCGTAAATCTCCAATCTTTCCGCAAAATATTAATTTATTAATTATACAACCGATTATTTGTCCTGAAGCGCCGCAATACCGGGAAGCTCCTTGCCCTCAAGGAATTCAAGGCTTGCGCCGCCGCCGGTTGAAATATGCGTCATCTTATCGCCGAGACCTGCCTGATTTACAGCCGCAACGCTGTCACCGCCGCCGATAACCGTTGTTGCGTCAATTTCAGCAAGAACCTTTGCAATTGCATTTGTTCCCTTTGCAAAATTCGGCATTTCGAACACGCCCATCGGTCCGTTCCATACAACCGTCTTTGCTTTTCTGATAGCGTCGGAGAAAAGCTCAACCGTTTTAGGTCCGATATCAAGACCTTCCCAGCCTTTTTCAATCTGACCCTCGCCGACAATTTTGCTTTCCGCATCGTTGCTGAACTCACGCGCAACAACTGTGTCAATGGGAAGAAGCAGCTTTGAGCCTGCCTTTGCCATCATTTCCTTTGCATAGTCAATATAATCGGCTTCAAGAAGTGAATCACCAACCTCATAACCCTTTGCAGCCATGAAGGTGTAAGCCATGCCGCCGCCGATAATAAGCGTGTCAACCTTATCGAGGAGGTTTTCTATAACACTGATTTTGCTTGAAACCTTGCTTCCGCCGAGAATTGCAACAAGCGGACGAACCGGATTGTTGACAGCATTTCCGAGGAACTTGATTTCTTTCTGAATAAGGTAGCCGCAAACCGCCGGAAGATAGCTTGCAACGCCGACCGTTGAGCAGTGCGCACGATGAGCTGTTCCGAATGCGTCGTTTACGAATATATCCGCAAGGGAAGCAAGCTCCTTGCTGAATGCTTCAACATTTTTTGTTTCTTCCGCTCTGAAGCGTGTGTTTTCAAGAAGAACAACATCGCCGTCTTTCATCTCTGCAACAGCCTTTTTCGCATTTTCGCCGACAACATTGTCATCAGCCGCAAAAACAACTTCTTTGCCGAGCTTTTCGGAAAGCCTTTTTGCAACGGGTGCGAGCGAAAATTCTTTTTTCGGCTCGCCCTTCGGCTTGCCCATATGTGAACAAAGGATAACCTTTGCACCCTTGTCAACAAGGTATTTGATAGTAGGCATTGCACCCACAATTCTGTTTTCATCCGTTATATTTCCGTCAGCGTCAAGCGGTACGTTGAAATCGCAGCGCACCAAAACGCGCTTTCCGGAAACGTCAATGTCCTCAATAGTTTTCTTGTTCATCGTCATTGTGAATCACCTCATAAAAAAATCTTTTTTTAAAAGTCCTTTTCTTATCTATCTTATTATACCACCGTTTGGGATAATTGCAAGCAAAATTTGACCTAAAAGTTCTAAGTTTACGATTATTTAAAAATTTGTTTAAATATCCGCAGAAAATTCCCGTACAAAATATCGCGGACAAGCTCCTCTTTGTAATTACTTTTCAGCATTTCCTCCGCAATATCGGCGGCATAATCCACACCGCAGCAGCTGTGCGGCAGGCATGGGATTCCGTCAAAATCACTGCCCAGTCCGACGTTTTTTTCTCCTCCGAGTGACAAAAAGTGTTCAATATGCGAAAGCACCGCGCCCATTCCCTTGTCTCCGCCGAGGAAATCAACACAGAAATTTATCCCGGCAGCTCCGCCGTGCCTTATTATTTCCGCAAACTGCCCGTCCGTTATATTGCGTACAAATGCGCCGTTTACCGCCCGCGAATCCGAGTGGCTGCAAACAAACGGCTTTTCGGCAATTTCGCACACATCGTAAAATCCCTTATCACTCAGGTGCGACAAGTCAACAACTATTCCGAGCCGCTCACATTCCCTCACAAGCCGTCTGCCGAAATCCGTAAGTCCTCCGCCTTGCGGAGACATTATTGATTCCCCTGCGGCGTTGTTGTTATTCCATGTAATCGTCACAAGCCGCACTCCCATATCATAAAAACGGCGGACGGCTGCAAGATTTCCGCAGAATGCGTCCGCTCCCTCAAGCGCAAGAATCGCACCGCGGGGCGCCGTCAGCTGTTCACGGCTGAGCACCTCCGTCATTCCGAGAACACGCATAAGGCGGTGATATTTTCTTATATAGTGCCTTGCATGAGAATACGCATATTCATTTTCGTGGCAAATTGCAAACACCTGAAGATATTTGCCGAACTGCTTTGCATCGGCAATCTTCAGGTGTCCGTCTCCCGTAAGCAGCTTTCCTGCCGTAACCGAATCGCAGTGACAGTCAAAAAGATTCAGCCTCAAAGGCATTTTTAATCACCTCGGTTTTAATATTTACGAGTTTTCCGCCGATTTCATCGGCATTTATCAGAACTGCGTCAAAGCGCAGCGGTTCATCAAAAAGTTTATTTTGCTGCGCATAAAGCTCCGCTGTTTTCATAATTTTCCGCCGTTTCCGAAAATCAATTGTTTCAGCCGGGGCGGCAAGGCTGTTTGTCTTTCTCAAACGAACCTCAACAAAACAAATATATTCCCCGTCGCGCGCAATTATATCTATTTCTCCGCTTCTTGCGTAAAAATTCCGCTCAATAATTTTATATTTCATCTTTTTCAGCACACGCACAGCTTCATCTTCGCCGAGGTTTCCGCGGCTGCGCATTGCACCGTCAGACAAATTTTTTGATAAATGTTTTCCGATGAATTTCACAGGCGCCGTGCTCCTTTAATGCTGCGATATGTACTTTTGTTCCGTATCCCTTGTGCTTTGCAAAGCCGTATTCGGGATATTTTCCGTCAAGCTCAATCATTTTCCTGTCACGCGATACCTTTGCAAGTATTGAAGCGGCGGCAATGCTTGCGCTTTTTGCATCACCCTTTATAACGCACTCATGCGGAAAAGCGCAGTTTGTGATGCAGTCGCCGTCCACAATGACATATTCAGGCGGCACGGAGAGTGCGGAAAGTGCACGGTTCATTGCCAGATAAGTTGCATTTCTAATGTTTATTTCATCGATCTCCGCAACGCTTGCCGTTGCCACAGCATACGAAACCGCACATCCGCATATTTCGTCATACAGCTTTTCGCGCTTTTTTTCCTTAAGTTTTTTTGAATCGTTCAATCCCTCTATGCAGATACCGCGCGGCAGAATAACAGCCGCGGCGTACACATCGCCGGCAAGCGGACCGCGCCCTGCTTCATCAACTCCGGCAATTGTTCCGAAGCCGTGTTCGAACAATCCGTTTTCAATCGTCCACATCTCATTCAGACGCACAATTTCATTTTCTTTCATCTTATTTCTCCGTTTTAAAACGCTTTTTCAAGCGTGATTCTGCCAAGCTTTCCTCCGCGGAATTCATCAAGCACAACGCTTGCCCCGCGCAGAGTGTCAGCCGCGCCGCCCTTGACAATAAATCCGCGTTTGCGGCAAATTGCCTCCAGCAGCTCAAAGCCGGTATATTCATCAGCCAGCTCAAGCTTGTATCTTTCCTCAAGCTTGCTTTTATAATTTTTTGCAAGGAACTCGCATAAATGCGCGCAAAGCTCTTCCGTATCAAGAATATCGTCCTTGACCGCACCTGTATAAGCAAGGCGCAGCGCTGCTTCCTTATCATCAAATTTCGGCCACAATATTCCGGGCGTGTCGAGAAATTCCATTCCGTTTTTGAGCGTTATCCACTGTTTTCCGCGCGTCACACCGGGTCTGTCACCTTTGACGGCTGCGTTCTTTCCGTAAAGCTTATTAATAAAAGAAGATTTGCCGACATTGGGAATACCGCATACCATTGTGCGGATAGGCTTGTTCACAAGGCCGCGCGCACGGTCGCGCTCAATTTTTTCTTTCAGCATCTCTCTTATCGCCTCAAGAATTTTCTGCACACCCTTTGCATCATTGCAACACACGCTCACCGCCGCCGTTCCCTCGCGTTCGAAACGTTTTATCCATTTCTGTGTTTCGTTCGGGTCGGCAATGTCGCTTTTATTTACAACGACAAGCACCTTTTTTCCGCCGACAAGCCGCGGCAGTTCGGGATTTCGGCTGCTCTGAGGGCAGCGCGCGTCAACAATTTCAACCGCGCAGTCGCACAGCCTTATATTTTCGGATATAAGTCTGCGCGTTTTTGCCATATGCCCCGGGAACCACTGTATATCCATCATTTCACCATTTTCTTATTTTCTGTTAAAAATACTCATGTTGTTAAAAGGCCAGAAGCGCCATACCGCTCTGCCGACAACCCGGCTTTTCTCAACCGGACCTATAACGCGCCCGTCAGTGCTGTGATTTCTGTTGTCACCCATCACAAATATGCTGCCCTCCGGAACGTCAACCTCGGGTAATGTTGTCTGCGGCATCATTTCTTCACCGAGATATGTTTCATCAAGCTTTTCTCCGTCAACATAAACGGAATTTGAAGCGTAATCAATTTCAACGTGCTGCCCGCCGAGCGCAATAACTCTCTTAACCCAGTAAATATTCTTAGGATAACCCGGAGGATTAAAAATTATTATATCGCCCTGCTTCGGCTCATATCCTAGGCGCCAGACAATCATTCTGTCGTTATTCTGAAGCGTCGGCTCCATCGACTCACCGTCCACGCGCACAACCGTGAAAATAAAACTGCGGATAACAAGCGCCAGCACAACGGCGATGACAATTGCCTGAATCCACTCAAATATTTCTTTCCTTGCGCCGTTTCTTTTTGCGGCTTTCACAATCTTTTCCATTGTTTCGGTGTCATATGCCTTTGTTTCAATAGGGCCGCCGTTATTTTCTTCGTTCATTTTACTTCCGTCCTTTCCGCAAATAAAAAGGGGAAACTGCCTGCGTGACAGCTTCCCTTCTTACGACTACAGTCTTTCCTTAACTTTTGCTGCTTTGCCGACTCTGTCACGCAGATAATACAGCTTTGCACGTCTGACCTTACCGTGTCTTACAACCTCGATATGATCCAGACTCGGCGAGTTAACGGGGAACGTTCTTTCAACCCCAACGCCGTACGAAAGACGCCTTACGGTAAACGATTCCTGAATACCGCCGTGTTTTTTGGAAATTACAGTACCCTCAAACATCTGAAGTCTTTCCTTAGAGCCTTCCTTTACCTTTACATACAGCTTTACATAATCGCCGATTTCAAGCTTGGGAAGATCCGTTCTGATTTGTTCCTGTGTTATTGCCTTTAAAATATCCACCGGAAGCTCTCCTTTCATGCCCGCATAAATGCGGTATAATACAAGCGTTCGTACGAAAGAAATGCAGCGGACCGCTTTGACTGTAATACTGTATCACATTTCAGAATGAATTGCAACAGTTTTTTTATTAATTTATATTTTTTCTGCATTTTTTTAAAAAACCCTTGATAATATTTGCCATTCATGATAAAATATAATAAAGTTTTTCAAGGCACAGTCAAAAAAAATGTGCTTATTTTTTTGGAAAGAGTGGTAACTGTTTAATGAGTGAACTAAAAAAGAAGTATGGTTTGCTGACAGCGATTGCAATGGTTGTCGGAATCGTTATCGGAAGCGGTGTGTTTTTCAAGGCTGAAACCATACATAAGACAACCGGCGGAGATATGAAGCTCGGTATTATGGCATGGATAATCGGCGGAATCATAATGCTTGCATGTGCCATCACGTTTTCAATCATGGCGGGCAAATACGAAAAGGTGAACGGAATTGTCGACTATGCGGAAGCAACAGTCGGCAGCAAGTATGCATATTATATCGGATGGTTTATGACAACCGTTCTTTATCCCACGCTGACATCGGCATTGGCATGGCTCAGCGCAAGGTACACAATGGTGCTTTTCGGGTCTAAGGAAATCACCGGCGGCACCTGCATGACGCTTGCCTGTTTTTACCTTATTGCAAGCTATGCGGTCAATGCGCTTTCCCCTGTAGTTGCCGGCAAGGTTCAGGTTTCGGCAACTGTTATAAAACTTATTCCCTTGCTTTTAATGGCAGTTGTCGGAACAATTGCCGGCACGTCAAACGGTCTTATTGTTCAAAACTTTTCGTCAGCCGTTAAACCTATCGCAAATTCCGGACAAGCACTTTTCACAGCAGTTGTTGCAAGCGCTTTCGCATATGAGGGTTGGATTGTTGCAACAAGCATAAATGCCGAGCTGAAAAACGCAAAGCGCAATCTTCCGATAGCGCTCACGGTCGGTTCGCTTGTCATAATTTCGGTATATGTTTTCTATTATATCGGACTTGCCGGCGCAGTTAAAACAAAGACACTGATGGATCTCGGACCTGTCGGGGTTCAGATGGCGTTTAACGGAATTTTCGGAAAAACAATCGGCGCGGCTCTCATGGCATTTATTGTTGTATCATGTCTCGGTACGCTTAACGGTCTTATGCTCGGCTGCACACGCGGAATGTACTCGATAGCTGTTCGCCGCCGCGGGCCTGCTCCTCATATTTTTGCGCAGGTTGATAAGGTGACGAATATGCCGACATCGTCCTCCGTTGTCGGACTGTTGATTTGCTCAATGTGGCTGTTCTATTTCTACGGCGCTAATCTTCTCGAAACACCGATCTTCGGAGTTTTCTGCTTTGACAGCTCTGAGCTTCCGATTGTAACACTGTATGCGCTTTACATTCCGATTTTTGTAAAGTTTATCTTTGCGGCAAAGGGAGAAAACCCGTTCAGGCATATAGTTATGCCGCTGATTGCATGCCTTTCATCGGCATTCATGGTATTTGCCGCATGCTATGCACACGGAAAGGCTGTTATATACTACCTTATCGTATTTGCGGTTATTATGTTTATCGGAGCACTTTTCTCCAAAGAGAAAGACATATAAGATAAGTAAAAAAGGGACTGTTTAAAAAGTCAATTGACTTTTTAAACAGTCTTCGCTTTTTCAAGGGGATAGGAAAAAAGCTTTGGAATTAACAAACTGAGCCAAAGCGTTAGCTTTGGGTTACCCGATAGCGTACATAGGTACGCCGAGGGCGAAGTTTGTTGATAGCAAGAAAAGAAGTGATTCTTTGAAAAATCAAATTTTTGATTTTTTTACCTTTAATAAAAGCGAATTACAATAGCTGTACTGCCTGTAATATCTGCTTTTTCTTCTTTTCTTGCGTTCCGGAGTTTTTTAACATCCCCTTTTTTACTTAAAAACAAACTGAACCAAAAGCATGTAAAGAATTGTTCCGCCGCCGATTGACAAAAGCATTTGCCTTTTCCAAACGTGCAGACCGATTACCGCCGCAACGGAGATAAGCTCCGGCAACCCATGAGAACCCGTGAAAATGCTCACGTTTTTCAGGCAATATATGACAAGCATCCCGAATACCGCGGACGGCAGCACCTTTCCGAGGTATTGAATATACTTCGGCGTGGGTTTGTCCGCCGGGAACATAATAAAGGGCAGAAATCTTGTCAGCATTGTTCCGAGCACAACCAACGCAACAGTAATTATTTTTTGCGATAAGCTCATTTTGCCGCACCGCCTTTTTCTGCTTTCGGGCGCAGAACCGTCAGAACTCCGAGGATTGCAAGCATTGACGGAATGATAAAATTATCCGCCCCGAAAATCAGCAGGCACAGAAGCGACACGCCAAGTCCGAACAATGCGCTTGTATGCTTCTCCTCTTTCAGCCACTGCTCCATGAATATAACAACGAACATCGCCGTCATCACAAAATCCAGTCCCTTTGTGTTAAAATGAATAACAGAGCCGAGCACACCGCCGAGCGTTGACCCCGAAACCCAGTAAATCTGATTCAGCAGCGTCACGAAAAACATAAACCACCCTTTGTCGATACCCTGCGGAATATCCGCCGAGCAGTTTATTGAGAAGCTTTCATCGCACATTCCGAAAATCAGATACGGTTTTTTTCTTCCGGTGTTTTTGAATTTATCAAGCATGGAAATGCCGTAAAACAAATGCCGCGCGTTAATCATAAGCGTCATTGCAAATGCCTGCAGCGGATTGAACGCTCCCAAAAGCATACTCACCGTGACAAACTCCATCGAACCGGCAAAAATCGTCATGCTCATAAGCATCGGATACCAAAAGCTGAATCCCGACACATTCATGTAAATGCCGTAAGTCATTCCCAAAAACCAAAATCCCGCAAAAATCGGTATTGTGTACGGAAATGCACATTTAAAAGCCGACTTGATTTTTCCGTTCATAAAGTCTTCACCCTGACCCTAATAATTAATTATCAAACATTATAATACCGCGGCGCATGGTTGTCAAGGCAAATATTCAAAATAAACGTCTGCAGCAAAATGTGATTTCATTTTGCTGCAGACGTTTTCATATACTTAATTTTCAGTGATTCCACAGGTTTTTGCATACATCTTTACTATTTCCAAAAGATTTGCAAGCTGCTCATTCGTCATTTCTTCAATGTATTTATCAAGAATGCTTCCGGCGCTGCGGACAGATACTCCGAACAAAATATAATCCGCATCGATATCAAGCGCAGTACAAAGATCTTTCAGTTTTGCAACAGACACACCTGATAGCCCTCTCTCGATATTGCTTATCTGCTGAGGATTGCAAATGCCTGCCTTTTCCGATAAAAGCTCCTGCGTCATATGCCTTTTAAGCCGAATCTCTTTTATTCTTCTGCCGATTTCGGCATTATCGCTATCAAACTTATTCATTGGCATTTATTCACTTTTACAGAATTTTTCCGTGCTTCGGATTAACAATATCGCGCCAGTCAAGGTCACCGCGTTCCAGTCCGTGAATCAGGACTTCCGCTGTTGCAACATTTGTTGCAAGCGGAATGTTATGAACATCGCACAATCTGAAAAGTGCGCTGACATCCGGCTCATGCGGCTGTGCTGTGAGCGGATCGCGGAAAAACAGCACAAGATCGATTTCATCATATGCAATATGCGCGCCTATCTGCTGGTCACCGCCCTGCGGTCCGGACAAAAAGCGCTGCACATCCAGTCCGGTTGCCTCAATGATCAGGCCCCCGGTTGTTCCCGTTGCACAAAGGTTATGTTTTGACAAAATTCCCTTATACGCTATACAAAACTGAACCATCAGTTCTTTTTTCTTATCATGAGCTATTAACGCTATATTCATAAATTTTCTCCTTTGATTACTGGGTTGTTTTCAGCCGTATTTTTGCCGCCAAAAGACATTCTCCGCCCGAAGCTCTCGTTACGGAAATATTTCCGGCTGCTTCATTATCGGGCGTATATTTGCTTAAGACCGCCGCAACTTCCTTTTTTATCTTCTCAATTGTTTTTCCCTGGGATACATTAACCCGGTCATTGCTGATGACTGCACTGAGCCGCCTTTTTGCCGCAAGCTTTGACGGCTGCCTTACGTTCAGAAAGAAAAATTTCATGACCGCACCCCTATCCTTTTTCCGAAAAGCTTCTGAAGAAACGACTGCTTCATGTTCATCAGCTCAACTTTATTTCCGTTAAGCCTTGACGCAATGTTTCTGTATGCCTGTCCTGCACGGGAGCGCGTGTCCGCAGCAACAAATTCGCCCTTATTTGCGGCAATTATTATATCTTCATCATCCGGGATAACACCGAGAAGGTCAATTGCCAGAATATCAAGCATGTCCTCAATTCCGAGCATGCTTCCGCTTTCCACCATTTTCGGGCGCACTTTATTGACAACAAGGCGAATATCCCTGATTTCATGCTTTTCCAAAAGTCCGATAATTCTGTCCGCATCGCGCACACTTGAAACTTCCGGCATGGCAACCACTATTGCTTTTTTTGCAGCGGCAACCGCATTTTCAAACCCCTGTTCAATTCCTGCCGGGCAATCAATGAGTATGTAATCAAAACTGCCGTCAATCTGTTTTATAAGGTGCTTCATCTGTGTGGTTGTCACAGAGCTTTTATCGCGCGACTGCGCCGCCGGCATTAAAAACAAATTGTCAAAACGCTTGTCCCTGACGAGCGCCTTAAAATATTCGCATCGGTTTTCAACAACATCCACAAGATCGTATACTATTCTGTTCTCCAGCCCCATAATGACATCAAGATTTCTCAGTCCTATATCAGTATCTATCATAAGAACCTTTTTTCCTGCCATTGCAAGCGCCGCCCCGATATTTGCTGTTGTTGTTGTTTTTCCGACGCCGCCCTTGCCGCTTGTAATAACTATAACCTCACTCATTCATTCTCACCTCATGGGAATAATTGTATCACACAATTTGCCAATAGTCCATACCGATTTTTATAAACACTGCAAGATTATTTCGCCCTTTTCCGCTATCGCAACAGCTGTGCCGACATTTTCGCCCTTTTTGCTGTAGGAATATACATTTCCTATTCTTATCTGCGTGGGTTCCATCATGACGGCGAACACACGCCCTCTGCCATTTATCTGCGCAGTTCCGCGGAGCGCTCCGATAACAGTTATGTTACCCGTTGCTTCAACCGTTGCTCCGGGGTTCACGTCACCGTATATAATCACATCGCCGCGCGAGTTCACGCTTTCACCGCTGCGCAGACTTTTCCGGACGATTTTGCAGATACGCTCATCCTTTTCAAGGCTGTGAAACAGCTGATTCCGCGTAAGAAACTTTTGCCTTTTAAAATCGCACCGTTTTCCGAAAAGTGACTTTATTATCTTTTCAAATTTCACTTCATCAAAATATGAAAATTCCGTTCCGCTGTAGGAAACGCAAACCTCCGCGCGCTTAAAAAACTCTCCGTTTTCCTGCACCATGCGCTTAATTTCTGCCTCTGCTTCTTCAATCTGCGCAGTTCTTGAAAAGCAAAGCTCAACTCCGTTTTCCCGTCCTTTAACTGTTATAAGATCCATTCTTTCCCCCTGCTTTATCTCAATAATGAATTTATTTCCGGCTTCTCGTCATTCTCCGTGATGCCGAAATAGCTGTCGGTTATTTTTCTTACGGCCGCCGCCGTTTTCGCTCCGCTGCCTGCATTTTCAATAACGCAGGCAATTGCAATCCGCGGTTTGTCGTACGGTGCATATGCAACGCAAACTCCGTTTGTTCCCGAGCCTGTCTGAGCGCTGCCGGTTTTTGCCGCAACGCTTGTGGTGCATCCTGAAAATGCCGTGTGCGCCGTACCCTCTGTCACAACCATTCTCATGCCTGAAACAACAGCATTGTAATTTTCCTTTTTCAGCTTCACCATTTCAAGCGTTTCGCTGCGTGACTCATTCGTAAGCGTTCCGTCCGTGTTGCGGACAGATTTGATAAGGTGCGGTTTATACCGCGTTCCTCCATTGGCAAGCGCTGCAATATAGTTGGCAAGCTGAAGCGGAGTTACAAGCGTGTCCGATTGACCGATTGCCGTCTGGCATGTGTCACCGGGATACCAAACTTCTCCCTTTTTCTTTCTGTTTTCCGGACTTGCAACAACTCCGCTTTTTTCCTCGTCAGCAAGCTCAATTCCGCTTTTCTGCCCGAAGCCGAAGCTCTTTGCATACTCATCAATTGTTTCGATAGTCAGCCGCCTGCCGGTTTCATAGAAAAACACGTTGCATGAGTCTCTTATTGCTTCGCTGACATTTTCGTATCCGTGCGTTCCGCCGGACTGATTATATATCCAGCACGCAGGCTGATAATCCTTAAAAAATTTATATTTTCCCGTGTCTAAAATACGCTCGTCCACGGTTATTGCGCCCGTCTCCAGTCCTGCCGCCGCAACAAGCATTTTAAACACCGATCCGGGCGTATATGTTCCGGAAAGAGCGCGGTTAAACAGCGGTTTCGATTTATTTTTCACGAGTGATGAATATTCCCGGTTAAAGCTTTTTATATCATACGACGGGTATGACGCCATTGCGAGCACATCGCCCGAATTCACATCGATCACAACTGCGCTTCCCGCATCTGCCGAACCAATCTGTGCAACCGTTTCCGAAAGTGCACTTTCACAAGCCTTTTGCAGATCAAGATCGATCGTCAGTGTGACGCTGCGCCCGTCAGACGGCTTTTTCTCCATACTCTGCCCAATGCTATAGCCGCCTGCGGTCTGCTCAAGCGTTCCCCGCCCGTCCTTTCCGCGGAGAAAATCTTCCATGTACTTCTCTATTCCATCTTTGCCTATTGATGAATTAATAGTATACCCGTCATTCTTCAGGGTTTTGTATTCATTTTCGCTTATGTTTCCGACCCTTCCCAGCATATGTGCACCAAGGCTTCCGTACGGGTATTCGCGCACAGGCTGCGTGATAACCGTCACATCCCCGAATTTTCTGTTTTGCTCCTTTATGACTGAAATTTCTTCAATCGGAACATCCTCCGCAAAAAGATACGGTGCCGATACCGAAAAACCTCTCTTAACCATATCGCTGCGGACAGCGGCAATTTTTTGCTGCTCCTCCTCAGTGTAGCTTCCGGGGTCAATTCCGTATTTATTGCACAGCTTCGTCAGTGATTCATCCTTTGGAAGCATTGCTGAAATATCGTTTCCGTATGACCTGACCGCTTCGAACAGATTTGCTATTGTTCTGTTCACCTCATCGTTGCTGCGTTCTCTGTTTTTCTGAATATAGACATTATATCCGGTTCTGTTTTTTACAATGCTTCTGCCGTATCTGTCAAGAATTTCTCCGCGCGGCGCCATCAGTTCGATAAAGCGCGTTGTGCGCGAATCGCTCTTCTTTCTGTATTCCGCGCCGTCTGTTATCTGAAGATTGACAAGCCTTGCCGAAAGCAGAATACAAATTATTGCCGTAAGCGTATTAATCGCCGTATATCGGCTGAATTTCATATGCTTTCACTCCCTCTCGGCTGCATTTTCTTTCTCTTACGGCGCTGGGATGCCAGAACCGTCAAAAAACCTGTCACTGCAGAGAATCCGCCGCGCACAAAAACCGATGCAGCAATCTTTCCGATGTCCGCACCGACGCCAACCATCGCTGCCGCCAATGCTGAAGCCACTCCGAACAGCGCTGTATAGACAAAACACACCCACGCAAAAAGCAGCGGTGAATTGCCGCTTTTTTCATCCGCGGTAAGTGCCGTTGCCGCAGCAAGATACATATACGCCAGGATATGCATTCCGAACAGTCTGGCGCAAAGCGCGTCCTCCAAAAGACCGCCGAAAGCGCCGCATATTACAGCCATATACGGAGAGCTGCCGACAGATATGAGTATCAGAACGGCAATAAGTATATTCGGTGAAGCGCCGAAAATGCTGACATTTTCGAATATGAGCGACTGTGCCAGAAATGCCGCATAAACAATCAGCACATTAAAAACGGTTTTTCTGATATTTGCAGTCATGCTCTCAACTCCCCTTTTGCCATACTCAATTAATTCCGACAAGAACTTCTCTGATTTTCCGCGGGTTAGCGCCTGTTTCAACAATCGCGGTCATGGTTAGACCTCTGTCATCATTTTTAATCGCCGTCACCTTGCCGACAAGTATTCCGCGCGGAAAAACTCCGCCGGTTCCCGAGGTTTCAACCGAATCTCCGACAACGATTTTTGCGTCCTTGTCAATATAATTCATACTGCAAAGTCCGCCTTGACCGGATGTGCCGTCAACAATTGCCATATCGCCGCTTCGCGGACAGATTACCGACACACTGCTCTCCGCATCAAGAAGCGTTCTGATTTTTGAAAAATTTTTCCCGACTTCGCACACTGCGCCGACAAGGCCTTCGGGAACAACCACCGGCGCATCTTTCTTTATTCCGTCACGGCTTCCCTTGTCAATTGTCAGCGTATAGTAAACATCGTCACTGTCACGCCCGATAACATTCGCCGCTGTGTAGTTTCCCTTTGCGTCGGTTTTTTTCAGTTCCAGCAAGCTCCGCAGCTGTTCATTTTCCTTTTTATAACCCTCAAGCATACGGATTTCATCGGAAAGCTCCGCATTTTTCTTTTTCAGGAGCTTGAGCTGCCGCACATTCTCCGATGAATTTCTTATGTCGGCTATTTTTCCGGAAATTCCATTCACAACAAATGCAGCCGCCTTTTGCACAGGGGCAAACACCGAACCCGCCGCTGAGGACGCGGACGTTTCCGTTTTGAACGAAACAGCCATTATTGCAAGAATTGCAGCCGTTACCGCTATCATAATTATAAAAAAGCTTTTCCCGGTCTTTTTCATACAAACATTCCTTTAGCCGATAATATCAATTGAAAATTCCGATTTGAGTGCCAGCGCAAGGCTGCACAGCGGAAGTCCGACAACATTGAAATAATCACCGTCAATTTTTTTGATAAACAATGCGCCGCGCTTCTGTATTCCATATGCCCCCGCCTTGTCCATCGGTTCACGGGTTTTGACATAAGCTTTGATTTCGTTATCCGTAAGTACGCGGAAAGTAACACGCGTTACCTCCGCCCGTGAAACTGCCATTCCGTCCTTGCAGTTATATATGCAAAATCCCGTAAAAACCTCATGCGTTTTTCCGCTGAGCTTGCGGAGCATTTCTTCCGCTTCTGCCATACTGTGAGGTTTTCCGAACACCTTTCCGTCAAGGCTGACGCATGTGTCCGCACCGATAACAACCGTGTTTCCGCGCAGCGACCTTGCAACATCACAAGCTTTCAGCATTGCAAGCTCTTTCACCATCTGCTCCGGCGGAAGCTTTTTGTAAGGCGATTCATCCACGTTTGACGGGATTATCTGCGCATTAATTCCAATATTTCTTAGTAATTCCTTTCTCCGCGGCGATTTTGACGCGAGAACAAAAACTGTATCAGCCATTGCGATTTGCAAACCTTTCGTTATATGATTTCATGCATTTTTCAATAATTGCTTCGGCATCCTTTCTGCCGAGAATTTCCTTAACTGCGGTTTCTTTATTCTCAAGGAATTTATACACCTGGAAGAAATGGGATATTTCCTTGAAGATATGCTCCGGCAGCTCAGATATGTCATGATATATCGAATACGTCGGGTCATTAAACGGCAATGCTATGATTTTTTCATCTGTTTCACCGTTGTCAATCATTTTGATAACACCAATCGGGAAGCAGCGGACAAGGACCATTGAATCAATCCTTTCCTGACAAAGCACAAGCACGTCAAGCGGATCGCCGTCTTCGGCATATGTCCGCGGGATAAATCCGTAATTCGCCGGGTAATGCGTTGATGTGTACAAAACCCGGTCAAGAATTATCAGACCCGTCTCCTTATCAAGCTCATATTTATTTTTGTCACCCTGCGGAATTTCTATTACCGCAAGAAAATTATCCTTGCGGATTCTCTCGGGGGCAACATCATGCCAAACGTTAAACATATTTTTTCCTCCTATCCTCTCAAATACTTCGGATAATGATTTTTCAGCTGTCCATTGCTGCTTTTAAACCAGCCTACGGGATATTTACCGCTGTAAAGCGCCGCGCCGAAGCCGTTTTCGCAAGTCCTGAAAACCGACTCTCCGCGCCTGTAAGCGCAAAGCTCGTCCTCCGTCAGAGAAGCGGTTCTCTTAAAATCCTCTGCCTTAAGGCACATACAAAGATGATGCGCCGGAACAAGTCTGCCCTTGCGGATTTCACCAAGCAAAATTCCCGGGCGCAGACATTTTATTCCGCGCAGCTCCGGCATGCTCTGCGGCGAAAGATAAAGCTTTTCGCCAAATGAAACAAACCGCCCTTCAAGGCACACATTTAAGTTTTCACGCTCAAAGGCTCTGTAAATTTTCTCCGCTTCCTTATCGGCAGACTGCGGACAGCCGATATTTATCTTTCCCGTTTCTTCTTCTTTTACAAATTCAGCTGCAAAATGACCCTCGCCTTTTTCACGGTGCGGCATAATCCTGACTGTTTTTTTCAGTTTCATGCACGGAAATTCCTTTGAAAATTCCGTGCAGACCTCCTCGTTTTCCTCTCTTGAAAAAGTGCAGGTTGAATAAACCAGCGTTCCGCCGCCGCAAAGCATTTCAAATGCCGAACGAAGAATTTTTTTCTGCCGCTGCGCACAGGCATATGTATGCTCAAGACTCCAGTGCGCAATTGTCTCCGCATCCTTTCGGAACATTCCCTCGCCGCTGCACGGAGCGTCAACGATTATTCTGTCAAAAAAGCCTTTGAAATGCTTTTCAAGTGCGTCGGGGCGCATATTAGTCACAACCGCGTTTGTTATTCCCATTCGTTCCACATTTTCGCACAGAATTTTTGCGCGCTGCGCTGTTATTTCATTCGAAACAAGCATACCGCTGCCGCCGAGTGCACAGGCAATCTGTGTACTTTTTCCCCCGGGAGCGGCACAAAGGTCAAGCACCTTATCGCCGCGGTGCACACCAAGCAGTCCGGCAGCAGCCTGGGCGGACGGCTCCTGCGAATAAAACAGACCTGCCGCGCTCGCGGCGTGTCCGCCTTTTTTTCCGTCGTAATAAAAACCGCTTTCGCACCACGGAATCGGCTCGCCGCAAAAACCCGTAAGCTCCGAAAGCTCATGCGGCGTGATTTTAAGCGTGTTCGCGCGCAAACCGTGAAGCGGCTGTTTATCATATTCAGCAATAAAAGCGTCATATTCGCTTCCGAGTTCCTTTTTCATTCTCGCCGTAAAATCAGCAGGCAAAGTCAATTTTTTCACTTCCAATAATATAGTATATCACATCGGCAGCGCGGAATAAAGCGTTTTTTGGCGCTGCCGTGAAATTTCTTTCATATTACATTTTTTCAAGCTCTCCGCAAAGCTCTTCCCATTGCTCCATCAGCTCTTCAAGCTCATTTTCGCAATTGCTTAAAGCATCGCTCAGCTCGGTTATTTTCTCAAAATCGCTTCCTGCCGAGTTGATTTCTCCGTGCAGACGCTCCGTTTCCGCTTCCTTTTCGCTTATGGCTTCTTCCGTGCGCTTTATTTTTCCCGACAGTCTGTTTTTCGCGCTCTGAAGTTCTTTGCGTTTATGATAATCACTTTGTTCTTTTTCAGCCTTTTCCTTTTTTTCTGCCGGTGCGCCGCCCTGATTATTTTTTTTGTATTCCATATAACGGTCATAATTCATGTTATAGCATTTAACCGTTCCGTCTTCGAAAACAAGCAGCTTGTCCGCCATTTTATTTATCAGATAACGGTCATGGCTTATAACAAACACGGTTGCATCAAAATCGGAAATTGCTTTTTCAAGCGCTTCTTTGGAGCGTATGTCAAGATGGTTTGTCGGTTCGTCAAGCAGCAGAAAATTTGCTCCGGTAAGCATTATTTCAAGCAGGGAAAGCCGCGCTTTTTCTCCCCCCGAAAGAGCGTTTGTCTGTTTAAAGACATCATCTCCGCGGAAAAGGAAAGCCGCCAGTGCATTTCTTATCTGCGTTCTGTCCATTTTCGGATAAACATCCCAAAGCTCACTTTCAACGTCTTTTGTTCCGGTTATGTCACTTCTCTCCTGGTCGTAGTATGCACATTCAACCTTTGTTCCGAAACGGACTGTGCCGCAGTCCGGTTTCATAACTCCCTTTATAATTTTATACAGCGTGGATTTTCCGCAGCCGTTTGCACCGAGCAGGAAAACGCGTTCTCCGCGCTTCACCTCAAACGAAACGTGTTCAAAAAGCTTCTTTTCGCCGAAATGCTTTGCCACATCCGTCACGGAAAGGACATCGTTTCCGCTGCGCTCATTTGCAGTGAATGTGAACCTTATTGCGTCCGTATCACGCTCGGGTTTTTCAAGCGTTTCCTCCAGGCGTTCAATGCTTTTCAGCTTGCTCTCTGCCATTCGGATATTGCGCTCCCTGTTCCATCGGCGCTGCTGTTCGACAACACCCTCAAGACGTGTAATTTCCTTGACGGTGTTTTCGTATTTTTTCTGCATCGCCTTGTACGCCTGTTCTTTTTTCTCCGTGAATGTCGAATAAGACCCCTCATAGCATGTTATCCGCCTGTTTTCAAGCTCAATCGTTGTATTTGTCACCTTATCGAGAAAATATCTGTCATGGCTTATAACAAGGAAAGCCTTTGATGAGCTTTTAAGGAAATCTTCCAGAAAGCGCACCGCTTCAATGTCAAGGTGATTCGTCGGTTCATCAAGCATAAGAAAATTTGCTTCCGACAGAAGAGTTCTTGCAAGGGAAAGGCGCGTTTTCTGCCCACCGGAAAGCGATGACAGCGGCAAATCAAGTTCTCCCTCGCTGAGTCCGAGTCCAAGCAGCAGCGAACGGGTGCGCGAGCGGTATGTCATTCCGCCGTTTGCAATATATTCATTATTCAGTGCATCCTGGCGATTTATCAGCTTTTGGCGATCGTCTGTGCCGTTTTCAAGACTGCGGCAAATGCGGTCAAGCTCGCTTTCTATTTCAAAAAACCGGCTGAAAACGTCCAACGTATACTCATAAGCTGTTTTGCCCTCGGCGCTCGGAGCAGTTTGCTCCATAACGCCGACTTTTAAATCGCTGCTTCTGAAAATATCTCCCTCATAATCCTCTGTGCCTTGTATTATATTAAACAACGTGGTTTTTCCGGCTCCGTTTGCACCGATAAACCCCATCTTTGTGTTTTCTTCAATTTTGAATGTCACATCGCGGAAAAGCTCGCGTTCGCCAAAGCTTTTTGAAACTCCGCTCAATGTAATCAAGCTCACATGCATACACCTCAATCCATTTTATATTATAGTGCATTTCTTTTGTTAAATCAATTATTTTCGGAAAAAAAGAATTATTATTTTAAAAAAACAGGAAAGGTGCGATTTTACGCTACCTTTCCTGTTATGACACTTTAGTTTTCTTTTTCACCCGGGGCAGGTTTTATTTCGGATTGTTCAGTCAATGACTGTTCAGCCGATGACTGTTCAGCCGGCGGCTGTTCGGTCGATGATTGCTCGGTTGAGGACCGTTCGGTTGAGGACCGTTCGGTTGATAACCGTTCGGTCGGCGACTGTTCGGGATTGTCGGATTTTAAGAAGCCGTTCTCGAAAACCTCCTCAAATTCCTTTCCGTCGAGCTTTTCATGTTCAATAAGAGCCTCTGCAATTGCGTCAAGCTTATCACGGTTATCGCGCAGAAGTTTTTCGCAGTCTGCATAGCATTTATCGATAATATGCTTGATCTCCTCATCAATAATCGATGCAACCGTTTCGCTGTAGTTACGTCCCTGCGACAAATCTCTGCCGAGGAAAACCTCATGATCGCCGTTCGTGAACGTTACATATCCGAGCTTTTCACTCATGCCATACTGCATAACCATCTTGCGCGCCGTGTCGGTTGCATGGTCAAGATCGCTTGACGCACCTGTATTAATATCGTCAAACACAATTTTTTCCGCAGCACGTCCGGCAAGAGCCATTATAATGCTTTCAAGCATTTCCGTCTTGGAAATATAGCTTTTGTCAGTATCCGGAAGGCTGAGTGTGAATCCGCCGGCACGTTCGCGCGGTATGATGGAAACCTGATGCACAGCGTCCTGCGTGGGCAAAAGCCGCGCCGCAAGCGCATGACCTGCTTCATGATACGCCGTTTTACGCTTATTTTCTTTATTGTGCTGCCTTGTTGCCTTTTCCGGACCCATAACAACCTTGAGCATTGCCTCGTCAATTTCGTCAGCCGTAATTGTTTTTTTGTTTCTGCGCGCAGCAAGGATTGCCGATTCGTTAAGCAGATTTTCCAAATCCGCACCCGTAAATCCGTATGTTGTCTTTGCAACAGTTTCAAGGGAAACG
Organism: uncultured Clostridia bacterium; assembly: GCA_934454525.1. Classification (GTDB taxonomy): domain Bacteria; phylum Bacillota; class Clostridia; order UMGS1883; family UMGS1883; genus UMGS1883. The sequence goes on from CAKSFM010000004.1 coordinate 139,377, forward strand.
CTCGCATCAACCGGCTTATTCTTCGAATGAACCTTAAGAATTGCCTCGCGCCCCTTTTGGTCGGGATAATTAACAACAACCTGCCTGTCGAATCTGCCGGGGCGAAGAAGCGCCGGGTCAAGAATATCGGGGCGGTTCGTTGCGGCAATCATGATAATTCCCTCATTTGTGCCGAAGCCGTCCATCTCAACAAGCAGCTGATTAAGCGTTTGTTCACGCTCATCGTGACCGCCGCCCAAACCGGCTCCGCGCTGGCGGCCGACCGCATCAATTTCGTCAATAAATATAATTGCCGGAAGATTTTTCCGCGCCTGCTCGAAAAGGTCGCGCACACGGCTTGCACCCACGCCGACAAACATTTCCACGAAGTCCGAACCGGATATTGAGAAAAACGGAACCCCCGCCTCTCCGGCAATTGCCTTTGCAAGCAGTGTTTTACCCGTTCCGGGAGGACCGACAAGCAGCACACCTTTCGGGATTCTTGCCCCAAGGTCAATGAATTTGCGCGGATTTTTCAGGAATTCAACAATTTCCTCAAGCTCCTTTTTTTCCTCATCAGCACCGGCAACATCGTCAAACGTTACTTTCTGCCGATTGTCGGCAGCTGCTTTTGCGCGGCTCTTTCCAAAGCTTCCGATGCCGTGACCGCCCGCCTGCTGCCGCATGAATGAAAACCAGAACAACCCTATTATGACTACCAGAAGCAGCGTCGGCAAAAGAGAAACCCACCATGAAACCGTTTCCGGCTCGGGAACGGTTGTTTTCAGCTTTCCGGATTTTATCTGACTTTGAATTTCATCACCGGCAACCGCAAAGAGAATCCCCTGCGTTACCTCAACCTTATACTCCTTGCCGCCGATTTCGGCAATGGTACATGTATCGCCGATTTCAAGCTTCGTCACTTTCTCTTTGTCAATCGCATTGACAAGCTCCGAAAAGGACTTAACACCCGTATCCGGCTGCCTGAGCGAAAACATCATCAGCAAAATGATAATAATCGGCAAAATTATATATAAACTTATACTCCTGAATGATTTCTTCAAAAGAACGCCTCCCCTACTATATATAGCATATCACGATTGGGAAATTGAATCAATCTTTTTTACACTTTATTCATAATATTCGGGCTTCAGTACTCCTACAAAGGGATACTGCCTGTACTTATATGCGTAATCAAGCCCATACCCGATTACAAATTCATCGGGAATTTCAAAACCGGTGTATTTTGCTTCAATATCAACGATTCTTCTCGACGGCTTATCAAGGAATGTGCATATTTCAACACTTTTAGCACCCTGTTCAAAAAGATATTCTCTTATGCGCGAAAGTGTGCGCCCCGTATCGATAATATCCTCAACTATTATTATATCCCTGCCCTTGGGGTCAAATCCTTTTCCGTTGCGGATTTCAACATCACCGCCGGAAACAGTTCCCTCACCATAGCTGCTGGCATAAATAAAGCTTATGCAAACGGGGATTTTAACCGCGCGCATCATATCCGCCGCGAACATGAACGAGCCGCTCAGAACCGAAAGCATCAGCGGTTCTCTTCCGGCATAATCTTCTCCGATTTGCTCTGCCATTTCGCTGATTCTTTTTTGAATTTGTTCTTCTGTTATGAGAACTCTTTCAACGGGATCGTTAATATTTTTCATTCAATATCATTCCTTTGCAGAATATTCCATAATAAGATACTTTTTCGTTTCACTGCCGGGTGCATAAAGCTCCGATCTGCGCAGCCCGCACAGGAAAAGAATTTCTCCGTCTTTTTCCACAATCGGCGTTCTGCCGCGTTTATCCGCCGCCACGGCGGCATCCGATAAAATATCGCTTATTTTCTTTGAGCCGCCGAGTCCGAACGGGCGCATCCTGTCACCCTTGCGGCGGTATCTCACAATAAAGCTGCCGCCAACCTTGTCAAAATCGAAAACAGCTATATTATTATCTCCTTTTTTTACCGATTTGTCAACAACTTTTATTGCAATTTTCCAAAAATCATGCTCAAAAACATCTCCGGCGCAAAGCGGAACGTTCAGTTCCTCCGTTACAGCCGCTTTCATCGGCACAAGCTTGCCGCGTTCAACCCTAACATACTCCGTTTTGTCAATATCAAACCGTTTGCCGCCCTCCTTGGCTGCAAATTCAAGAAAAGATTCTATTTTTTCGGAAGTAATTTCACGTGCACCAAGGTTTTCCAGTATTTTTTTTGCTGCGCGCCGCCTTATCGGCTGCGGCGCGGAAAGCAGCATATTTATGTCGGCCTCTCCTCTGCTGCCGACGCACTTTTCAAGCATTGCTTCCGTACATTCTTCAAGATAGGTATTATCCTCCGATATGCACCGCGCCGCTGAAACTATTTTTTCCGGAGCTGAGGGATTTATCATCTCAAGCAGAGGCATGATTTCAAGCCTGATTCTGTTCCGCGTGTACAGCGCTTCAAAATTTGTGCTGTCCGTAACCCATTTTACGCTGTTTTTAACAAGATAATCCTCAATTTCGCTGCGGCTGCAATCAAGCAGCGGGCGGATGATATTTCCGCGGCGATGAGCAATTCCGCAAAGTCCGCTTGCGGCACTGCCGCGCACAAGGCGGAAAAGCACCGTTTCGGCATTGTCGTTAAGGTTATGCCCCGTTGCGATTTTAGCGCCGCCGAGCTTTTTCGAAAGCTCTTCAAAAAATTCATAGCGGAGAATTCTGCCGCATTCCTCAGTTCCGATTTTTCGTTCCGCAGCAATTTTCGGCACATCATATTCGCGGTAAAAGCACTCCGTGTCGGCTGCACGGCATATGCTTTTCACAAAGCTGCTGTCACGCTCTGCCTCTTCGCCGCGGATAAGATGGTTCACATTCGCAGCATAAACCCTGAGTCCGTATTCCTTTTTCAGTCTCAGCATTACATGCAGCAGGCAAATTGAATCCGCGCCGCCTGAAACCGCGCAGATAACGCTGTCGCCATGCTCCAGCAGTCCATGACTTTTTATTGTTTGTTTTACCTTATCGGTCAGCAAGTGTTTTCACCGTCCGTATCAGCTTCTGCTGTCAAGATTCATAAATTTCGTATATTCTCCGCGCCATGCAAGCTCAATTGTGCAGCATTCACCGGCACGGTTTTTTGCAAGGATACACTCAACAATATTTCCGGCGCGCTCCTCGCTGCCCTCCTCCTCGGGCGGACGGCACAGCATTATAACAATATCCGCGTCCTGCTCGATTGAGCCGCTCTCGCGCAGGTCACTGAGCATCGGGCGGCGGTTTTGCTTTTCCGATGCACGGCTCAGCTGCGAAAGCGTGATAACAGGAATATTAAGCTCCTTTGCCATGATTTTCAGCGAGCGGGACATTTCCGTTACCTCCTGAGTTCGGCTTTCACTTCTTCCTCCGCCCTGCATAAGCTGAAGATAATCGATGACCACAAGGCCGAGTCCCTTTTCCGCTTTCAGACGGCGGCATTTTGCCCTTATTTCCGACACATTTACGCCGGGATTATCGTCAATATATATCGGAGCCGATATAATATCCTTAAGTGAATGTGCAAGCTTTGTCATATCGTTTGCGTCAATATCGCCGACTCTCAGCTTGCCCGATTCAATCAGCGCCTCGCTTGACAGTATTCTGTTTACAAGCTGCTCCTTGCTCATTTCAAGCGAGAATATCGCAACGGGAACATGCTCGCGGATTGCGGCATTCTGCGCAAGATTCAGCGCAAAGCTTGTTTTCCCGACGCCGGGGCGCGCTGCAAGAATAATCAGGTCACTGTTTTGAAGACCTGCCGTTGCTGCATCAAAGCCTGTAAATCCGGTTTTTATACCCGTGACCTTACCGCCGCGCTTTTTAAGCTCGTCCAGGATTGCAAGGGCATTTTTTACGACCTCGCTTATATGTGTGAATCCTGAAAAACCGCGCTGCTCCGAGATGCGGAACACAAGCTGTTCGCTTTTGTCAACAATGTCGGCAGTCGGCAGCTCGTCCTTCGTACCCATATCGATAATTTCGCTTGCCGCTTCAATGAGCTGACGCAGCATTTTTTTATCGCGGACAATTTCAATATAAGACGCAAGGTTTTCCTTTGTGAACGCATTTTGTGCGATGCGCGTTATGTAGGCGATGCCGCCCACAGATTCGATTTTATCACCAAGCTTTTCCGAAAGCGTAACAATATCAATCGGTGTACCTTCGGAAAAAAGGCTGCTGAGTGCGTTAAATATCGTTTTATTCGCCGATGCATAAAAGCAATCCTCGTCAAGCTTTTCCATAACTGTGACAGTGGCGCTTTCGTCCATAATCATGTTGCCGAGGATTGCAGCCTCAGCCTCCAGATTATAGGGCATTGTTCTTCCTATAGGAATATCGGCAGCCGAAGCCATCGTTAATCACTCCATTCAGACCCTTATTCCGCTTCAACCGAAACAGTGATTTTTGCGGATATTTCGGGATATATTTTAAGCTCAACCGTTGTAAGACCGGTCGTTTTAATACCGTCCGGCAGAACAACCTTGCGCTTATCAATCACATAATGCAGCTGGTATTTAACCGCGTCGGCAACGTTTTGGTTTGTGATTTTGCCGAACAGCTTTCCGTTTTCGCCCGCTTTGCCCTTAAGCGTGATTTTCGCGCCGTCAAGCTTTGCGGCGGCTTCCTTTGCAGCTGCTATATCCTGCTGCTTATGAAACGCAGCAGCCTCATTTTTACCCTTGATATTATTCAAAACATCGCTTGTTGCAATCTCAGCCATTTTTTTCGGAAGAAGAAAATTTCTTGCATAGCCGTCGCTTGCTTCAACAATGTCTCCCTTTTTTCCGTGACCCTTTACATCAGTTAAAAGAACTACTTTCATTTATATTTACCCCTTTCAGTTTTTCAAACATTCGTCAATTGCTGCCTTAAGCTTATCGCCTGCATCGGCAACGGAAATTCCCTCAAGCTGCGCACCGGCAACCATCATGTGACCGCCGCCGCCGAGTTTTTCCAGAATCACCTGCACATTAACATCTCCGAGTGAACGGCCGCTTATTATTATACTGCCGTTTTCCACCCTTGCAACAACAAAGGCAGCCTTAATATCGGTGATTTCAAGCATTTCATCGGCAGCAGCCGCAACGGTGAGATGCGGCACAACTCCCGAAAACAAAGATATTGCAATATTATCCCCGTATACCTGCGCTTCCGTCACGATACACGCCTTGAGCTTGTAATTTTCAATCGATTCGCGGAACAGCCGCTTTACTCTCAGCGTGTCAACTCCGGCATTTCTGAGATATGCCGCCGCTTCAAACGTGCGCACACCCGTTTTGAACATGAAGTTCTTGGTGTCCATGGCAATGCCGGAATAAAGAGCCTCCGCGTCCACTGTGGAAACGGAATACCGCGGATCGAAATACTGCATAAGCTCTGCCACCATTTCACAGGTTGACGAGGCAAACGGTTCATGATAAATAAGGTCGGCGTCCGAAATAAAGCTTTCGCTCCGCCGATGATGGTCGATAACAACCTTTGCCTTAACCGTTTCGAGAAGCTCGGGCATCTCTGTATATTCGGGGCGATGTGTGTCACAGATAATAAGCAGCGTTTTCGGCATTATAAACTCCCGCAACCCTATTTTTCCGATAAACAAGCCGTCATGATAATGATTATCCTCTATTTTTTTCAGCAGAAGATTCACCGTGTCGTCCTTTGTGAGCAGAAGAATCTTCGCGTCTTTTCCGATAAATGCAGCCATGCTTGCAATGCCGATTGCCGCACCCACAACGTCCGTGTCGCTGTTTTTATGCCCCATTATAAGCACATTGTCCGCGCTTGCCATAAGCTCGCGCAGATTATGCGACATCATGCGCGCTTTAACCTTTGTGCGTTTCTCCGTTTCCTTTGAATTTCCGCCGAAATAGCGGAAGCGCCCGTTTTCACGGATAACAGCCTGGTCGCCGCCGCGCCCGAGCGCCATTTCAAGCGCCTTTTTTGCTGAAATATCATTATCATAAAGACTTTCGCCGCCCGTTCCGATACCGATGCTCAGCGTGAGCGGGGTTTTCATATCGGGGTCGGCTTCCTTAATATCAGTCAGCAGGCTGAATTTGTTTTCAATGAACTCGTCAAGCTGCTTTTTTGTAAACACGCATAAAAACTTGTCCTTTTCAAGCTTTTTAACAAGTCCGCCGCAATCCTGCGCCCATCCGATAACATTCTTGTCAAGCAGGGTGATAATATCAATCCGCTGCTCATCGTTAACATTCTCAAGCGCCTCGTCATAGTTGTCAACATTGATTTCCGCAACAACATTTCTTTCATTTTCAAGCGCAGTGCGCGCCCGTATAAGCTCCGTCACCTTTTCCATGTAAATCATAATTGCCGCATGATCGGGATCGGTTTTTCGCTTCACAACCGCCGTTATACTGTAGGTTTCACTGCCGACTGCGGCAATAATCGGTTTCTTTCCGCCCTCATCATATATCTCGCGTATCTTTATTTCCGGCACAAGCTCACAGATTTTCTTTCCGCCGATTGCCGGAAACAGCTCTTTAAAGGAAGAATTGTACCATGCAACCGTTCCGTCAACGCGCAGACCGGCAATCGGATTCAGCGTTTTAAAAAGCGCCTCGTTATTTTCAACCTTATCGCCGCCCGGCACGTTCGCAAGGTATTCCTTCATTTTCTTTTTGCGCGAAATTGTCCACATCATTTTTTCCGCAATTATCCCGACGGCGCACACAAGCAGAATACTGCCGATCAGTACGCTGTGCGTCATAACGAGCGCCGCGCACACGATTACACCCGATGCCAGAAGCACCGTCATTCCGTTCTGAACCGGATTGAATTTACTGCCCTTCTCTTTCATTTAAGGCACTCTCCTCTTCCGAAGCGGCATCTTCGCCGTGCAAATTATCGGGAAGTCTGCGCAGATTCACAAATGCTCCGACAGCGCCGCAAAGTATATAAACCGTGAATATGTTTACATACAGCGTCACACCGCTGAGCGCGGCAGACAGAATATATACGATAAAGTGAATTATCACGCGCAGAACCGTTGATTGAATAACTCTGCGCATATAATAGTCCGCGATTGACATTCCGCCGAAAAAGCACACCGCCGAAAAAATCATTGCAACGTTGACCGCAGCATATGTCACAGTTGAGTTATCCGAAAGCGCCGCCGCACCGAGCGCCGCCGCAAGCAGAATCACCACCGTTTTCGGCACTCTTATCATTGCAAACGAGTGCGGCACACGCATCGGCGTTTTTCTGAGCGGAGCGCACACAAACCACATTACCATATATCCGATAACCATTGACGATATAATCAGCACCGACGGAATTATCATCACCGTAAATTTCGCAACAATGCTTATAAGCGCGTCAACCGATTCCGTGCCTGTTCCGACCTGTGCGCAAAGTGCGTGAAGCTGGCTTTTCATAAGCTCAAGCGGCTGCTTCGTAAGGAAATCCGCAATGCTTACACCGGCTTTTTTCGCAGAAAAATACAAGTCGGCGCAACTCGGCAAAAGATATGCCGCTGCCGCAAGCCTCATTCCGGTATAAAAGCTGCTTTTTTTCCGCACGGCATAAGTACACGCCGCCGCGCACAAAACTGCCTGCAATCCGATATAAAATCCCTGGAGCTGACCGGCAGCTCCGAAAAAACCGCACAGTACCATAGACAGGCACACAGTACACAGCGATGACGCAACAGCCGTCATCGGGCCGCACACCAAATATGACATTGCAATGTTATATGCACACAGCACCATCGCCGGGGTTGAAAGCCCAAAAAGAACCGGAATCAGCGAAAATGCCGTTCTCATCACAATGCCGAAATTAACTCTTTCTTCGTTCATTACTCTTCCACATACCTCTTTATCTTATTGCCGGATGTTTTCTTAAACGGCTCTTTCCTTATTTTAAAATCAACAATCCGTTTGTAACTCTGCATTGACGAATTTACCTTATCAACCTCGGATGCGATCAGCTCCGCAAGCCTTTCATCATCATCGGCAGCTTCGGCGCAGGAGTCCGCGTCCGGCACAATCTGCGCAATAATGCGGACATCTTCGTCCTTTGTGTCAAACACTCCGCTGACAATGCACTCCGCGATATACTGACTTCGGCACAGATAGGTCTCAATTTCCTCCGGATAAACGTTTTTCCCGTTTTTATTTATGATAACGTTCTTTTTTCTTCCTGTTATATACAAATACCCGTCGCGGTCAATATATCCCATATCGCCGGTTGAAAGCCATCCGTCATGAATTGCTTCAAGCGTTGCGGCTTCATTTTCATAGTAGCCGTTTGTAACATTTTCACCGCGGACAAGTATTTCTCCATGCTCTCCGTCCGTTCCGGTGTCAATTTTCACTTCAACACCATCGAGAGCAAATCCAACGCTGCGCGGTCTTATATGCGCAAAATGCGTCAGCGATATAATCGGCGAACATTCCGTCATTCCGTACCCCTGCTGCATTTTGATGCCGATATCACAGAAGAATCTGACAATTTCGGGGTCAATCGGCGCGGCACCCGAGATGAACAGGCGCATTTTTCCGAAAGGCTCTTTAATCTGCGCAAACAGCTTTTCGCACAAATTTATTCCGAACAGTGCCGCAATGCGTTTCAGCGCCAGTGCAGCACGAAGTTTTTTCTGCTGCCCGCTTTTGGCAGCTGTGCGCCAAATCCTTTTATACATGCTTTCGAATATAAGCGGCACACCGAGCATCACGGTTGCCCCCGTTTTGCGCATATCACGCATAATGCGGTGCAAACCGCTGCAAAAAGCTATTTCCGCGCCGATATATATCGGACCGAGAAAGCCGCAGGTACATTCATACACATGAAACGGCGGCAGCACGGATAGAAACACATCGTTTTCATCCGCCTGCACAAATTTTGTCATCGCCGTGATATTCGAGCAAATATTTTTGTGCGTGAGCAAAACGCCCTTCGCCTCACCCGTTGTTCCCGATGTGAAAATGAGCGATGCCGCGTCCTCAGGCTGCGGAACATATCCCGGTGCGCGAATCTCTTTTCTGCCCTGCTCAATAAGCAGCTTCAAATCATTTTCAATGCAGAAAAGCTGCGTTTCACAATCCGCCGAGCCTATAATTTCCGTAAGCTCCGCCATGCGTTTTTTTCCGCAGAAAACGGCGCTGACCTCCGCGCGGTGCAAAAGATTGATAAGCTCCTCCGCAGGCAGCTCACTGTCAAGCGGAACAATAACCGTGCCGCCGCACACTGCCGCCGAATATACAAGCGCCCATCCGTAGCCGTGCTCGCCGAGCAGCGCTATCTTTTTCCGCGCAAGTCCCATTTGTTCAATGGCGGATTCCAATGCTTCCCTGTCGCTGAGGTATTGCGAATATGTTATTTTTTCAAATTTACCGTTCACCTTTTCGGCAAATGCCGTGCGTGAGCCGAAACGATTGCAGCTGTAATCAATCATTTCGCGGAGATTGCTTACATCACGCCGTTCTATAAGTTCAAGCTTTTTCACGCTTTTTCCACTTCCTTCTATGCCAAGCACTACAAAGGTATTTTATAGTATAGCACAGACTGCCTTAAATGTAAAGTTTTTTGCGCAAAAAAACAAAGGGGCTGCAGCAAAAGCCACAACCCGATAAGGAAGTATTGGTTTTGAAAGCCGTTCTTTAAGTTTATACTTCGTAAACAGGCGGTCGTATACGTCAGCCTTGCAAATCCCGAAAGAACGGCTGAGCGGAAATTTAACAAGCATTGGGCGCATGTGTTCGGGTTCCTTATGCCTTTTCGATGGCGTACATCACTCAGGACTCCCGAAAACCAAAGGTTTTTGGGAAAAGGAGAAACAGCGTAATGAATGAGCAGTAAATTTTAATTTGCTGCGAATGATACAACGCTTGTTTCGACGCCAGAGCGGCGAAGTTTGTTGATAGCAAGAAAAGGGGCATTCTTTGAAAAATCAAATTTTTGATTTTTCTACTTTAATGCATCAAAACCGCAACAATTATATTTCATGTAAATATATGCTTTTTCTCCTTTTCTTGCGTTCCGAGGCTTTTTAACATCTCCTTGCTTTATCAGTCCGTAACCTTTTGAATACTGCCGTTCCACTCTGTAAGCGCATATATATCGCCGTTCGGTGCAAACAGATCTTCATCGCTGTATCTGTAGTTGGCAGCTTTGGTAATGCGGCGCTCATCGTTTCCGTCATATGTGAAATATCCGTCACTTGCTGCCGCAATCTCATGATATCCGTTTTCAGCAGGAACCTGCTCGGGACACCATTCGCATTTCAGATATAAAAGTCCGTTCGCTTCTCCGATAAGCTTCACGGAATGGTAAGCATTTCCGAAAGATTCCGTTATATCAAGCATATCGCCGCCCTCATCACAGCGAAAAAGCGTTGACCTTGAGAACGGATGCTTAAACAGCGTCTGAAGATATTCCCTTGCGCCGATGTAAATACTGTTGCCGAGACGCGCCGCGTTTTCTATATTATAATTGCTGCCGATTTTTATGGTTTTTCCGTTACTTACAAGAAAGCATGCCTTAGAGCCTAATACAAAAATATGTTCCCTGCCTGCCGCTATATACTCCGAAACGTGCATTATATCAATTCCGTTTACGGTAATTATATATCCATACAATTTTACGGACGGTTTTTCTCCGTTTTCCTTATCAGCCTTTACAAACGCCCATTCGTTTTCAATTTCCGTTCCGTTCCAAAACACCTTCCCGTTTTCCTCATCAACAGTCAGTTCGATGTCGCGGCGGTTTTCGTCATCATAATCTGCCGCTTCGGTTTCCGAAAGCGTTCCCGTTTTATAATCAAACCGCTTTTGTTCCCTGATATAGTCCGTGTCATACCCGCCGTTTTCATCTTGCACTTCAATGCGCTGCGATGAAAAGATAACAGCTCCGCCTGCGTCTTTTTTGACAATTTCCATCCGCGTATAATTTAAGCCGGCGCATGACCTGATCGTGAACTTGCCCGGAACCCACTGCGTTGCCCAGTTAAATTCCTTTGTCGCATAATCGTATGTCATCGGGAAATATGTAACGTTTCTGAAATTAAGCAGCGGATAATCCATTTCCGAATTATTAATTTTCTTTCCGTTTATGTAAATCGGATAATCGGGAATAACTGCCTTGTTCGTCTTTGAATTTCTCTGTGTTTCATAGACAGGCAGCGCACCGCGAACATAAGGGTAATATGCAATATAAAGCCCTTTCCCCTCCACCCACTGCGAGGTAAGCCCCAGCGCGCGGCAGTATTCGTATGTCATCGGAAAATATGTTATATTGCGGAACGAAATCAGCGGATAAACCGAATCGGCATAGTATACCGAAGCGTCGTTTATCAAGCATTCGTAATCAGGTATAATCACCTTTTCCGTTTTTGCCGCCGACGCCGAAGCCGCCGTCAGCATGAGCGCCGCCGAGAGAGCCGTAATCAGTTTTTTTGCGTTCATTTTCCACAATCCTTTCCTGTATTTTCACTTTCAGTCTAACATAAGTGACAATATCTGTCAAACATAGGCAGATGTGTCAGTATCCGAACAGAGCCTTCAGGACATTCTGAGAAACTTCATGTATCACCGTTTTGTTATCGTTACAGTTTTTGTTTCGCCGTTCCAGTCAACATCTGCCCCCAACGCTTCCGAAACAAATCTTACCGGCACATATGTTCTGCCGTTCCGAATAAAGGTTTTAACCCCGATATCCACACTTTTAGTGTTGTTGACTGTGGCAACGGAGGATAACAGCGGTATGGATATGTTTGTCTTATTATCATGAATGATAACGGTTTGCGCAGCGCTGTCCCATCCCACTGCTGCTGCGTACCCTCATAATAAATATCAGACAGGGGGGCGTCGTCCAAAAATACGTTTGCCCAAACGCTTCTGAGGCTGCTTGGAATCGTCAGACTTACAATCGAGCTGCAGGCTGTGAACGAAGCATTGCAGATATCAATCGTTCCGCTTGAAATCTTTACATCTTTCAGTTTTTTACAATGATAAAACAGAAACGGCTGAACTCTTGCCATTCCGCCGGGCAATTCCACGCTTGTCAGGCTTTCGCAGTTTTCAAACGCGTAATCTCCGATGTTGTCCATCACTTTCGGCAGTTTTATTGTTTCCAATTTTTTGCAGTCTCTGAAAGCTCCTCCTCCAATGGTTTTCACAGTGTCCGGAATTTCTATATTCACAAGGCTGTCACAGCCTTCAAACGCCAAACTTCCTATTCTTGTCACGCCGCTCGGGATTATTATTTCCGTAAGGTTGCCGCAGGCTAAAAATGCCTTATTTCCGATGTTCTTAACGCTGTCCGGAACGGTAAAGCTGCCGCTTTGTTCACCTCTGCATAAAATCAATTCGGTTTTATTTTTATCATATAACGCGCCATTCTCGGCACAGAATTTTTCGTTTGATGAATCGACCGTAATTGACAGTTTGCCGCATCGGTCAAATGCACTGAATGAAATATCTGTCACGCCGCGGGGTATAACTTATCTTTCAAGGCTTTGCACCCCGAAAACGCCTCGGCTTCAATAGTCTTTAAATTATCGGGCAGTTCAACGCTTTCAAGCGAAGTGCATCTCTCAAAAGTATTGACCCGGATATTGCTGACCTTATCGGGTATTTTTATATTTCTGACGGCAGTGCAGCCGAAAAATGCCGAGCCTTCTATGTCAATAACAGAATCCGGTATTGTTATGTCCGTAAGCGAGGTACAGTTCATAAATGCCGCACCTCCTATTTTCGTTAAGCTGCTTGGCAAAGACACACCTTTGAGCGAATGAAATGATTCAAATGCGCTTGCTCCGATTTCTGTTATTCCATCTTCAATAATAAGCTTTTCTATTATACGGCCTGTTTTCAGCGTTGCATACGGCTGGTTGGCGCCATGCACGGAATAATAACTTTTTATTTTGCCGCTGCCGCTTATTGTCAGCTCATTTTTCGCCGGATCTACCGACCAATACACACTTGAGCCATCCTATCCGCATTCTCCCCTGTATCTTTCCGGTGAAGCTCCGTTTCCCTCCGCGCTTACCGCCGGAGCAAGCGCTGCCATTACTAAAGCCAATATTACCCTAACACCTGTTACTGCCCTCTTTATTCTCTTACCGCACATATTTTGTTTCAACCCTTTTGCATGGTATGATGTTATAATATCTTAATTATACCACTGCTTTCCAATCAATGCAATGCCTTGTAATTGTTTTTATCAAAGTCTATTCCAAAATATTGCTTGTTATAAAATCAACACCCAATTTTGCAAGCTTTTCCGCAGCATCCTTGCTGTCACAAGTCCAGCAGTTTATTTTTATATCGTTTGATTTCAGCACCTTTACGGCATTTTTATCAAGTGCTTTATACCCTATATCGATGTCAAGCTTATATTCCTTAAGTTTTCGCAGAATTTCGCCGTTAAATTCCTTTACAAGATACTGCAAGCTCTGCAAAGGCAAAACCTTGCGCAAAATCCTGAGATTCTCCAAATCAAAGGATATAAATATCACGTTGTCAAGGCGGCCGTTTTCATCGATAATTTCCGCAATTTTTCGTATTTCGCGCTCTTTAAAGCGATTTTTCAGTTCCAAAACCGCGTTTTTTTCATACAGTTTGCAAATGCCGATATACTCCTCCAATGTTGGGATTATGTAATCCTCTCTTTGATAACCGTCTTTCCTTTTAAGCCTTATTTTGCGAAGCTCCGCAAGGGTGCTCTTTTCAACTTCAAGGCTTATATCAGATACTCTCGCCGTATTGTCATCATGTATAACCGCAAATTTTCCGTCAGCGGTAATATGCACATCTGTTTCTATGCCGAAATAGCTTCTGTTGCCTGCCGCCACAAATGACGCGCCGGTATTTTCACACTCAATTCCACTCACACCTCTGTGCGCAATCGTCTGCGTTTTCAGTTTTTTATATTTTACTGTGTTCATAATATCCCTCCGCTTAATTTTACTGATTAAATACCTGTCTTTATGACGAAAAACAACCATATATTTTATCATTCAGACGGCAAAAAACCGGTATCGCTGAAAACTGAATCAGAGATACCGGTTTTTTTGGTTTATTTATTATTAAATTAAATACAAATCAGAAAAAGCATAATATAAAAGATTGTTCAGCGCCCATTCCGGTTTTTCCGCAAACGCTTTTTGATATTGCTCCACCAGACATTCCGCCCTTTATCTTCATCAAGCTTTTCATACATGCTGCATTTCTTTCCGTTATAACAATAAATATACGGACATTCCGGTGAATGGCTGTCAAGCTCATATGAGCGTTTTCCCGTTTTACAGTGAGGGCATAGCTTTCTTCCAAACATCGGCTTCCTCCTATCTGTCTGAAGTATTTTATATAATACTGCGTTCTATTTGCAGTCCTCCCACTTGATTTCAACGCCCTTGTAATCCAGATAATAGTTATGCGTGATTGTTGCTTCAAGCACGATCACATAATACCATTTATCCTTTTCCAAATCATTAAACGGATTAAACTCAAGTGATTTAACATATGGTTCGGACGGATTTCTGCCCAGGATTTTATTAATAACCGTCATTACCTCGGCGCGCGTAATCTCATTTTCGGCTCTGTATGTGCCGTCCTCATAACCCTGCATAAGTCCGGACGCATTAAGAGCCAGAATATCATCGTATGCCCAATGCGACTCTTCCAAGTCCGGGAACGGATTTTCCTTTTCGGACTTTTCAAGCTTTGCAAAACGGCTGATAAGCGCCGCAAACTCTGCCCGTGTAAGATTCCTTTGCGGCTTAAATTCTCCGTCCGGATAACCGTAAACTATGTTTTTGTCCGCCATATATTCAATGTCATGAGCAGACCAGCGCCCGAGCGCCACATCGGGAAATACAGCGCCCGTTTCCGCAAACGGTTTTTCGTAAGCATGGTTTGTGATACGATACAGAACGGCAGTCATTTCCTCGCGCGTGATCTCACCGTTCGGCTGAACGCTGCCATCGGGATAACCGTAAATATATCCGATGTGCGTGGGATGCTCGTTGCCGAAAATATCCTTCGTATATTTCCTTGTGTTGTCAACGGTTGTTCTTCCCCCACCGCCGCCTCCACCGCCGCCGGTGGTTGTTTTAAGGGCATAAATATATTTTGCCTCAGGTCCGAAAAAGCCGGTTCCGTCAACCGTTTCCATATATATCGCCCTCAGCGTTTCGGAAGATGTCAGCGTGAAAGTGTCGCTGTCCTTAAACTCTTTTCTCTTTGCTTCATCTGTAGGGTCTGAACCGTCTCTCGTATAAAACAGCTTTATATTCCGCCCCGAATTTGCATATTCGTTGACAAGCTTATACTGCGTTCCGCTTGTATATAAAATCGGATTTCCGTTTGCGTCCGTTTCGGCAAGCGTTGAAACAGGCTTATTAAGCTCCACAAATTCATAATTGAAATCCTCCGGCGATTCGGGAATAATATTCCCCTCGTCATCTTCAAGCCATGCGGTTATTTTAAGATTTTTCCACATTGGCGAGGGATATATCGGCGGTGTTGTTTTCTGATTGAACGCCGCTTCGGGAACGGAATATGTTTCGCCGCTTTTTAATGTCACAGTATATTTATAATGGATATTATAGTCCGAAACCGTGCTTATTGTTATACCTTGATTGCACGGCGTTTCCGAAAGCTCGTTCACCGCAAATGTATGGCGCACATCAAACGGACTGTTTACATATACCTTTCCGCTGCCCGGCGTGACGCCGCCCGAAAAAATATAGTACTCATACACAGGTTTTGAATATGTGCCGGACGTTTTATCAAGCGGATTATAGTCCTTTATCGTGTATGCCTTTATAATTTCGTCCCGATCTACCGATATTTTACCGCCGAGATAAAGCGTGTCGGCTTTTCCGTCGGAATTTTTGTTATAGTATATAACATGATTTGCACCTGTCGGCGAAAGCGGATTTTCGTATATCATTACGTTGATTTTATTGTCATACACACCCGAAACAGGCTTTATAACGGGAGGAAGCGGAATGAATCTGTAAAAAGCAAGGTTCTCACTGCTTTTTATTCCGTTCTTTTGTGCATACATATAAATAATGCAGTTATCCGTTATTTTAAGCGGTTCGCCGTACCGGTGTACTTCATCGGGCGAATCGGCATAGTAATAATAAATCTCCGCACCGTCTGTCAGGCAGTGTATTTCCGGCATTAAAAGAACATTTTCACCGTTATCAATTACTCCGTTTTGGTTTTCGTCAATCGCTATTTCGTCATAATTGCCAGACGGAACAGATACATACGGCGCAAGCACCGTGTCAGCCGACGGAATATAGGTGTATGTTCCTTTTGTTTCATCACTTTTCATGCCGTCAAGTTCCGCATAAACCGTAAGCTCAAACGGTGAAGTGTTGTTGGCATCATCAGGGTTTGGTGCTCCGAGTTCTGTTTGCCTGCCGGTATCACGATAGGCTTTTCCGGTTACGGGATCAACATAAAATGTGTTAAACCCGTCAAGAACAACATCATTGTTCACATTTCCGATTTCATAGTGTATTTTCTCGCCGTCAATACCCTTAATTGGTAAAAGCGTTCCCGTGATGTCGGCAAGAACAGTGCTTTCGGGAATCTTCGGAGCTTCGGGAACGATATTATAGCTGAACACTCCCAAATCGCTCTGCTTTCCGTTTTCATCTATCGCTATTGCCTTTATAATCGTGTTGCCTTTAAGCGTTATATCCTCGCCGTTAAATTCAAAAGTATCCGCCGAACCCTTTTTCGGGTTTTCGGGAGATGTGCCATAGCCTACTGTATAGTATATTTTCGTCCCCTCCGGCTGCGCATAGAACGAGGTTGTAAACGGGTTTGTGCTGTCATTTTCGAGAATATATACGCCCGGTTTTAACGTAACCTCCGGTCTTGCAGGCTTGCCCGATATTATTTCATAAGTTTCGGTTGTAACAGCGCTGTAATGTCCCGATGAATTTCGGATAACGGCGTTTATTACCGTACTTCCGCTTATCATAACGTCAGCTTTGTCTGCCGCGGCAAGCTTTCTTGAAGATGAGCTTCTCGGATCGCTTCCGTCCGTTGTGTAATAAAGCTCATATTCATCGCCCGTGTGCGGCTTGAATATCGTAACAACCTTGCTTTTCTCGTTAAATTGCGTGGATGACGGCACAATTATCGGCGCATCGGGGATAATCGTATATTTAAACCGTGCAACATCTCCGCTGTTTTTGCCGTCCTTTGAAAAAGCAACTGCTTTTATTTCGGTATCCTTTTCTATATGTATCGGCTTTGTTCGGTCATATACAGGGCTGTTTTTATCGGGCGTACTGCCGTCAATTGTGTAATATATAACATCGTCAAACGTTCCCGTTGTGAGATATATGTCCGCTTCTTCGACATACTCACCGGGGTACGGAATTGCCGAAACCGCAAGCGGCGGCAGAACATCAAACACATAATTATATGTTGTGGTTATGCTGTACACACCGTTTAACCGTGCCACGGCACGGATTGTCGTATTCTTTGAAATTGTTATCGGTTCGGTATATAAAATACCGTGATTCCGCGGATCGCTTCCGTCTGTTGTGAATAATATCTCCGCTCCCGATTTTGTTGACTCGGATGTGAGCGTAACATCAAACGGTGAAGTATATCCGGTGTTCCTGTTGGGATTTGCCATAACGGGCGACGGCATAATATAGAGCATATAAAGCGAAACCGAGCTGTATTCCGCATCCTGTGCCGATGTTCCTCTCACTGTAACGAGCCTTACGGATGTTGAGCGGTCTATTTCTATTTCACGGCTCAGCTTTGAAAGCTTAGCCCATCCGTTTTCAGGGTTACTGTTTGCTCCGCCGAAATCAATATCCGAAACCTCGGCGGTAAGTGAAAATGTGTAGAAAATCTCATATATATTTGAAATGTTTCCGTCATGGTCTGACTTATCCGTACCGAAAACAGAGAATTTGTTGTTATCGGTATAGTAATAATACGGAACTTTTGTGCCATCGCCGAAAAACAGCGTTGGCGCCGGCGGCTCTATGAAATAGTTATAGCTCATTACATAGCTGTATTTATAGCTTCCGTTCACAAGCTTTCTTGCATAGCACTTTATCTGCGTTGTGTACGGAATATCAATGCCCCTTGCATCATCATACGGAAGATATTTCGAATCATCGGGAAAAGACGGAACGTTTTCGTCTATCGAATAAAATATGTCCGCGTCTGCCGTTTTGGTGGACAGATGCACGTTCATCGCTCCGTCCTCGGACGGTGAATAATATCCCGGTTCTTTGTCCGGCACAGGCGGATTTATGGGCGCCGTGTCGCCGATTATAAGCTGATGATAACCGCCGTAAAGCATTGTTGTGTAATCTTTAAGCGTGTAGGGATACCCCGTTTTATGCTTTGGTATAAGCTCGAAAACGCCATCGTTTGAAACCATTCCGGTTTCGACCATAATCTCCGTTGAACCCTTTGCAGAAGATTTCGGGCGCAGCGTAATATTGCAGAGATTGTACCAGTTTAAGTCCTTTTTATCCTGTTCGGGAAAAAGAACGTTTTCGCCCCTGATTACAAACACGCCCTGCACAACGGCATACTTTTTTCCGTAAATATCCTGCATGGTAACATTTTGCAGAGTTCTGTCCGTATAATCAACAATCACATCGTTTAAGCTGCTCTCATCCCAACCTTTAATGCCGTTTGTCTCCGCGTCCTCAAATGTCATTCCCATGGTCTGAAACGGCAGCATATAATTGATTGCCGATTGATTTGCGCCTTTTGTAAGCGATGGATTTTCATGCGTTTTCGTATCGTGATAAACTAAGTCAAAATAATTCGGATCAAAATAGAATTTGACAATATAACTGTTTAAGTTATACTGATACTCCGATTCGTCATATTTTCCGTCTGCGGTTTTCTTTCCCTTGTTCGGGGCGTCAACCGCCGCATAAACGTTAACATCTTCGCCTGCATATATATTCGTATAAGATTCGGGATTTTCGGACGGATCGCTCTTCGCGGCATGAATGTATGCTTTTCTTTCCAGCTTTGCCGCGTCAATTGCCGGCTGTTCTCCGCCGTCTGCGGATGCCGCCGTGAACAGACTGCACAAAGCCGATATAATAAGTAATACGGAAATTATTTTTTTATGCATAATGCCAATGCTCCTTTTTCTCTTCGTTTTCCGCCGCTCTGACTTTCAGTATTTTTTAAATACTATACAAGCTTTCAACGGTAAAGTACTTAAAAAATATTGAAATGTCAAAACACCGCTGTACGGCTCTTTTAGCCGTACACGCAGTATTTTGACCTATTTTTAATGCAGTGTGTTAACATCGTGGCTGACAGCCGCTTCAATAATCTGCGCCGCTGCCCAGTGCCCCTCAATGTCCGTTGCGGGATATCCGTTTGAAGAAATATATGCGTTAACCTTTTCCTCGTTCGGAACACGCCCGAGAGCACGGTTAATCATTGCAATCGCTTCGGCGCGCGTTATATTTCTGCCAAGACCGAATGAACCGTCCTCGTAACCGCCTATAATTCCGTTTGCTTTCATTGCCGCAATGTACGGCGCTGCCCAATGCCCTGACGGAACATCGGAAAATGCTTCGCCTGCGCCCGTGTCATACTTCATGAACCTGCAAATCATAGCCGCAAATTCCTCACGTGTAATTGTGTTTCCCGGTCTGAAAGAACCGTCCTCATATCCGCTGACAATACTGTTTTCAGCAGCATAGCCGACATTTTTTGCAAACCATGCGCCGCCGTCAACGTCCGCAAACTTTGACGCGTCATAGCTCTTATCGGCACTGAATCCGCTGCTGATTCTTGAAATCAGGGCAGCCGCTTCCGCCCTTGTTATGTTATTATCCGGCTTTATCGTCTTGTCCTCATATCCGGTGACATACGCATTGTGCGTACCGGCTGACGGAGTAGTTTTGCTGCCGCCGCCTCCGATGGAGCTTCCGCCGCCGCCACCGCCGCCGGTGGTCGAACTTTTAACGGTTACGGAAGCATTGGAAACGGTTATGTCAAGCAAATTGTCATCCGCTTCGCCGCTGACATCATAAAAAAGCGCGCCCTCTGCATTATCAAAGGTAAGTGCAAACGTTCCGCTTTTTGAAGCCTTAAATGTGAGCTTATATATGTCTTTCTTCGCCGAATCCGAAACATTGTTGAGGAAAACAAGCTTGCCGTCCTCCGAAATATTCACGGCTTTGTTTTCCGCTTTGTTTTCCGAACACTCAGCTTTTGTGAGCGCTGCAATGTCTTTCGGGTAGGACGCTTTTATGTAGTACGAATTCACATTTTTATCACCGCCGTCAAGCGTGAGCGTAATTGTAAATGTGTCGTCCGTTTTAACCTCTGACGAAGATGATGAAACCTTGAGCGCTGCAGGAATGCTGCCCTTGCCGCCGCTCTCGATATGATTTTTTGCCGATTCAATAAATGCCAAAAGGTCGTACTGCGTGAGCTGAGAATCCCTGTTGTAGTCAATGCCGTCATATACATCGGCTTTAGCGTCATACATGGAAATAAACCTGTTATAGTCCAAAAGCGTGAGCTTGCCGTCCGCATTCACATCACCGGCATAGAAATTATCGGATGTGATATGCACGGTTTTATCAGAGTTCAGATTCACGTTTTCCAAAGCCTTTGACACAAAGCCGTTGGCAGCAAGAGCAATGTCATAAGTTCCTGCCGCAAGCTTGTCTATCTCGAATTTATATGAAGCTGCGTCCTTTTTATCAGCGTCGGAAAGCTTGAATGTTCTTACCTGATTGTTCTCCGTATTCGTAAGCTTAAGGCTTACTTTTGAATCGTCTGCAAAACCGCCGCTTTCTTTAAGCTCGTCAAGGTCAATATTTGCAGTAAGCTTCACACCTGTTTTTGTTGTGCTGCTGAATTTGACCGTAATGCTTTTTGCTTCGGCAACATTGCTTTTGGGTTCGATTATGTTCGGAGCGATGACGCAGAAAGAATTTTCCAGGTCATTAATCGCAAGCGTGATTTCCTCGCCGGGTTCGCCCGAAAAGGTTACAACCGCTATCTCCATTCCGCTTGCCGAAACAGGGAGAGAATACTTTGTTGCGCCCGTAAATGCAATATCAAAGCTTTTTGATGAATTTGCACTTTTGGCGTCAATGGGCTGAACGAAAAACGGTTGTCCGCCGCCCGAATTTTTAACCAGATTGTTTATCTCATCTGAATAGGCAATGGATTTGAAGCTTCCGCTGCCCGAAAAATCAAATTTAAGCTGTGAAAGTGTAAGACTTCCGTCAATTCCTTTTATACTTACCTTTACTTTTGCCTCGCCTGCCAAGGTGTCGGCGCTGTCTGTCACATCTTCAAAAGCTATCTGCACTCCGCTTTCATCTGCCGACGCAGCCTGCATGCAGGAAAATATCATCATAAATGACAGTATAATACCTAAAATTCTTTTCGTTGTTTTCAATAGATTAACCTCCCATTAAAGCATATTGCACAGCGCGTCAATTTCGCACGGGGAGGAAAAATCCTCCCCACACGGAGCCACTTTAAATTGAGAACGCTGTGCTCAGCGTTTGATGATTTATCTTGCCCAGCCTGCAAGAAGCATTGTAATATCAATAAGGTCAACCTTACCGTCACGGTTTAAGTCATACTGAATGTAATCCTTATCTTCTGCGGTCAATCCGCTCTTTCCGTAGTAAGAAGATACTGCCGAAAGGTCATAAAGATCAATCGTACCGTTCATGATAATATCACCTGCAAGGAAGTTTACCTTATCAAATTTCTTCTCGCTTGCCTTTGTAATAAACGGAACTTCTGTGTCATAAGCGTTGTTCCAGAAGTTAACGGTTGTTTCTTCATTGAGAACAAACTGTGCCTTTGCGTCACGGTAACCGTCACCCTTGATTGAAACTGTGTAAGCTTCAAACTTCGGAAGACCCTTTACAGCAAGCGCATACTTGTTATCACTTGATGTAAGAGTTGCTGTTATCTTTCCGTCCTCACTTGTGTAAACAGGAGCTGTTCCGTCATTTTTAGCAAGTGCCAGTTCAATGTTGCCGAGTCTTGCACTGTAAAGATTTACAGTCATGTTCTGATAATCAGCAGCATTGGATGTCAATGTCGGAAGTGTGAAATCAACGTTTACATTAAGCGTTTCCGTAGGCTCGGGAATGTCATACTGGAATGAAAGGTTTGTTCCGTTAAGCTTCTTATAGGTGTTGTCGCTCTTTTCAACCGTAATCAAAATAGCGCTTGCAGTTATAGTACCTTTACCATAGCTGTTGCCCTTGCGGACAAGCTTACCGATTACAATACCCTTTCCGTTGTCTGTTTCTTCAATGTTCGGAGCTTTACCGTTTACGGGTTTAACGTTAATTTCATAAATATCCAGATCTTCATCATAAAGAAGTGAAAATCCATCGGCAGGAACGATTTCATATTTAACCGGGTCAAATCCTGCTGCTGCAGCATTGTTTATTGAGAACTGAGCGCCAAGGAAACCTTTTACCGGCTGAGAACCGTTCGTAACAACAATCAGACCATCGTTTGAACCGTCGTTATAAACTGTATCATCATCTGTCTGATAATCTCCTGTTTTTTCTTTTTCAGCAAAAACAAGTACAGCAGAATCAGCAGCTTCCGTAACTGTTATATTTACATTTACAGTATTAACAACAGCGCCGTTATACGAAAACTCAAATGAATATGTACCTGCCTTGATATCAGCTTCCTGAATCGTAACAATTCCGTTTGTATTAGTATATGTAACATCGTCTGTTCCGCACTTTACAGATGTAAGCGAGTTTCCGTTTTCACCAAGTGTAAAGTTGATTGCACCAGAACCTGTTACATATGCCTTTGAATCGGGTGTTACAGTTGAAGCAACAGTAATTGTTTCAGCTGCAATACCCTCAGTTGATGTTGTATAAAGTGTTTCGGACTGCAGTGCAGTAACTCCAACTTTATACTCTGCGGATATATCAACTTTCTTTGAAAAATCAAAGCTTGTAGCTGTAGTTGTCGTTTCGTATACAGATGTACCGTCCTTGTAAAGAACAACCTTATAATCCTTTGCATGAGCAACTGCACCCCAAGAAGCGGTTTTTGCAGACGCATCAATGTTTACGCTCGGCTCAGCAAGCGATGCCGGTGCTTGAATCGTAATTGAGTCATTCGTTACTGTGTCAGGATCGTCTGCTTTAGTTGTGTCAAACATCCATGTTCCGTCATTGTTACCTACCTGAGCACAAGTGATGTTAAATCCTTTTGTGCCGCCGGTTGCATCGCTTCTTACACGAAAAGTTGCGGTAATAAGATCTCCCGATGTACTTGTGTTATTCATGTCATCTTTAGAATAGCTTACCTTACCGTTTGCAATATTGTCTCCGACATTATCTGTTTTATTTTCCATAAGGTTATAAACACCATAAGTCGTTGAAACATACTCAAACGCTTCGTCATCATATTCCAAATCGATGGTGATTGCGTTAATTGCCTTTCCCATATCGGTAAACGGGAGCTTGACTGTAACAGTGCCGCCTGCTGCCGCTGCATCCTGTACAACATTAAGAGTCAATGAGTTTGCTGCAAATGCAGAAAATGACATTGTTGAAAATGCAATGGCAGCCGAAAGAGCGCCTGCAAAGAATTTTTTACAATTCATACTATTACCTCCAAAATTAAATTTTGAGTGATATATTTAATTAACATTGCGCAGTATTCCGCTGCAAAAGGATGGTGGCTCACTCACATTCGCAGCGGAAGAACCGGGCAACAGTTAATTACAGTGAAATTTATTTATTTGTTTGTTATAAACGTGTTGCTTTCAAGGTCAAATTCATATCCTGCCGTCTGAGTTTCAACGGGATATATCGCAATAGCTCCTATACGGTGTCTGTTTATCAGCAGCGCGTCCATTGAATTCGGCGTTGTATTTGTAACATCGTTAACGCGTGCGGCAATTGCATACTTAAGGTCGGAATAGTTTATAGCGCCTATTCTGCAACGGTTTATCAGAAGTGCGTCCATTGAGTTTGCATTTCCGTCGCCGTTAACATCGCCCCACAGGAACCAACGTGCATAAAGCTTTAAATCGCCTGTTACATTTGTGCTGAAATCGTATTTTGTATCGGCTTCAAAAGTCGGACTGGTGTACCAGCCTGCAAATCCGTGGTTTACATAAGTCGGCGTAGTCGGCTTTGCAACCGTATCACCGTTTGCTATAACCTGTCCGTTAACACTGCTGCCGCCGTTCGATACAAACTCAACGTTGAAGTTCGGGCGCTCTGCCGTAGCTTTAATCTCAACATCATTTGTCGGCATTATGAAACTATAGCTGCCGTTGCCATTATCTTTAACATCCACACCGGCAACAGTAACGTCTTTTATGTTATACCACTTTTCGGGCGTTACAGTAAATTCAACCGTATCTCCCCATGTGTATTTGTCATCAAGTCCGCTGAAAGCAACTTTGCTTCCGTTTGTTGTAACACTGTACTGTTTTTTCTTGAATGTTGCGCTTATCGTGACATCGCTGCCCGGCATAATAAAGCTGTAGGAATCGGATGCTTCATTATACTGATACTCAACATCTGTATTTGCGCTGTCTTTTACTGTAAGCGTATCAAGTTCATAATATGCGTTAGCCGTTACGGTAAAGTTCACTGTGCTTCCGATTGCCGCCGGATTATCTGAAAGAAGTCGGATGTCCCCGTTTTCTCCGGCATTGGTTGTGATTGCACAAGCGTCAAGCTCAAATTCGACATTAATTGTTACATCGCTTGCCGGCATTGTAAATGTATATGATTTACCGGTTGCAGAAGCTTGAGCAAAATCACTTACAGGTATTCCACCCGCTGTACAGCTAACTGACTTAATTTTATAGTTTGCTTCCGGTTCAATGCTTACCCATAGGATTTCTTTATAATAAGCTTTATCAATGCTTGTGTGTGTAGAATCAAATCTATCAATAACTATTACTTCACCCTCATTGGTGTTGTAGTTTTTTGTTATATTGTACTGATTTTTGGTTATATCAAGAATGATATAAGCATTTTGCGTACCTCTATAATCATTATGTGTTCCGACAGGAACAGAGAAAGTGTATGAGTCTGAATTATTAAATGTACCGGTGAGCTTGCCCATCTGCGATTTAACACTCTTAATACCGTTAAATGTATAACCCTCATTGGTATTTACAGTTACAGTAACAATATCGTTTGCCGTAACGGTCGGAGTTTTAGTTCCGTCATCAACTATATACTGCCACAACTTAAAGCCGTTCGGTGTAGATATTGTTAATGTACCTTTGTTGCCGGGCATTGTGTAAGTGATAGTGCCGTCATCGTTCCATGTGTAATCCTTACATTCATATGTTGTATCGGCAGATGGACCGGCATAGAATGTCATTTGAATGTCGGGCACATATTCAGCCGTTACCGTTACCGCTTCGCCGGGCATGGTGAACTTGTTATCGGTAACTGTAACCTCTGTACCGCTTTCCGTTTTTACAACCCATTTTACAAACGAATGATTTGCTTTAATTGCAACATTTTCATCTGCAATGCTAAGCGTTAATTCCGTTTCGGCAGGAACAGCGGTTAAATTATCAGCACCCGAAACCTTAATCGTTCCTAATGAACCCACCGCGTAGGACGGATTTATTATAGTGATTGCATATCCTGCCGGAGTATCGGTTAATGAAAGACCGCCCTCACTGTCAACATCAAAATATCGTGTTTCTTCGCCACTATATTTAAACTTTGAAACGTAGTCAGATGCGTTAACCCCGTCAGCAAACGTCACAAGTTGTGTTTCAACAGGTATGTCTGCATAGGTTACCTCAGGGTCAACCGTCCAGTCGAAATACCAACCGCCAAGTATTGTTATTGGAGAATCTATATTCAATGCGCTTGTAATTTTAATTTCCGGTTTTACTGTCAATGTAACTTCGCTGCCGTCCTTTTTCATAATAACATGACGTTTATCGATTTCCGGTTTTAGAGTATTAAATGAAGGAGAACCACTTAACTCTAATATACAGTTGGTATATTCAAACGTTTCATTATTATCTTCGTCTTTATATGTCATACTATAACTACTTAAAATTATATCTTCGTCATCGTTGCCAAAATTACATTTTAGATTTCCCCCTGTAATTTTCAATGTTTTTGCAGACTTAAAATATATCGAATTTCCGGTTTCTCCTTCGTATCCTGTACAAGTTGTGATGCGGGTATTCTTTTGAATTGTACCTCCGGTAATTGTTACATCACCTTCGGCATATACTCCGCCGCCAATGCCTCCAAACAGGTAACTGGTTGAATTATTTTCTATGCATCCGTCTTTCATGGTAAAACTACCGTTTTTTCCAATATAAACTCCGGCACCGGGGCTATCACTTTGATTCAGATTGTTCTGCAAGATAATATTTCTGTTGAATATAAGCGTTCCTCCCGATACAATCAACGGTGCTGTTGCTGTTACAACACTTTTGTTTCCGTCTAATGTCAATGTTCCATTGTGAGAAGTTCCTGTATGTCCAAAGGTTAAAGTTGATCCATCAGAAACATTAAAGAACGCTCCTTTAAATCCATCTGCACGCTTAACGGTACAGTTATCATTAGCAAAAATCTGTACTCTGACCTTTGTTGATTCGTTACCGACATTTAATGTATCAGCCAATTCTATATTTTCTTTTAATATCTGAATTTCTGCCGTGTTTGAACTCAAAGGTGGATAACTATTGATCGCATTTACCGCATTGGTCAATGTATCAAAATAATAGATACCAAACCCGCCTTTTATGTTATCAACCCGAACTGCTGCATTGTCTTTGGTCACTTCTCCTGTCATTTTTTCACTGCTTTCGCTGCCTAAAAGCGAAATATTGTTTTCTCCGGACATCAAGCTGATTTGTTCCTCGGAATTTTCTTCTCCCTCGCCTGAGATTTCTTCCGATACATCTTCGGTTACATTTTCTGTAACTTCTTCTGTAACTTCTCCTGTAATTTCTTCTTGATTTTCAGGTGTCAATTCTTCCGCAACAGTAACGCTTTCGTCCACTGCATTGTTTTCGGCAAAGACTGCCGGAGTGGCTGACATAAGCATAGCTGCGGTTAAAATTATGCTTAAAAATCGTTTCATTGTACTTTATTCCTTTCTTAATTTTATTTTTTTCAATTCTAATTCTTGCTTAAATCTTAAATCGGCAATACATAACACATATCATCATATAGTTCAATGTGCTCACATCCCTTCATGCTTTATTTAATCGTTTTTCATCACGAGCTTTTCTGTCCGCTTTCATTATTTTAGGTAAAATCCCATAAATAAATTCAAGCAGCATTTGCGATTTTTCTTTTTCATCCCAGATGACATAGTCAAGCACTGCGGATATGAACAGGTATACAAACGGTTTCAGAATCTGTTCGTCACAGTCTAACTGTGCGGATAATCTGCGTGTGTATTTATCATATATAAAATTAAAATCTTTCCCGGCAGAACGAATCTTCTCGCCGTAGACCGGACTTGCCGCCAGCTGATAAACAAAACGAAGTTCCTTTTTATACTTGCCGACCTCATCAAGGCAGCCTGAGAAAAATCCGCGCAAATCATTCAGACTTGCAAACACATATTCAAATATCCGATCGGTGACCGTTTTTAATCCCCATTCGGTTGCTTCGCAGACGATTGCCGTTTTATCGCTGAACCAATAGTACAGCGTTCCCTGCACAATTCCCGTACCCTTGCACAGCTCGCGGATGGTTATATTTTCAAGTCCGCGCTTTACGAGGTACGGAAAAATTCTTTCCGAAAGCTCATTTTTATCCGTTGTCTGATATTCGATAACATTCATTTACGATCACCCCCTTGCCGGCTTTGAACGTCCGTTTTATTTTTTGGCAAAAAAATATGTATACAACATAATCAGAATTATGTTGCATACGCAGTATCTTTTTTTCGTAAACCGAAATCCCAAAAGGCGCATTTTGCAAAATATAAGATGCTTTTACGAAAAAAAGAAGCAACAAAACAGACCAATGCTAAAAATGCCGCAGCATTGGTCCGAAATGCATGACTTTTTTTTGTACAAAACAACAAAAAAATGTAAATATATGAGTAAATTATTGACAAAAGCTGTTTTCAATGCTATAATACAAATACAAATTGTATGTATAAAAAATTTTTTACCACATAATTCTGATTATGTGGTTTTTTTACATTTAGCAGCGCAAAAGACCCAACCCCTGCACCTGC
Organism: uncultured Clostridia bacterium; assembly: GCA_934454525.1. Lineage (GTDB taxonomy): Bacteria > Bacillota > Clostridia > UMGS1883 > UMGS1883 > UMGS1883. The sequence continues at coordinate 167,594 of CAKSFM010000004.1, forward strand.
CTGCGGCAGATATCCCATGTTTCCATTGTGTAAATACGGGTGGTATTCACGGAGGAATGACCGAGAATATCGGCAAGGCGGACAATATCCTTTTCAGCGGAATAAAAGGTGCGGGCGAACAGGTGGCGGAGATTGTGAGGGAAAACCTTTCCCTTATCCACATTTGCGCTTTTGCAAAGCGCCTTCATCATTTTCCATATATTTGTTCTGTCGAGCGGTTTGCCGGTTTTTGTCACAAAAATGCTGCCGCTTGTTATTTTTTGCTCCGCAGCATATTTTTTCAGCATATTACAAAGCTCCCGCGGAATGATGATAACGCGCAGTTTGCCTTTCAGATTAACCTCCGCGCGCCCGTTTCCGAGAGCTTCCACGCCGATAAAACGAAGCTCGGACACGCGGATTCCGGTTGCGCACATGGTTTGCATAAGCAGATACAATTTGCGGTTTCCTTTCGATTTTGCCGCTGTGAGCAGCCTGCTATATTCGTCTTTTGTAAGCTCCTTTTCTTTTGTTGCAAATATCTGCTTTTGAATTTTCAGGTTTTTTACCTTTAAAGCAAATTCCCCGGCATATTCAAAAAAGCTGTTGAGTGAGGACAGCATTGAATTAACGCTTGCCGGGGCATATTTCCCGATTATATATTCTTTATACTCCAGAATCTTTATCTTGCAAAGTGCGGCAGTTCCGAGCCATGCGGCAAATGCAGAAACATCATGAACATACTTTTCTGTTGTTGCTTTGCTTTTTTCTTCATTTATCAGATGTTCTTTAAAATTGTCTATTGTTTTACCCGTAATTTTTACCATAAGCCGGCAATCCCCTTTTCGTATTTTTCTACTATATATATTTTACCACTAATATAGTACTATACCCTAAAGTTTTCGGAGATTTGCGGATTTCTAAAGGGGATGTTAAAAAGCTCCGGAACGCAAGAAAAGGAGAAAAAGCAGATATTACAGGCAGCATAGCTATTGTAATTCGCTTTTATTAAAGGTAGAAAAATCATAAATTTGATTTTTCAAAGAATTACTCCTTTTCTTGCTATCAACAAACTTCGCCG
>CAKSFM010000005.1 GCA_934454525.1 uncultured Clostridia bacterium
CTCCAAAATGATATTTTTATTATATATCATCTTGGAGGTTTCGTAAAGACTTTACACAAAATTCGGGGTTGACTCAAAATTTGATTTTTCAAAGAATTACTCCTTTTCTTGCTATCAACAAACTTCGCCGCTCGGCGTACCTATGTACGCCGTCGGGTAACCCAAAGCTGAAGCTTTGGCTCAGTTTGTTAATTCCAAAGCTTTTTTCCTATCCCCTTGAAAAAGCGGAGGCTGTTCAAAAGTCAATTGACTTTTGAACAGCCTCTTTTTACGATTATATCAGTCAAGCTTTAACAAAAGCTCAAGGATATGGCGGGCGCAGCTTTCAAGCACTCCGCGGCCGGGATTGTTCTTTTTGAGAGCGTCGGGGTCGCCGCTTGGCATTCTGATGTCATTGCCTGCCTTTGCTTCCTCATAGTGTGCCGCGTGGTTTGCCCAGTCAGTCATAACCATTCCGCCGAAGTTCCATTCACCGCGTAGAATGTTTGTTATAAGGTCATAGTTTTCCGATGTGTGAACTCCGTTCATTTTATTATAGGAGGTCATAACCGTCCACGGGTCTGCTTCCTTAACGCAGATTTCAAAACCCTTGATATAGATTTCACGCAGCGCTCTTTCCGAAACGATTGAATCACTGTCAAGCCGGTTGTCCTCTTTATTGTTGCAGACAAAATGCTTAATTGCGCATGCAATTCCGTGCGACTGTATTCCGCGCACCTTTGCAGCCGCCATTTTGCCCGAAATCAGCGGATCTTCCGAAAAATACTCGAAGTTTCTTCCGCAGAGCGGACTTCTGTGAATATTCATTGCAGGCGTCAGCCAGATTGAAAGGTTGTTTTCTTTCATTTCAAGTGCGCCGCAGCTTCCTATTTCGCGCATAAGCTCAGTGTCCCATGTGCAGGCAATCAGCGTTGCGCACGGCCATGCGGTTGTTCTCACACCGCGGTCAGCATGTATTCTCACACCGGCAGGTCCGTCAGCTGTCATTGCGCACGGAATATCAAGCTCGCTGTTTGAGCTTCCGCCGATGCCGCCCGTGTTTGCAACGCCTGTGTTCGGCTTGCCGCGGAGAAGCTCAATGAGTTCATCCTCGGTCATCTGTGCGATAAATTCATCAAGCGACGCTTTTCCATTGTAAACATCGGAAAAGGGGATAGTCTGTTCAGGCTTTTTTGCAGTAATCGGGGCGATGGGTGCATAATCAAACGGCTTTCTTTCGGAAACCGGAAGTGATTCGTACGTTCCATTGCAGCAAAGGCGCTTTTCCAGTCTGTATGCCGGAGTTTGGCACGACAGCTGTTCCGTGATGATATAATCATCGTTTACAACATACTCATATTCCGTTTTAACCGTGTTGCGCACGGAGGTGCCGACATGAATCTTATAAGCACCTTTTTCGAGAATATATGCCGAGGCTGCAACCTTTCCCATATCATCATAGCTTGCCATTGAAGCTATTTCAAAGCTCAGAATCAGTTTTTGTGATTCGTTCGGTGCAAGCAGCTTTGTTTTTGCAAATGCCTTAAGCTCACGCGCAGGCTTGCCGAGCTTGCCCTGCGGCGCGGATATGTAAACCTGAATAACTTCTTTGCCGGCATATTTTCCCGTGTTTTTAACATCAAGCGTTACATAGATTGTTTTTCCGTCATCCATGGCATGGACATTATCAAGCGCAAAGCTTGTGTAGGAAAGTCCGAAGCCGAACGGGTAACACACTTTTTCAGCCGCTCCGGGGATTGTTTCAAAGTAACGGTAGCCGACATAAATATCATCGTAATATTTTATATAATCATCCGATTCGTTAAACGTTGCGGAGGAGGGGTAGTCATCAAAGCTCTTTGCAAATGTATCGACAAGGTGTCCGGAGGGATTCACATCACCGCAGAGCACGTCCGCAATCGCAAGTCCGCCCTCCATGCCGCCGTTCGATGCGAAAATCGCCGCGCCGATACTGTCGTTATCCTTAAACCATTCGGTGTCAACCATGCCGCCGACATTGAGAACAACGGCAATGTTTTTAAAGCGCCTGCACACCTCTCCGACCATTTTTTCTTCAGTTTCACTGAGATAAAAATCGCCCTTGCTGCTTGAACGGTCCCAACCCTCTCCTGAGAACCGGCATATTGTGATAATTGCCGTGTCGGTAAAAGCCGCAGCGGAATCGTAGAGTGAATCTGGAACAACCGGCTCGGCGAACAAACCCGGCTCAAACGCAGGGTCACCGTGGAACATAACGTCATTTTCTCCGAACTTTGTTTTGCTGCGCGCTGATTCAAGACTGTCGGAAACATAGTCTGCATAAAATGCCGAAAGAGCGTTGTAAACACGCAGCTTTTCTTCATTTTCCTTAATTTTCAGACCGTCATATATATTGCGTATATACCGGCAGTAAACATTTCCGCTGCCGCCGCCGCCTTTAACATAGTCAATCTGTGCTTTTCCGAAAACAGCAACTTTTGCGCCCTTTTTAAGCGGCAGAACGCCGTTGTTTTTTAAAAGAACAATGCCCTCGCCCGAAGCCTTGCGCGAAAGAGCAATATGCTCCGTGCACGAGGTTACGGCTTTTCCGTCCGTTCCGAGAGGAACGGCAGGCTGATATTTAATCCTTGCCCATTTTTCCATATTTCATTCTCCTTTGCTTTTTATTGTTCAATTTATTTGAATTATACGACAGTAAATGGTATAATTCAAGACATAATACAATTATTTTCGGACAAAAATTGCACATAAAGGCACATCGGACGGAAACAAACAAAACCCCCGGAATTCCGGGGGTTTTCATGCGGTTCAATGTTTTATTTGAAAATTTCTTTTGCTGACGCGGCAAGTCCGGCAAGCGACTGAATTTCAGACGGAATAATAATTTTCGTTGCCTGACCATCGGCTGCCTTTTCAAAACTTTCAAGCGCTTTGATTGTGAGATACTGCTGCGTGGGGGCAGCTTCGTTTATCTGGCGGATACCCTCGGCATAAGCCGTCTGCACTTTCAGAATTGCCTCTGCCTGACCCTCAGCCTCTTTAATAGCTGCCTGCTTTTTTGCCTCGGCGCGCAGAATCGCTGATTCTTTTTCACCCTCAGCAAGGAGAATTGCGGATTTTTTCTCACCCTCTGCGCGGAGAATGGATTCACGGCGCTCGCGTTCCGCTTTCATCTGTTTTTCCATTGCATTCTGAATTTCCTTGGGCGGAATAATATTTTTCAGTTCAACGCGGTTAATTTTTATTCCCCAGGGGTCTGTTGCTTCATCCAGAATAGCGCGCATTTTGACATTGACAGTATCGCGCGATGTCAGTGTGCTGTCAAGGTCAAGATCACCGATTATATTACGCAGGGTTGTAGCCGTCAGATTTTCAATCGCCATCATCGGGCGCTCAACGCCGTAAGTATAAAGCTTCGGATCAAGAATCTGAAAATACACAATTGTGTCAATCTGCATGGAAACGTTATCTTTGGTGATAACCGGCTGCGGCGGAAAGTCAACAACCTGTTCCTTAAGATTAACCTTTTTTGCAATCCTGTCAATAAACGGGATTTTAATGTGCAGACCGACATTCCATGTTTCGCTGTAGCCGCCGAGCCGCTCGATAATATAAGCATGGGCCTGAGGAACAATTTTGATATTTGCGATAACACCTATAAGAATAATTACAAACAGAAAAAATACAAACGGCATAATTTAACCCTCCTTAATTTCTTCAACAAAAAGCTTAACTCCCGACACGCTGCAAATTCTTACAACCGCGCCTTTTTTTATTGCACTTCCGTTCTCACTCCGTGCCGACCATTCAATTCCGTGCAGCTTAAGCGCGCCTTTTTCCGCAATGTTGTCAATATCCTCAGTGATGATTGCCTTTTCGCCTATAAGCGCGTCCTTATTCGTCGGAACGCTTTTTCTGCTGCGAAAACGCTTCACAACCGGATATGTACACACAAGCAGCACTGCGCTTACCAAAAGGAAAATCCACAGCTGCCAGCGTTGCGGCGCTCCGGCAAGCGAAGCAATCAGAGCCGCAAACGCGCCGCCGGCAAGCCAAATGCTGACAAGCTGAACGGTGAGTGCCTCGGCAATTCCGAACCCAAGCACGGCAAGCGTCCATATAAGAGCCATGCAAAGCACCTCCTTATATTTTATAATATATCATATGAAAGCAGCGAAAGCAATTAAATTTTTATTAAATGAAAAAAACTCTTGACAAGTAAACGACCGTTTACTATAATATAAGTGAACGATCGTTTACTACATGCCCGGAGGTGTGTTAATGTCGGACTCGGAAGAGAATAAAGCAGAGCTTGATTCAATGCTGAAACAGTATATGAAAGATTTTTTTATAAAGAATAAAAGGAGAAATTAAATTGAAATATATAAAAAGTGAAAAATATAACACACCTGAGCTGATGGCTAAAATTATGGGTCCAAATCCTGTTAAGCTGGAGGAGGAGCTGCTTTCGGGCAGCAAGATTCCATCCGGCGCAGTTGTGTGCGACCTTGGCAGCGGACAGGGACTTACAAGCGTGTTTCTTGCAAAAGAATACGGATTTACGGTTTATGCTGCGGATTTGTGGAGCGAACCAGAGGAAAACAGAAAATTCTTTGAAAAAATGGGGTTGAGCCGCAGTCAGATAATTCCCGTGCGGGCGGACGCAACTGACCTGCCGTTTGAAAAGGAGTTCTTTGATGCGGTTGTGAGCACCGATTCATATAATTATTTCGGACGCGATAATAAATATCTTGATGAAAAACTGCTGCCCTTTGTCAAGAGCGGGGGATATATTTATATTGCAATTCCCGGAATGAAAAAGGACTGTCATGACAATCTGCCGCCGGAACTGTTGCTTTCGTGGACGCCGGAGCAGCTTGATTATATGCACGATACCGGTTACTGGGCAAAAACCGTCGGCGAATGCCGCGGAGCGGATGTTATCTGCGTTGAAGAAATGGAAAGCAACGGAGAAGTCTGGAACGATTGGCTCAGCCAGGACAACGAATATGCCGTGGGTGACAGAAAATCGATGGAGGCAGGCGGAGGAAAATATCTGAACTTTATTAAAATCGTGCTTAGGAAAAAGTAAAAAGAAATATTATGAAAAAGCCGCGCAGAACGAAAAATTCCTTGTTGTGCGGCTTTTTTATATGGCATATTTTTCATAATTGCGGAAAACTTCCGGCAGCGAAACGGAAGCCGGTTGACAGAGTATTTCCGTTATGATAAAATATTCGCAATTAGGAACGAAATCCGGAAAAGAAAGGCGGGGAAATAATGATTTGTATAAGTGAATATTCTTCTCCGCTGGGTAAAATAACGCTTGCAGGCGATGAAACTGCAATTATCGGTCTTTGGTTCAGCGGACAAAAATATTTCGGAAATATATTGCCGGAGCAAACTGCGCCGAAAGAATTGCCTGTTTTTCGTGAAGCCAAACGCTGGCTTGATATATATTTTTCGGGAAATGAGCCGGACTTCTTGCCTCCGCTCCGTTATGATTCCACCCCGTTTCGCAAGGCCGTGTGTGATATAATGCTGACAATTCCCTACGGAAAAACTATGACATATGGTGAAATTGCAGCCGAAATTGCCGCGCAAAGGGGGATAAAAAGAATGTCGGCGCAGGCAGTCGGAGGCGCTGTCGGGCATAACCCGATTTCGCTGATGATTCCGTGCCACCGCGTGGTTGGAACAAACGGCAGTCTCACCGGTTACGCCGGCGGAATTGAAAGAAAGATTAAATTACTGGAGCTTGAGAAAACCGATATGCAGCGCTTCTTTATTCCAAAGAAAGGCACTGCACTGTGACAGGGGCGGTATAGACGATGTGTGTTTCAGCAGCCATTGAAAAATTGGTAGAATTTTATCAGGGAAATCTGCACGATATTGAGCATTTTCTAAAGGTTTGGGCATTCGCAAAAACAATCGGGGAACAGGAGGGCCTTGACAGGCACACGCAGCAAGTCCTTGAGCTTGCATCTGTTATGCCTAGGGCATTTTTTGCCGGTTTGCCGGTATCGGAACAGGATGCGGAACGGATTTCCTGGCTTGCGGCGCATCACCACACTTACTCGGCTGTTGACGGTCCGGACTATCAGATATTGCTTGAAGCGGATTTTCTTGTTAACGCCGGAGAAAGCGGATATAAAACTTCCGCGGTTGAGGCTGCAAGGAAGAACTTTTTTAAAACGTCTTTCGGAACACGTTTGCCGGATAAGATATATCTTAGATAAAGAAAGAGCCGAAGTCCGCAGACTTCGGCTCAGACAGTCGAAAAAGTCGGTCAACCACAAGCAAACTATAATTTTTATTGTATTAATTTAAAAAAATTTTGTTTTAAAGGAAAATTACAAATTTGTTTGTATTACCCTCAAAACCCCGAAAATTCAGTTTTTTGCTTGTTTCCGTCCGGCGCGCCCTCTAACGTACCCTTGTACCGCCGAACAGATTTACATTCCTTTTTCAACGTCTGCCAGCGTGTTGATAAACTGTTTATTGGTTTACTTTTTCTCTATGGCAATCCATATCTCGCAGGTATAGTCGGGGTTTTGCGTATCTGCGGACGGATAACTCTCTATTTCTATACCGCACGGACGGTATTCGCTTGTAGGGAAAAATTCCGTGCATATGTATTTATAAACCTTTTGAAAAGCCTCCGGCATTTTACCGGTGCAGTTAAACACCGCATAGGTATGTGCGGGAATTGTTTCAACCGTCAGATAGTCCTCCGTGATTGCCGCTCCGTTATAATGTGCGCCGATTCCGTACGGAAAATCACTGTTCGGAAGCTCAGGCGCAGCGTCAAAGCTCACGCCGATAATGCACTTGTCAAAAATGTTGTGTTCGGGAATGTATTTGCAGATTGCGGACAGTGTTCCGTCACTTGTGCACTCGCCCCAGAACTTTGCAATTTCCTGACTTGTGATTTCGTGTGCTTTCGGAAAACGTTTTTTTCGAAGAACAACGTCAAATGCTTCCTTTTTTTCAATTCTGTAATCCATGGTAGTTCCTCCGCTCAATATAAGTTTTACGGAAAGCCTGGAAAACGATTTGAGATTGGCTCCGCGCTTTGCCTCCGATGGCGTCACGCCGTGAAAATGGGTGAACGCGCGGGAAAAGCTTTCGGGCGTGTCGTAGCCGTATTTCAGCGCTGCGTCGATGACTTTTATTTTTGATGCGGCAAGCTCGCTGCCGGCAAGTGACAGCCTGCGCATCCGTATATAATCCCCGAGGCTGAATCCGCATATTGCGCTGAATACGCGCTGAAAATGAAAACTTGACGAATATGCGGCTTTTGCAGCCTCCGCATAATCGATAGGCTCGGTGATGTGCTCCTCAACATAATCAAGCGCACCCTGCAATCCCGTTATCCAATCCATATCGGTTTCCTCCTTCCGACAACATATATTATACGAATAAAACGGATTGTTTTCATGACATTTTGTGCTCTGATGTGTCAGATTCCCAAAAGCTTCATAAACTTTTTGCCGCTGAGTATTTCATTCGTCAGATATTCGCCGTCATAAAACAGCGCATAAGTTGTTACGGGAGAGGGAGCACTTTGAGCCTGTTCCTTTGTTTCAATATGAATTGAGCGGAACATAATACCCTTTTCCTTTGCAATGCTTTCAATTACGGGAACATATTTCGCCGTGAACGGACACTGATTTGTGTAGTACAGAGTATATCCGCGGAGATCTGTTTTCGGGTGTTTTGCGCACTCCTTAAACTGCGGTTTTTCCGCAGCGCTGTCAAAAGGAAGATACCAAAGCTGCACACCGTTATCGCTTTCATCGCACACTGAAAAACCCTTATGTGCCAGAAATTTGGGGTCGGCAAGGAAAGAACGCTTTTTTGCCGATGACAAAATGCATAAACCGGTTTTCCCTTTTTGCTTACTGTCGGAAATCGCATAATCAAGCAAATCGGTTGAGTAACCATGTCCCTTAAACGAACCCGATACCCATAAACAGTCAACAAACATATAGTTGTCCGCAATGACCGGCACCCATGCGTTTTCGGCGGGGATATATTCAATAAAGCATTTTCCGCGTTCGGCGCTTTTATAAAAAACCAATCCCTCGTCAAACCGCTTTTCAAGCCATGCTTTTTTTGAAGATACCTGAATATCTTTGTTGTTGGAGATTGCACAGCAGATGTGTTCCTTTTCAAGATTGTCCTTTGTAACAAGTATGTATTCCATGTTAGTTTCTTTCCTCATTTGATTGTTAATAAGTATATTATAAGCTTATTGCCGCATTGTGTCAATCGCAAAATCTAACGGACAGTGTATAAATCGCCGCTTCCGCTGATGCAGACAATTCGGCAGCCGTCCTTAAAATCCGTTTTGCAGGGAAGAAAGGACAGCGGATTATCTTCCGCCCCGGCACAGCGAAGCGCAATCGCTCTGTCGCTTCCGTTTTCACCGAACCAGTAGTAACCATAGCGTTTGAAGCTTTCATATACCCTTTTGTTGCTGAGAATATATTTCACGGCTTTGTCTGATGCCGCAAATTTTCTTGACGAGATTTTCCGCCAGCTGAAGCCGCCGTAGCCGAATGCATGGTTTTCTGTAAAGACTGCCGGTGCTTTTTGTGCGGCAGCCTCTTCATTTTCGCGGCGATATTCGGCATATAGCATCTGGCGGCCGCTTTGAGTAACAAGAATACCGTTATGACCTGTTGTATCAATTTCGCGCCTTAGCCTCCCTCCGACAATATTGCCTATCGGAACAGCTTCGCCGCCCGTCAGCCACGCTTTCAGGCTTCCGTTTATTCCTGCAATATCGATATCAACGGAGCTGTCAGTGATCTCGGCTCTGCCGCCGCCGAGTTCCGCAAGCGGAATAAGATTGACCGAAATTTTCTCCAAAGTAATCACCTCGGTTTAATAATATTCGCAAAGAAAGATATTCATGCTTTCAATTGTTATCAATTTGTAAACTTTTATGAAATAAAATAAAAAATTACTTAAAAGAGGTTGAAAAATTTGAGAATTGTGGTATTATATACTCTTGAAAGCAAAATGATTAATATATAGGAGGTAATTGATCATGACTATTAAACCGCTTGGCGACAGAGTCGTTATCAAGATGGTGGAAACGGAGGAAACAACCAAGAGCGGTATCGTTCTTCCGGGTTCAGCAAAGGAAAAACCGCAGTATGCCGAAGTTGTTGCAGTAGGTCCCGGCGGAGTTGTTGAAGGAAAAGAGATTAAAATGGAAGTTAAGGTAGGAGATAAGGTTATTCTCAGTAAATATGCCGGAACAGAGGTTAAGCTGGACGGCTGTGAATATACAATTCTCCGCCAGAATGATATTCTTGCAAAATTAGACTGATTGTTATAGGAGTGATTTAATATGGCTAAGGACATAAAATTCGGTGAAGATGCGCGCAAGGCGCTGCAGAGCGGTCTTGACCAGCTCGCAAACACGGTTAAGGTAACGCTCGGACCAAAGGGCAGAAACGTTGTTCTTGACAAAAAATTCGGTGCTCCGCTTATCACAAACGACGGTGTTACGATTGCAAAGGAAATTGAGCTTGAAGATCCTTTTGAAAATATGGGTGCTCAGCTTGTGCGTGAGGTTGCCACAAAAACAAACGATGTTGCAGGCGACGGCACAACAACCGCAACGCTTCTTGCTCAGGCGCTTGTGCGCGAGGGACTTAAGAACGTTGCCGCAGGCGCAAACCCGATGGTTATAAGAAAGGGTATTTCAAAGGCTGTTGAAGCTGCCGTTGAAAGCATAACGGAGAATTCCAAAAAGGTTAACGGCAAAGATGACATTGCGCGTGTTGCATCCGTTTCCGCAGGCGATGAAAAAATCGGTGAACTTGTTGCCGATGCTATGGAAAAGGTTTCAAAGGACGGCGTTATCACAATTGAAGAGGGCAAAACGGCTGAAACATACAGCGAGGTTGTTGAGGGAATGCAGTTTGACCGCGGATATCTTTCTCCCTACATGGTAACGGATACGGAGAAGATGGAAGCCGTTTTGGATGACCCGTACATTCTTATTACCGATAAAAAGATTTCAAATATTCAGGATATTCTTCCTCTCCTTGAGCAGATTGTTCAGCAGGGTAAAAAGCTTCTTATCATCGCCGAGGATATTGAGGGCGAAGCTCTTACAACACTTATTGTAAATAAGCTGCGCGGCACATTCACATGCGTTGCCGTTAAAGCTCCCGGCTTCGGTGACAGGAGAAAGGCAATGCTTCAGGATATTGCAATTCTTACAGGCGGTACGGTTATCAGCGAAGAGCTTGGTCTTGAGCTTAAGGAAGCTGACTTCTCACAGCTCGGTCGCTGCCGTCAGGCTAAGATTATGAAAGAAGCAACAATTATTGTTGACGGTCTTGGTGATTCCAAAGCTATCAAGGACAGAGTTGCGCAGATTCGTTCCGAAATTGAGAACACAACAAGTGATTTTGACCGTGAAAAGCTTCAGGAAAGACTTGCAAAGCTTGCCGGCGGTGTTGCGGTAATCAAAGTCGGCGCTGCCACGGAAACCGAAATGAAAGAAATGAAGCTCCGCATTGAGGACGCTCTTAATGCAACAAGAGCTGCTGTTGAGGAAGGCATTGTTGCCGGCGGCGGCACGGCGCTTATTGAAGCAACATCTAAGGTTGCAAAACTTCTCGAAACGCTCGCCGGAGATGAAAAGACAGGCGCTGAAATCGTGCTCAAGGCTATTGAAGAGCCTGTTAAGCAGATTTGCGCAAACGCAGGCGTTGAGGGCGCGGTTGTAGTTGAAAATGTTAAGAACGCTAAGGCAGGTTTTGGATATAATGCGCTTACCGGAGAGTATGTTGACATGCTTAAGGCAGGTATCGTTGACCCGGCAAAGGTTACGAGAAGCGCACTTCAGAACGCTGCAAGCGTTGCAAGCATGGTTCTTACAACGGAAAGCGTTGTTGCGGATAAACCCAAGGAAGATAACGGCGCTGCGGCAGCGGCTCAGGCAGCTGCAATGGGCGGCGGAATGTATTAATCCGTTGACAATAAAAAAATAAAGTGTTAAAATAGCATGAGGGATATCTCCCTTATGCTATTTTAAGTATGGTGCAGGCTTATGAATTCAAAAACTAAAGGTATATTATATGTTATAACAGCGGCATTCGGCTTTTCGATGATGAGCGTCTTTGTCCATCTTTCAGGTGATTTGCCGTCGTTTCAGAAGGCTTTTTTCCGGAATTTTGTGGCGCTGATTGTTGTAACGCTCATCATGCTGAAAAATCACATGACCTTTATTCCGAAAAAATCAAGTATTCCGTCACTGATCGGCAGGTCATTTTTCGGAACAATGGGGTTGGTGTGCAATTTTTATGCGATTGACCGCCTTGTGCTTGCCGATGCAAATATGCTTAACAAGCTTTCGCCGTTTTTTGCAATTGTTTTTTCAGTGTTTCTCCTCGGTGAAAAACCGTCGTTCATACAGATTCTCGGGGTGCTGACGGCGTTTGCCGGGAGTATTCTTATCATCAAGCCGTCTTTCGGAGGATATGCGCCATTCCCGGCGCTTATCGGTGTTCTCGGAGGTTTCGGCGCAGGTGTGGCATATACATTTGTGCGCCGCCTCGGAAAAAGCGGTGAAAACAGCTTTGTTATCATTTTCTTCTTTTCCGCGTTTTCATGCCTTGTATGTCTGCCGTTCATGATTATGAACCCGGCTGCAATGAGTCTGAAAAGCCTTTTGTATCTATGCGGCGCCGGTGCAAGTGCGTGCATCGGGCAGTTCGGAATAACACGGGCATATATTTTTGCGCCTGCAAAGGAAATTTCGGTATATGATTATTCGCAGGTTTTGTTTGCGGCGCTTTTCGGCTTCCTCATATTCGGGCAGGTTCCGGACGCACTCAGTGTGATTGGATATATCCTTATATGCGGTGCCGGCATTACTATGTTTTTTGTTAATAACAGAAAGAGCTCAAATGTAACAAATGAATAGAACGAAAATTTATCTGTTGTTTTGAATCGGGATGCGAGGAATATATATAATAAACAGCGTGTGATTCACTGACCGAATAACGGGCAAGTATTGCTGTGAAGCCGGGAATATATAAGATTTATACCAAAATTTATTTAAAATAACAAAAATAACTGTTTTTTTCTACAAGATATTGACAAATTGTTTTTATAGGTGTATATTGTATATGCACTTATTTTTTTGAAGTTTTTTGGAACGAACGTTCCACATAATTGCTGCGGAGGAGCTAATAATGAACAGTCTTTCGGAAAAGGATGCCAAGCGTGACAATATTTTGAGGTCGTGCTTTGAATGCCTTGTTAAAACAGGTCTGGAAAAAACCAGTATGCGTGATTTAAGCGTTGCATCGGGGGCATTTTCAAGCAGCCTGTATTATATGTTTAAAAACAAGGATGATATTGTCCTCAATTCAACTGAGTACGGAATGAATATTGTTGTAAATTCTCTTTTTGAATATGCTTTTTCTCATATCAGCAATATGAAAGAGTTTTTAAACAAATTTCCGTCAAAGGTAGAGGAGTTTAAGGCAGAGCTGAGATTTATTTACCAGGTTGTGTCAAGTCCGCGTTACGGTGACAGAATGCGGCAGATGACAGAGAAGCTTTCTGAGCGGTATGATGAATATACTGACATTTTGGCTGAGTATCTGGGATGCAGCTATAATATGCTGCGCCCGTTTGTGCGCCTGGCAATAGCGGCTGTGCTTGATTATGTTATATGGGGAGAACAGGACAAAATGCAGATGGAAATGAATTGCATATATGATTCTATTATAAGACAGATGGATCAATAACCGGTTTTTTGTATAAATAACGGCTGTGAATTCCGAATTCTGAAACGGGGGAGTTAGGTGAGCAATTTAGCCATGTCCGGAAAAATGGAAATTAGTACATATGACAATGCAATAAGTATTGTTCTTGATGATGATGCGTGTTTTAACAATGTTGCATTCAAAGTTTTGCAGAATCGTGAAAAGTATGGATTGATAAAATGCGGTAAGCTTTCGCAGAACGGAAAAATAAAGCTTGTATATGACAGCGGAAAATATAAATCGCTTGAAAACGCCGCGCGGCAGCTTAAACCCAAGGAATTTCTGACGGTTGCATCAAATATTCGGGATACGGTTGAAAAAATATCCGAAAACGGGTTTGTGAAGCTTGAAAATGTGCTGACTGATGCAAACGCAGTGTTTGTGGATATGAACGATCTCAGTGCGCATATGATATGCGTTCCCCTTGCATCGGGCTGCGAACTTAAAGAGAGCGGAGAGGCGGCAATCCGTGAGCTTTCCGGCTCAGTTTGCCGCGAGGCAGAAAAGGTTTTCGGACTGAATGTGAATGATGTGGCAGCATTCTTCCCGGACGGGGGGTCATCACCGTTGCCGAAGCCGGAAATCCCTGTTATTCCGGATGAAAAACCGGTTAAAGAAACTGAGACTGACGAACCGGAGCAGATGGCTGCCTTCGATGAAAGCAAACGGATAACATTTCCGTTTTGGGTAATCGGGGCGTTATCGGCAGTAATCGGAGCGTCAATTGCGGTAACGAATGACAGAGCTTTAGGCATTATCATTATGGTAACCGGATGCCTGATAAGCGCTGCCCTGAACCTGATTTATGGCGGAGAGGGAAAGGAATCCAAAACCGCGCAGAGTATAACGCTTGTGTCGGTTAACACGAAAGACAGAATAAAACTCTGCGTTGACAAACCGGTTTATTATATAGGCCGCCAGGCAGGGCACGTTGACGGACTGATAGAAAACGAACGCACTGTCGGAAGAATGCATTGCAGGATAACACAGGAACAGGGATTTTTCAGTATTCAGGATCTGAGCAGCACGAACGGAACGTATGTCAACGGGAGAAGCGTGACCGGAGAACAAAAAATCAGAATAGAGAAAGGCGATATAATAAAAATCGCAAAAATTGAATTTGTTGTAAAATAAGGTGAGAAAATGACCAAAATGACAATTGTGATTGCCGATGAGGATGAAGGTTATTTGTCGCCGCTGGAAATAAAGTTCGTTGAGGAAATGACGGATGCGGCGGAAATAATCACGATTACCGACAGGGAGTATTTTGAAAAATATTTCAGTACTCCGCGGAAAATCGATATACTGATTATTAATGAAGAATTTTATTCGGATTCACTTATAAAGCATAATATAGATAATACATTTATCCTGAAAGAAAACGAGGATGTACATTCGGAGAACAATGAAATTTACAAGTACACAAGCGTGAAGGATATTTACGATGAGATAATCGGAAAAATAAAACTGACAGAGGGACTTCCGCAGGAAAAAAAACAGACGGAAACAATAATGATATATTCTCCCGCGGGCGGCACGGGTACGTCAACTCTGTCGCTTATAATCGCGGAAACAATAGCAAAAAGGCACAAGCGTGTTTTATATCTCAGCACGGAAAACATACAGAGTCTGAGCGTTTATCTCGGTTCGGAGCATTTCATGAGCAAGGAGCTTGAAAGAAAAATAGCGCTGAAAGCTTTTGACGCGGTTTCCGAACTGAAAAATGAGCTTGTTGAAGCCGGCGGAGTTTATTATGTTCCTCCGATAAGGCAGGCGGCAGCCGTTTTGGGAATCAGAGAAGAGCACTACATTCATTTAATTCAAAAAATCAGGGAGTCAAACGATTTCGATTACATTGTTGTTGATACGGATTCCGGTCTGACCTCGGAAAAAGTTTCAATGATGGTTTGTGCGGACAGGGTTGCGGTTGTTGCGGCGCAGGACAGAATATCGGCAAAAAAGCTTGATATTTTCCTTGATAACATTGACTGCTCGGATACCGGTAAATTTATGTTTATCTGCAATAAATACAGGGGCGAAAAGGAAAATAATCTGACGAATTCAACAATGAAAAACAGCTGCATTGTCAAGCAGTATGTTGAATTTTACGACGATGTGGATATTGATGCGGCAGCCGAGAGCGACTCGGTGCAGAATTTCGTTTACGGACTGCTTTAAAGAGGGTTATATATATGGAAGAAGCGATCATAATATTAAATTTTACCGGTAAGAATTTTCAGGCGGATATAGCCGTTCCATTAAATATTACGGCTAAGGAATTTGTAATTGCCGTCAACGAGGCATACCGGCTCGGAATTAATACGGATGATATATCAAAATGCTATCTGAAATGCGAAAATCCGATAGCACTGCTGAAAGGTGATACAACACTTAAAAGCTATGGAATACATAATGGGAGTATTATAAACATCGGTTAAATCGGGGTGAGAGGGTTGCGCGATAACAGATATAAATTGGTTGTTTACGGGAAAAATATTTATAAGGAATGTATAATTGATGCGACGGTGAAAACAGAAGTCAAAATAGGAACAGGCAAACAGTGCGATATCCGCTTCAGCAAGGATTTGTTTTTTGAAGAATTTGAGTTTGAAATGACATGTCGGTCCGGAGCATGGCAGATAACCTGCAGCGAAAATATTTACCTGACCGGCGACGGACTGATGAAGTCACTTTCAAGAGTCTTAAACCACGGTGATGTTATTGCCGCAAAATATGCTCAGTCAAACAGCGAGCTGTTCCGGATGAGCTTTTTCCTGGACTTTGATTCGGCTGACAGGAAATACAACCGTGTGATAGATATTTCCGCAAAAAACCGCATTTTGATTGGCGGCACCGAAAACTGCGACATATTTATAGATGATGAACTGCTTGGGAGCGATACTGTTTGCCTGATAAAGGCTGAAGACGGATTGTATATAGAGGATAACAATTCAAAATACGGTGTATACATAAACGGAGAAAAGGCGCTCGGCAGCAACAGAATAAAACTGAATGACTGTGAGTTTTTTATGATTGTCGGATACAGCTTTTATCTGAAAAATAACTCTGTATATACAGATAAGGCAAAAAACGTCAGAATCAGAAACCTTGCGTACAGAGATGTTGAAAGCAGCAAAAGCAGACTTAACTATCCCAAATTCAACAGAAGCACAAGGAAAAAGTACAGACTGCCCGATACGGAAATCGAAATACTTGCGCCGAAATCAATGCCGGAACAGAAGAAACAGAGCCTGCTGCTCCTGATGGCGCCGCCGCTGGCAATGCTTGCACTGACTGTTATTCTGCGCGGAGTTATGGGCGGCGGAGGAACATTCGTGATTTACAGCGCAGCGTCAATGTCGATAACACTGATAGCGTCGGTTGCGGCATATTTTATGAAAAAATCGGAGTACGAAAAAGACAGAAAAAAACGCAATGAAGATTATCTTGAATATATAAGAAACAAAGAAACGGAAATAACGGCTCTGCGAAAAGAAGAACTGAAAATATTGCAGAATAATTATCGCTCGGTCGATAAAAATCTTGAAGCAGCGGCGGCGTTTGACGAAAACCTGTTTGACCGCACCGAAACCGATGAAGATTATCTGCATGTGAGAATAGGAACCGGAGAAACTGAGGCAAGCTGCAAAATTAAATTCAAGCCGCAGGATTTCCGGGATAAAGATGATGAACTGGCAGCGCTTCCCGAACTGACGGCGCTCCGCTATAAAATGCTCGGAAATGCGCCGGTAATTTCTGATTTTGCAAAGTCAGATGCCGTGGGAATTATCGGAACATGGGAAAAGCAGTACAGCTTTTTCAAAAATATTGTTCTTGACCTGGCGATAAGGCATTTTTATAAGGATCTGAAAATAATATGTATTTTCAGAGAGGATGATTGCGAGCGCTTTTCATGGCTGAGATGGCTGCGGCATGTTTATAATGATGATATCGGAGTCAGAAATCTTGTTTATAATGAAGAAAGCGCCGGGGTTATACTCGAATATATATATTCGGTTTTGTCGCAGCGTGAAAATGCGGCAGCAGGCAACAGAATGCCTGAGTTCAGTCCTGATTTTGCCGTTTTTGTTTTCGACGGTGAAAGCATCGGGAAACATCCGATTTCGAAATATATCAGCAATGCAAGACAATTCGGCTTCACATTTGTGTTTTTTGAAGAAGCACCGGAGCTGCTGCCGGAGGGGTGCAGAGAAATAATCAGCTTATCGGCAAAAGGCTGTGAGGGCGAATGGATTGAAAGCAGTGACAGTGCAAAAATCCGCAGATTTTCATATGAAGCGGTGAGCGACGCAACTGCCGAGGCGGTTGCGCTGAGAATTGCACCGGTTTACATTGACGAGGTGAACCTCGACAGTGACCTTACAAAGAATATAACGCTTTTTGAATTGCTGGATATTATGGCAGTTGACGACATTGATCTCGCGGGCAGATGGGAGCAGTCAAAGATTGAAAAAAGCATGGCTGTTCCGCTCGGAGTTAAGGTTAAGAACGAGATAGTATATCTTGATCTGCATGAGAAATTTCATGGTCCGCACGGACTGGTTGCCGGAACAACCGGTTCCGGTAAGAGCGAACTGCTGCAAAGTTA
Organism: uncultured Clostridia bacterium; assembly: GCA_934454525.1. Classification (GTDB taxonomy): domain Bacteria; phylum Bacillota; class Clostridia; order UMGS1883; family UMGS1883; genus UMGS1883. Next base: position 17,395 of record CAKSFM010000005.1, read on the forward strand.
TATTCTGTCAGCGGCAACTCTGTTTCATCCGTACGAGCTGAGCTTTGTAATTATCGATTTCAAGGGCGGCGGTATGGTTAATCAGTTTGAAAAACTGCCGCATCTTAACGGCGCAATTACAAATATTGACGGCAGAGAGATTGACCGCTCGCTCAAGTCGATAAAGGCTGAACTGAGAAAAAGGCAGGAGCTGTTTTCTCAGCAGAAGGTTAATCATATTAATGACTATATCAGACTCTACAAGTCGGATAAAAGCCTTGTTCCGCTGCCGCACCTTGTGATTATAGTTGACGAATTTGCGGAGCTGAAAACGGAGCAGCCCGAATTCATGAAAGAGCTTATCAGCGCTGCGCGCATAGGAAGAAGCCTGGGCGTTCACCTGATACTTGCAACGCAGAAGCCTTCGGGCGTGGTTGACGCGCAAATATGGAGTAACTCGAAATTCAAGCTTTGTCTGAAAGTTCAGACAAAGGAGGATAGCCAGGAGGTTATCAAAACTCCGCTGGCAGCTGAGATTGTTGAACCGGGAAGAGCATATCTGCAGGTAGGAAACAATGAACAGTTTGATTTATTTCAGTCGGCGTACAGCGGAGCTAAAATCCTTGAGGGCGAGATGTCCTCACAGAATCTGTTTGAATTGCAGCAGGTTAATCTGTGGGGAAAGCGGAGCGTTGTTTTTTCAAATAAGCACCGCGGAAAAGCTGAGGGAGCGAAAAGCCAGCTCTGCGCAATTGTGGATTATATCGCCGCTTACTGCGAGCAGAACTCGATAGCGCGTCTCAGCGGAATCTGCCTGCCGCCGCTGCGTGATGTTATCTATGCTGATGAGCTTAAGAAAACGGTTAAAAATTCAGCGGAAGGCATCAGCGCCACTGTCGGACTGTATGATGACCCCGAGCTGCAGATTCAGGAAGAGCTTGTGTTAAAGCTTTCCGAGAGCAATACTTACATTGTCGGCTCGGCGCAGACAGGCAAAACCGCCATGCTTCAGACGATTGCAAAGGATTTGCTTGTGACATATACTCCGGATGAAGTAAGTCTGTATATAATAGACTGCGGAAATATGTCTATGAAAGTGTTCGAGGAATCGGGAATTGTCGGCGGAGTTGTTTTACCGACTGAGGAAGAACGGATTAACAATCTGTTCAAAATGCTCAATGATGAAATCGGAAAAAGAAAAAATATTTTTGCTCAGAACCTTGTAGGTACATATGCGGCATATACAGAGGCAGGTTTCACGGATTTGCCGCAGATATTCCTGATAATTGACAATGTTACGGCGTTCCGTGAATATTATCCGGAATGTGACTCGGATCTGCTTGTAATCTCGCGTGACGGGCAGGGCGTTGGTATTAATATCATTGCAACAGCCACTCAAACGAATGCAATCAGTTATAAGGTGCTGGCAAACTTCGGAACAAGAATTGCACTGACATGCAATGACAAGGGAGAATATTCAAACCTGTTTGACCGCTGCAGAACAGAACCTAAGGAAGTTCCGGGAAGAGCGCTTTGCATGCTTGACAAACGTATATTGGAATTTCAGACGGCGCTGTGCGTGAAAGGCAGCAAGGAAATTGAGCGCACGGAGAATCTCAGAACAATGATTCACGAAATGAACTCGATGTACGGAGGTAAAAAGGCAAGACAGATTCCTCAGGTGCCTGACATAATCAGAGCATCGGAGCTGTTTGGCGAGCACAGAGAGCTGTTCGGAAACAAGTACAGTATCCCCATCGGAATCGGATATGACAAAGTCGAATATGTATATCTCAATTTGTTGTCTGCCGATATACTTGCGGTTACCGGACGGGAAAAAAGCGGCAAAACCAACTTTGTTAAATATCTGATGAACACGATTAACAAAACAATAATGCAAAATATGGCTGAAGCATACATAATTGACTCGTCGAACCGTTCGCTTGAAGAGCTTAATTCCTGCGGATTTGTAAAGAATTATACGGTTGACTCGGGAGAGGCAGAATCGATTATCGATGATATTCTTGATGAACTTGAGGACAGGTCTGAGTATCTGGTGGATAACCGCGGCTCAGAACCGGAGGAAAAGCTTCTTGAAGAATATCCGCTGCTGATGCTGATTGTTGAAAATAATTCGTTTATAACAGAGGTTTCGAAAGACAAGGAATTGTATGCGAAATTCCTGAAAATAACAAAGGAATACAAAAATCTCAAGGTAAGCGTTATATTCTCCGGTATTGAAAATACAGCGGTTGCTTACGGCGCACCCGATATGCTTAAGCAAATTAAGGAGAATAAAAAGATAATCGTGTTTGATGATGTGTGTAACTTTAAGTTTGCCGAAGCGAGCATAAAGCAGCAGAAAGCATATTCCAAACCGATTGCGGCAGGTGACGCATACCTGTGCATTGGCGGAGAGCTTACAAAGCTGAAAACAATCTTGAATGTGTAGGAAAGGAAGAATAGCATGGCGGAACAGTCAGTATATAACGGTACGGTTCAGTCAATAGATACCGATCTTTTTGACGATACGATTACGGCTTTCAGAACGGCAATCAAGCAGTATCGTGAAGCGCGCGAGGCAATTTTCCGTTCAACCGACGCACTTGTAAAAGTGTGGGAAGGCGACGGAGAAAAAGCATTTGAAAAAGTCTATAAGACCTTAAAAACGCAGCTGAAAGACGAGGAAGATAATCTGAGAACCATTGCCGAGGATTTGGAAAATATGCGGCAGTCTTACCGCGATTGGGACAGCGAAATTGCGCGGCAGTTCAAAAATGAGTAAAAGGGGGTCACGGATATGTCAATCAGCTCTGATATAAGAAGCAAGGAACGGGCGATAAAAAATCTTGAAAAATATAAAAGGGATTTAACGGACGATACCGGTGACATTACTGCTATCAACAGGCTTGTCGGAGATTTGCAGAGTGATTTTCAAAGCGCTGTTGTTGCGGATAACACACGTTCCGTTGTGGATAAAATAAATAATCTGATTGAGCCTTATCAAAGCAGTGATTCCGATATAACAACAGCGGAGGGGTATATTGATACGGAAATATCAGCGCTGCGAAGAGAAATTGCCGCTTTGGAGCGGGCGCTGGAGGCTGCAAGGTCAGCCAAAGCTGCATTGAACGGAAATTGAGGTGATTATTACGGGTACACTGATTGTTAATTACGGCAAAATAAGGGATGTAACCAGAACAGCGCAGTCGCTGTCGAACAAAATCAGCCGCCGGATAGATGATTATTCAGGGATCAAGAAAAACATAGCCGGTGTGGGAACAACGCGAAATAATTTATCGCAGTCAAATTATTTTATAGAGAAAAAAATTCAAAAGCTGCGCGATAAGTCTGAGCAGATAGGGTATTTTAAAGCAGCGATTGCCGATTTCGGAGAAGAAGCAAAGGAAGCCGACAAACGCGTTGCAAGAAGGATTACCGATGACACAAAAACCTTTAAGCAGGCTAACAGTATACGCATTTCGGTGTTTGCATATATCGGTGTCGGACTTGAAGATTTGGCAAAAGGCTGGTTCGGAAGAGATATTGTTAATTTAATTGAAGCCGCCGGGCGCCGAGCCAAATATGATATTAAGGACTGGTATCACGATAAGGGCGGAAAATATACAGTTAATATTGTCAAGGACGCTGTAAAGGTTGCGGTTGCGATTGCCGCGTTCGCCGCCCTGATCGGTACAGGTGCGGGACTCGCTGCATTTTTCTTCGCAGGATTTTCAATCTACAGCGCATCGGCGAAATTCGGTTATGATGTGGCAGCGAAACATGAATTCAACACCTCCGGAAACAGGGTGATTGCCGACAGGATTGATGACAGCGACGGAAGCGAACTTACAATGCTTATCTGCGGCAAAAGCGCAGAGGGCATAGCGCTTATGTTTAATCAGGACAGTGATGAATACAGGAAAAACGGAGAGGCAATCGGAGCATATCTTTTCGGCGGTCTGGAAATTGCGCAGGCATTTTATAACATAACAAAGCTTAAGAACTTTATCTTCGGCAAGGACTTCAAATTCAAAGCTCTTTTGGATGATATCAAATATAACAGCAATAATGCAAAGCTGACGGAGCTGATAAGCAAAAATGTGACGGACAGTTCACTCATCAAGACTTTCAGGGATTACGGCTATTACAAAAATTCCACGTTCATTACGGACAAAACTCCTATCGATCTTTCAAGATTTGCAATAGCAAACAATTATGCTACGAAAGACTGGAAATCGATGAAGGGAATTTATAAAAATATCAGGGATCTGAAAAAGTTTTTCACCGGCGGGGTTATGGGGAAATATACATATAAATTTCCGTTTGATTTCAAAGATAAGATTGACGGTGCGGTCACTGACATAAAAGATGCTTATAAGGATGTAAAAATTAATAAGACGGTTATAACTCCGCTGAAGCTGTCCGTGTGAGGTGCCGCAATATGCAAATTAAATTTTCATTAGCAAAATTCAACGGGATTTTTGCCGTGAGGGCGCTGCTGCTCGGTCTGCCCGGAATATGCGTTGTTGCTCTTATCGTTCTTGCACTGAACGGAAAAGGACTGAGAATCAATGCGTCCGCAGGGGCGGCAAGGGTTGCCGCGGGGGTTATGGTTTTGGCCCTTTTGTCAATGCTGATGGCTCTTCCGTACTATTTTTCAAACCTGTCGCTTTTCAGAAAAAGCTATATCATAAAAAACGAAAACGAGCTTACTTATATAAAATGCTCGAACAGCTTGCCGATTCTTGATGAAAGAACTGATATTTATAGGATAGAAGATATTAAAAACATAAAAATCAAAGGGAAAAAGATTCATATTGAGGGGCGCATAAAAAAATATACTCAAACGGGGTTAAGAAAACGGGAAGCATTTGCCGCAGAACTGACGGAGCTTGAAATTCCGGATGTTTTCCGGAATTCGGAAGCACTGGTACAATAAGAAGGGAGCAGATTTAATGGAAAAGAATATATCTTTGGCAGAGGAATATAATCAGCAGGGGAAGCTGCTGTACAAGGTAAATAAATATGAGGAGGCAATTGAGCTTTATAAAAAGGCAGAGGCGGATGACCCGATGTATGCCGAAACATATTTTAATATGGGCGAGGCATATGTAATGCTCGATAAGTATGACGAAGCGCGCGCATCATTCAAGAAAGTTTTGCTGATAGATAAAAACAACGGCGAAACGTACTTTCATCTCGGAAACATTGAATTCCTGTGCGATAACAATTCCGCCGGGCGTGAGTATTATGCGCAGGCGGTTAATAACGGCTTTGTTGATTATCAGCTGTACTTTAACCTCGCGTCTGTTTGTGAGGATGAGGGGAATTATGAAGACGCCGTCAAGAATTACAACCGCGCTATCAGAATTGACAATCTCAGACCTGAAGCAAAATTCAGAAAAGCGCAGATTTACATGGCAACACATAACTATCCGGAGGCAGTTCAGGCTCTGGATTCAATGATTGCGTCAAATCCGGAGGTTTTTGAAGGGTATCACTATAAAACGCTTCTGCTTATAGAAGAGGGCAAATTCGATGACGCCGAAACGGTTTTAAAGCATGCGATTGAACTTTTTCCCGATGATGAGGCATTCCTTTTTGACCGTGTTTTGCTCCTTGAAAAAATGGAGAAATATGATGAAGCGCTTGATATACTTAGTAATATCAGCAGTGAAAGCAGCGATGTACTTCTTGAAAAAGGAAAAATATATCTGGCTAAAAATAATGAAGCGGAAAGCATTAAATGCTTTGAAACGGTGATTGAAAATGAGGGCAGTGAATTTAATGCCGAAGCAAGATTTTATCTTATAAATATTTACAACTTTAAAAAGGAATACGATAATGTTCTTCGGTACTGTGAGGAGGTAATCGGTGCCGGCAGCAAAAGCACATACTATTATTCAGCCGTATTTTTCAGAGCAGAGGCAATTATGAATTCGAAACCGGAAGCCGAAGCAAAAGCGGCATTTGAAGAAGCTCTGAAAATTTTCAGACGCGGATGCTCGGAAAATCCCGGATTCATGGATTTGTATGTGTACAGAGCATTGTGCAGCAAGGCTTTAAAGGATTATGACAATGCCCTTGAAATGGTAAATTACATTATTAACCTTGATGAAAATTTCGGAGATGCATATCTTATCCGTTCTGAAATTTACAAGGATCTGAATGAACCCGAAAAAGCTGCGGAGGACAGAAAAACCGCAGAATCGAAAGGCATGGTTCTGAAACTGGTTTAACATAGGGGTGATTAGTATGGCGAATAAATTAAAAGTTGACTTGGATATGCTGGCAAACACCGCGGCTGCTTACAAAAATTCATACGATCAGCTTTCACAGCTTGTAAGCAGTCTGGATATAAGCGTTGACAATCTCAGAAATTCCGGCTGGAAATCTGCCGCGAGTACGAAGTTTTTTGAAACGTTTGATGAAACATGGAAGAAAAATATTAAAACCCATATGCTGATAATTAATCATCTGAATGATTGTCTTAATGAAGCTCAGCGTGAATATGTCAATATATACGATAAAATTCCGGAACTGGGAAGAACACTGGAATAAGGCTGCATAGCCTGCCAAACAGCTGCAACGTGCTTAGGCACATATGTCTGTGCACTTTGTATATAAATATTATAAACGGAGGTGATAAACATGGCAGAGAGAATTACAATAACGCCCGCAGAGCTGAGAACATCGGCTAATAATTTCAGAGCTAAATCGGATGAAATCACAGATATTCTTAAATATTTGTTAACCGAGGTTAACAATCTTGAAAGCACATGGGACGGTGCGGCTCAGGATACATTCTTTGCGCAGTACAATGAACTGCAGACGCCGCTTAATCAGTTCCCTGAGATTTTAAACGGTATAGCATCTCAGCTTGACGCTGTTGCGCAGACGCTTGAGGAAACCGACAATGCGCTTGCATCACAGCTTGGCGGAAACTAATCGTAAGCGCTTTAAAGGCACTGCCGGAAGCCGGAGCTTTCGGCTTGCCTTTGGGCAAAGCATGGGAGAGGAATATAATGAAGCATATCACAATAGCATCGGCAGTCGGCGTCAATGTTGGGATGGTGCGAAAAAACAATGAGGATAACTTCTATTACAACGGACTGCATCTCACACGCGTAAATCGTGAAATTCCGGCGGTTTATTCGGAACGAAGGGATGATGCGGCACAGATTTTTGCCGTTTGCGACGGAATGGGCGGAGAAGCGTACGGCGAAGAGGCGTCTTTAACTGCTGTTGAAACACTGGTAAAATATAAAGATGTACTCAGCTCGGCAGAAATTCATGATATTGATAAGTACGTGCAAATGTTTTTGCTTGAAGCAAGCAATCTGATTTATGAAAAAAGCTGCGCCGCAGGGCAGAGAATAGGAACAACAATTGCCATGCTGTGCGCAGAAAACGGAAAAATTCATATTTATAACGTTGGTGACAGCAGAGTGTACAGGCTGCATAAAAACAAGCTTGTGCAGCTCACGGAGGATCACACGCAGGCAATGCGGGCTTTCAGAATGGGTTCGGTGAAGAAAAAGGATTTAAAAACGCACCCTCACAGAAACAAGCTCACGCAGTACCTCGGTCTGTCAACTGCGGAAATGGTAATAAAACCGGGCATTGCCGAGAGCGCTGCTGCAAATAATGATAAGTATCTCATATGCAGTGACGGCGTGACGGACATGCTTGAAGACAGCGAGATAAAAAGAATTTTGAAGCAGAATAACTCCGAACGCGATATTGTCGGAGAATTGATTGAGAAAGCAAAGGACAAGGGCGGCAGGGATAATATTACCGCCATTGTTTTGAAAATAGAAATTGATAAGAAACGCCTTTTTTCGTTCAGCCGAAAAAAGAATGAGGCGGTAAAGGAGAATGTGCGATGAGCAAGCTAAAGCAGTATTTGGCAGCGGTTATCACGCAGATATTGGTAATTACGGTATATGTAATATACAGCTTTTATGCATTCAAATCAGAAAAGGTTGTGTTGAGTCCGATAAAATATACGGTTTCCGTCGGCGGAGCGCTGCTGGTGATTGACCTTGTCTGCATACTGGTGATTTTCAGAAAAAATTTCAGAAAAAATGAAAATGCGGAGGATTATCATGAGCAGGAAAATTGAAGCGGCAAAGATATTTTTAATACTGCTGATAACGGCAATGCTTATGGCAACGGCAGCAACATCCATTTATGCGGCGTATGCAAAGCCGGCATTTTATACTAAATTTATGACGCTCGGTAATAAGTATTTAAACGAGGGTAAGTATAAGGAAGCCATTCTGGAATTTACAAAGGCAGTAAAAATTGACGGAAAAAGCACCAAGGCGCGCATCGGAATCGCAAAGGGCAGCATTGAACTCGGTGATGTTGATACTGCGGTAAGGGTTTTGAAAGAAGCTCAGAAAATTGATTTTGACAACACTGAGCTTTTATGCGAAATCATTGATATACTTAAAGATGCCGATCCTGACGCAGCATACGAAATATTGATGAATTACGTCAAAAAGCACGGAAAGGGCAATCTTGATTCCGATGTGAGAAAGCTGCTTGATTCGGCGAATGAAAAACCGAAGATACCGGAAATCATTCCTCAGTCGGGAACATATATCAAGCCGTTCTCAATGCGCCTTAAATCCGACAAGGTACGCGTCGGCCACACATTCTATTATACAGACCGTGACAAGGAGCCGGATAAAAAGGATAAGCAGTATCGCGGAGGGATTCAGATTCAGCAGGATGCGCATATAAAAATCAGAGGATATAATCCCAAAGGAGAGCACACCGATGTTTTTGAAGCGGAATATGTGATTGATTCAAGCATTGAAACGCAAATCAAAAATATCATTGCGGAAGCAAAAGAAGAAATGAAGAAAACCGAAGTAGGAAAAGAGGTCGGCAATTGTATTGAGGGCGCGAAAGAAAAGCTTCAGAGCAAACTCGATAAGGGCGAGAATCTGCTTGAAAAGAACTACGTCAGCGCAGAAGCCGGCAATGAAATGTACGCACAGCTTTCGGAAGCATTTGAACAGTTCCATAACAGCATAATTGTGCCGACGGAGCGCGAAGCGCTGAAAAAAGTGATTGTACAGGCGGAGCGCACCGAGGAAAATGCCGTTGAGGGCAGCGATGTCGGGCAGTACAGAGAGGGCGCAAAGGAGACGCTTGAATCTGATATTTCAAACGCAAAAAAGGTATATAAAAATCTTATTGCCCGCCAGGAGCATATTGACCTTGCAAAGGACGAACTGACAAACGCATTGGCGGATATGGAAGCCAAGAAAGTTACACAGACGGACAAAATAATTGAAGAAACAGGTGCGAAAATAGGACCGGTAACAGTGTCGCTTTTATGGAACACAACCGATGACCTCGACCTGCATGTAACGAGTCCGCTGGGAGATACAATCTATTTCAATAACAAAAACGGAAGCTCGGGCGGACGGCTTGATGTTGACCGCCAGGTAAGCGATTTCGTTACCAATCCTGTTGAGAATATATTCTGGCAGACGCCGCCCCGCGGTACATACACGGTTAAAGTAAATATGTACAGCAAACGCACTGAGGGCAGTGTGCCGTTCAAGGTAAGGCTTATTGTTGACGGCAGGGCAACGATATACGATATGAATATAACAAACGGAACAAGTAATGTTTGTACGTTCAGTTACTGATTCCGGTTTCGGAGGCGTGGTTAATGACTGTAAAAAAAGCTCTGATATGCGCAATCCTTGCCGTAATACTGATTACGGCGGCTGTGTGCGTTATTATAAGCACCGGGGTGATAAACCCCGTGAAGCATGGGTTGGCGCTCGGTTATAAATATTTGGAAGAAGGAAAGTATGAAGAAGCAATTATCGCCTTTAATAAGGTTATAAAAATAGACGGAAAGAATGTTGATTCGTACTTAGGTAAAGCAACTGCTGAAAGAAAGCTCGGAAAGGATGCGGCAGCAGCCGATACGATTGAAAAAGCAATTAAAGCGGCAATATCGTCCGCGGAGCGCAGCTACCGGCGCGAAAATTTCGAAAGCGCCGTTAAATGGTGGATTAAAAATTCAGATGCTTCAGACGCCGAGTTTGAGAAAATTCTTGATATGCTTGTTGACCTTCATATTATTGAGGAATACAAGTGGGGCGAAGAAAAGTTTGAAACCGATGAGCCTTACCGGGAATACAGGGAACTCTATATTGACGGCAGGGAAAGCGGAAGAAAAGAATATACCGGTAATAATGCCGATTCCGAATGGGTGAACGAGGGATATGAATCCTCAGAACCGTATAAAGAGTATGAACGGCTGTATCTTAATTCAGAACCTACTGACAAGGTTCGGTATACGGGAAAGACAAGACCGAAAACCGATGAAATCAAAAAGAAGCTTGTCGGAACATGGAAATGCCGCGGAGATTCCTATGCACATATGATTGACACTCTGATATTCCGCTCGGACGGAACTGTTCAAAACACGGCTATGAGATTTGATTACAACGGAACATATGAGGTTGCCGATGAACATACGGTTCGGCTTCATCTGACAGATAATTCGGGTTACGCACCTCCGAGTGATGACGGCGGAGGTACATATGATATTTCAGGCTTTGTTGTTGAACTGAAATACGATGCGGACAGTAATACTATATCGGTTCCCAATGATAAATTTAATGACTACGGGTATCCGGAGGGAACGGTTTACGAAAAATAAGCAATATGACAGGTGAAATATATGCAGACACTGTTTAACGGAAGATATCGCATAATAAAAACCATCGGCAGCGGAGGTATGGGTACGGTGTATCTTGCCGAAAGCATATCGCTCGGCACAAAATGGGCAATAAAAGCGATTCCGAAAAAAAACGGGGGAAATTACGATCTGCTTGCAGAACCGAATATCCTGAAAAAAATTAATCATCCGGCGCTTCCGCGAATTATAGATATTGAGGAAGACAGCGAGAATCTCTATATAATAGAGGACTACATAGAGGGAGAGCCGCTTGACAAGCAGCTGCACTATCGGAAGAAATTTGATGAAGCAACGGTTATCGAATGGGCGAAGCAGCTGTGCAGAATATTGAACTATCTGCACAGCCAGAAGCCGAATCCTATTATATACAGAGATATGAAGCCATCGAACATAATCGTTTCTGCCGATAATGTTGTTAAAGTAATTGATTTCGGTATAGCACGTGAATTTAAAAAGGACAGCGGCAGCGACACGAGTTACATGGGAACGCGAGGATACGCGGCACCCGAACAGTACGGAACGGGGCAGACAGATGCGCGGACCGATATATACTCGCTCGGTGCAACCATGTATCACCTGCTGACAGGCAAAAGCCCGAATGAGCCGCCCTATGAGTTTAAGCCGCTGAGACTGACGGACAGCTCGCTGTCTGAGGGAATTGAGCATATTGTTTGGAAATGCGTTCGCAATAATCCGGCTGACAGATATCAGAACACGGAGGAGCTTCTCAGAGACCTTGATAATATATATACGTTTAATTCTTTCTACAAAAAGCAGAAACGCGCGCGAAAAATAAGGATTGCGGCGGAGGGGGCGGCGTTTGTGTGCCTTGCGGCATTATCTGTTTTCCTCGGCAGCCGCATGATAGCGAATAGGAACGAAGAGTATAAGAATGCTGTTGACAATGGGTATAAATATCTTCAGTCATATGAGCTGGAGGAATCAAAGAGCTGCTTTGAGTATGCTATAGAAAGAAAAAAGAATGACCCGGCGCCGTACCTCGGAATTGCTCAGATATTGCTCAGACAGGGAAAATATGAGGAATGTGTTTCTTATCTTGACAATGTTGCCGAGCAAATGCCCGAATGTGAGGAGGACGCGCGCTATAACTACCTGAGAGGCTCGGTTATTTACGAGGATGAGAATTATGAGCTTGCAAAGAGTTATCTGAAAAAAGCATGCGAGCTTGACAGCTCGGATAATACCTATCGCAGGGATTTGGCAGTGTGCTATGCGAAACTGGGAGATTTGGAAAAAGCAAAGAATATTCTGGATAAGATTCAGGCAAACGGAGTTGACGAGGATATTTTAAACTATGTCCGCGGACAGGTTGCATTGGCTGAGGGAAGCACGGACGAAGCAATTGCTGACTTTGAAAAAACAATTTCCCTGACAGAGAGTGAGGATATGAAAACGCGCTCTTATCTGGAATTATCGGACATATACAAGTCAATGCGTCACACGGACTATGAAAACTGGACGGCAATCAACAAGCAAATCGAAGTCTTGGAAAGAGCAGTAAAGGATTTGAAAGATGAGGATAATCTGCTTATCACGGAAGCGATGGCGGAGGCATATTTCACAGCAAAAAAATATGATTTGTCCGTTCAGAAGTTTAACCGGCTGATTGAGCTTGGTTATGAGCGCGCATACATATACAGAAATATCGCAATTATTTATCAGCAGACCGGCAAATACAGCGAAGCTGAGCAGGTGCTTGAAACCATGAAAGAAAAATATCCCGATAATTATCAGTGCTATTTACAGCTTTCATATCTGTATATGGATATTGAGGGAGAAAAATCAGAGGACAGCCGTGATTATTCCGAGGCTTATAAAAATTATAAACTGGCAGTGAAATTTGCGCCGAACGGCAAACAAACATCCGATGTTATGCAGCTTGCAGCTAAAATAAACGAGCTGAAAGAAAAAGGCTGGTTATAGAGGGGCGGGAGATATAGTGGAGATGTTAACACTTCTGTTTTACATTTCGGTTGTCGGAGCTGCGGCAATGCTCATAATATTGATCTGCGATATATCGAACGGTAAAAAGAAAGAACGAAAAATGATTGACAAGGCGGTAGAAAATAACAAAAAGATTCCTGTCAGAAAAGAAAAGAAAACTGCGGATGATTGGTCAAAAACTGAAAAAACGGACGCGGTTATCGGAGATGCACCGGGCGGAGATCCAACGGAAGCAATTCCGACCGATAATGCTGCGGAATTATCCGGAACATTTCCGGAAAACAGAGATATTCCCGGGGTGAACACTGCGGAATCTTCATATGATGCCGGTATTGATAAAACCGAGGGAATTTATGATGATAAAACCGAGGGGATTGCCGGAAATGCAGCAGGGAATCGCGAGGATGATTTAACCGAAGGACTTGCCGGGGAAACGGCTGCCAATCCCGGCATTGATTTGACCGAAGGACTTGCTGCGGAAGCAACCGAAGGACTTGCTGCGGAAGCAACCGAAGGACTTGACGCGGAAGCAACCGAAGGACTTGACGCGGAAGCAACCGAAGGACTTGATGCTGACAGGCAGACAGAGCAAATGGGAAATGGTTCTGCCGGCGGCATAAAGCCAAGCTTCTGTTCTCAATGCGGGAACAGAGTCAGCGGAAAATTCTGTTCGCGCTGCGGACACAGAATTTATTAAACAGAGCGGCAAGCACAGAGCATATGAAAAAACGGTGTCATGCTCATATGTGTTGGTCAATATAATCAAAAATATTCAGAGGAGGAAATGCAATGTATTGTGAACAGTGCGGAGCAAAGAATGAAGACGGCACCAAATTCTGCACATCATGCGGAGCAAGCATGGGCGGAAACGGAGGCAATGTGACAGAAGCAACGCTTCCGCAAAAAAACAAAGGAGGAGCGGCGAAAAAAGCTGTTGCAGCAATTTTGTCGGTTGCAGTGGTATGCGGCGCCGGAGTGGCAGGCTATCGCCTGGTATCCGGCATGCTGAACTCAGGCAAAGGAGGGCGTGAAAATCACCCGGTTGTGTATATCAAGGATTCCGGACTGTATTTGAGGAACACAAACAAAAAGGAATCGTACACGCTTACCAACAAGACCGGCTATTACGATCCCGAAACAGGGGATGGATACAGCTATGGACTGGTTCAGGTTTCCGAAGACGGAAAAAGAATTTTCTTTGCTGATGCTATGGACGAGGGAAGATTCAGACTGTACTACCGAAACACAAAGCAGAAAAAGCCGAGAGGAAAGGATGCCGATGATAAGGGCATACGGCTTGCAAGCGGTGTGACAGACTTCAAAATTGCGCCGAACGGTGAGTTTGTCATATACATAAAAAATGACAGACTTTATATATCAAACCTTAAGGAAGACCGATCAATTTCAAGTGAAACGCAGGAATATTATCTGAGCAGTGACGCGAAAAAAATCCTTTACAAGAAAAGTGACGGAGATTTATATTTGAGCGGCATCGGCAAAAAAGACAAGCCGGAAAAGATAGATTCCGAGGTTTCCGGGATAGTGTCAAACCCGTTCGAGTATAGCAAAATATACTATATGAAAGACGAATCGCTCTATGTTAAGGAATATGGCAAGGATAAGGTGAAAATTGCTTCCGATGTCAGCAATGCGTCAATGATTGGCGATAACTGCTTCTTCACCAAAGAGGTAACGAGCGAGAAAAAGTTTAAAGATCTGTTTAATGATGACTGCGCGGATTCCGATGCACAGATAACCGAACCGTCATATTCGGATTTCCAGACAACAGATGAAAACGGATATTCGCAAACGGATTATGACGCATACAATGAAGCGGACGATAAATATGATGAAAAGTGCGGACGCGACGATGTGAGAGAATACTACAGCGAAAATCCGGAGGAGATTAAAACCTACACGCTTTATATGGCAGACAAAAAGGATGCGAAGAAGCTTGAGGAGGGTCTTCTTAACGGCTACATTTATGACAGAATTATAGAAAAGCAGTCGGATGACGGCGGCAAAATCACCTTAAGCGAAGTTACCGGTCTGAGTGACGCGCGGTCCAAGCTCAGCGATCTTAAAGATAATATCGAAACTGAAACGGCACTGCTGAAATCAGATGGCACGATAATACCGATTGACAGCGATTTCGCTGATGACGCGAAAAATATAACGGTTTCGGAGGACGAAAAGTATTTGTATTGCATTGAGGATGTGAATTCGGATTACTGCGGAACGTTAAACAGATATTCGGTAAGCAGTTCGGGAATTGGATCTAAAAAGAAAATTCATGACGAAGCGAGCGGCTATATGCTTGAGGATGGCGCAATAATTATTTATTCCGATGATAATTTCGGTATATTCGTAAACGGAAAATACACCTCTTTGGCAGACAGCTACAGCGGAATGCACAGCTATAATGACGGAGTGTTGTATTATTATGATCAGTACAGCTCAAGCGGAGAAATCGGAAATCTGATGAGATTTAAAAACGGAAAGAAAGAACAGATTGACATTGATGTGCATGATTTTGTAATTCACGGAACAAAGGATTGCTATTATCTTAAGGACTACAGCATAAAAAGCTCAAGAGGCGAACTGTATCGCCGCAACGGCAAAAAATCGAAGCTTATCGATTCTGATGTAAGTTATATTGTTTATTAATTTTTAGAGGAGGATAATTATGGCAGACTTTTTCGGAAAAGTAAAGGATGGATTTAACAAGGGTGTGGCAACAGTCAGCACGGGTTCTAAAACGATGATTGAAAAATCAAAAATCAGCACCGTGATTAAAAGCCTGGAGGAAGAAAAGAAGCAGCTTGCGGAAATTCTCGGTGATAAGGTGCATCAGTATTGCCTTGAGCATGCTGAGGGCGACATTCCGAGAGCGGAAGTCAGCAGCATCAGCAGTGAAATAACCGCGCGTGAAGAACAGATTGAAATTCATAAAAAGAAAATTGAAGAGCTTGACGCAGAGATGAATCAAATCATCGGAAATGCGTCCGGGGCAGCCGTGTCAAATATATGCCAGTGCGGACACACGAATGCGCCGGGAGCAAAATTCTGCGCAAAATGCGGCAGTAAGCTGCAGTGAGAAGAGTCTGATTATCACAGCCCGTTCGGGCTGTGATAATCAGTGGTTTGGAGGTTTTTAAATGAAATGTTCTAATTGCGGAAGTGAAATAATTCCGGGAGCAAAATTTTGCAGGGAATGTGGAACAGAAGTTAAAAATGAACCGGAAATGACAGAGGTACTGGATCATTCGGGAAATGAAAATATATGCCCGAACTGCGGTCAGCAGCTTGAGGAAAACGCCGTGTTCTGCAATAACTGCGGTCAGCGCGTTACAGCGGAAGAAACAAAAAATACGCCGTGCTGCCCTGCCTGCGGAAATCCCGTGCGTGAGGGCGCGATGTTCTGCAATAACTGCGGTCAGCGCATCGCAGCGGAAGAAAAGGAAAAAACACCGCGCTGCCCTGCCTGCGGAAATCCCGTGCGAGAGGGCGCACTGTTCTGCAACAGCTGCGGAGCGCCGCTGAACGATTCCCAAAAAGCGGCTCCGCGGTCGGAGATAAAGAGCACAAAGAAAAAGGATAAGGGACTTATATTCCTCATTGTGCTTTTAATTGTTGTTTTGGTCGGCAGCGCCGGCGTTATCGGGGTTATATGCCTGAAAAACAACGCAGTGGAGGTCGAAACGCCTAATATTGAAGACAAAGACGATGACGAATCCGATACAAAAAGCAAACGGAGGAATAAATCATCGGATGATGAGGATGCTGATGATGACATCGATGAGGATGAAGACTATGACGATGACATCATTGATGAAGATGATGAGACTGACATAGACTATGATGAAGATGAGTATTATGACGAGGACGAAGATGAGGACTATGACGATGACAGCGAATTTTTCCCGAGCGACAGAGAGTATATCACATACTCGGATCTGGAGGGAAAATCGGAAGAAGAGGTTGCAATGATCAGAAACGAAATCTTTGCCCGCCGCGGATATATCTTCAGCACAGAGCCTTATAAGTCCTATTTCGAGTCACAGGATTGGTATGTTCCGAACGCAAATTTCAACGAAAGTATGTTTAATTCGGTTGAAAAAGCGAACAAGGATTTCATCGTTGCATACGAGGAAAGCAGAGGGTGGAGGTAATGAAGCATAATTGTCTCTGTATACTGACAGCGATAATGTTGATTTGCGGATGCGGAACGCAGGAGGAATCCAAAAAACCGCATCAGAATAAGCCTGAGGTTCAGACAGAACAGAGCAGCGGCGAAAGCAAAAGGCACAAAAAGCATGATAATAAGAACGGAGAGCTTGTGCCTGTGGCGCCTCCCGGGCAGGAAAGAAAAGCAGAAGAACCCGAAACTCCCGAGGTGTCCGAGACTCCCGAAACTCCTCAGACACCTCCCGAGCCTGCCGCTCCGGTGAGTGTTTTAAGCGGTAAGGTAATTGTTGTTGACGCCGGACACGGAATCAGCAGTTATAAGAAAAAAGAACCGATAGCGCCGGGAAGCAGCGTAACAAAGGCGGCGTTTGTTTCAGGAACCTCCGGCAAGTATCAGACGGAGGAACAGCTTAACCTTTCGGTGGCACTCAGGCTCAGAACTGCGCTTGAAGCTGAGGGCGCTGTCGTTCATATGACAAGAACCGAGCATGCGTGCGATGTGTCTAATGTTGACAGAGCACAATTTGCAAATGCGCTCAACGCCGACATATCCGTTAAGCTGCATGCCGACGGCAGTGACAGCTCTGCCGCGCATGGCGTGTCGGTGCTTGTTCCGGGACCGCAGTATATCGGCAATGCCGATATTTTAAATAAAAGCAGGACAGCCGGAGAACTTGTTCTGCAAAACTTTGTTGCACAGACGGGCGCTGCCAACAGGGGAATATCGGTCAGAAATGATCTGACGGGATTTAACTGGACTGAAGTTCCGATTATTCTGGTCGAAATGGGATTTATGACAAATCCCGATGAGGATCGCCTGCTGTCAACGGCAGATTATCAGGATAAAATGGTTTCGGGAATTGTTATGGGATTAAAACAATATTTTACTAAATAATTGCGGATAAGTGAAGAAAAAGTACTTTTTTGTGACCTATGCACAAAAAAATCAGTTTTTAATTAATAAATTCATTAATGAAGCATATTGCAATTTCAAAGTATTCATTGTATTATATATGTGTACTTGATAAGTACAAACTTTTTTCATTTTCCCTCCTTTTAGTGGCAGACGCGAGTGTCTGTCATTTTTTTTGCGCAAAAGTATTTGCCGCCCCGCGGATTCCGGAAAAACGGCGAAACGTAAATTCCTCAGGCGTCTGCGCGCAGATTTATAAGCTTGTGTTTACATAATAAATATTTATTTTATTGCATAATAACTATTGACTTTTTCATCTACATATGCTATGCTATTTTCTGTAATACCACTATATATGGTGGACAGACCCGGATTGCGGTCATCAGCGGCAGTGCAGGGTTTTCTGCCCTGTTTTCCGTGTGCGGAGGAATGTATGGAATATATCCGATTGCGGCAATGTATTGGGAAAACTAAGGAGGGTTCTTAATGAAAATAATTAAACGAAACGGTTCTGAGGTGCTGTTTGACGAAAATAAAATATTGACCGCCATCTCCAAAGCAAATGAGGCTGTGCCTCAGCAGGTCCGCATGACCGAAAAGCAGATAGAGAGGATTGCGGAGAGGGTTGTTTTGTCGTGCGAGTCGCTCGGTCATTCTCCGAGCGTGGAGGAGGTTCAGGATCTTGTTGAGCATCAGATCATGGCGCACGGTGCTTTTGAGGTTGCAAAGGCTTATATTACATATCGTTATACGAGAACGCTTGTCAGACAGTCGAACACAACCGATGATAAGATTCTCAGCCTTATTGAGTGCAATAACGAGGAAGCAAAACAGGAAAATTCCAATAAGAACCCCGTGGTTAATTCAACGCAGCGCGATTATATGGCAGGAGAGGTGTCAAGGGATATTACAAACAGAATTCTTCTCCCGAAAGAGATTGTTGACGCGCATAACGAAGGAATTATCCATTTTCATGACAGCGATTATTACGCGCAGCATATGCATAACTGCGATCTTGTAAATCTTGAGGATATGCTGCAGAACGGCACTGTGATAACGGGAACGCTCATTGAGCGGCCGCACAGCTTTTCCACTGCCTGCAATATTGCAACGCAGATAATTGCGCAGGTTGCGTCCAATCAGTACGGCGGTCAGTCAATCTCGCTGACGCATCTTGCACCGTTTATACAGGTTAGCCGCGAGAAAATTGCGCGTGACCTGAAAAGCGAGCTTGTTGAAGCGGATATGACAATGGATGATGAAACATTTAAGAAAATTGTTGAGCGCCGCTTGCGTTTTGAGGTTAAAAAGGGCGTTCAGACGATACAATACCAGGTTGTGACTCTGCTTACGACAAACGGTCAGGCTCCGTTCGTAACAGTGTTTATGTATCTTAACGAGGCAAAGAATGAGCAGGAGAAAAAGGACCTTGCAATGATAATTGAAGAGGTTCTCACGCAGCGTTATCAGGGCGTTAAAAATGAGAAAGGCGTATGGGTAACGCCCGCGTTCCCGAAGCTTATTTATGTTCTTGAGGACGATAATATTCATGAGAACGATAAGTATTACTATCTCACGGAGCTTGCGGCAAAATGCACTGCAAAGCGGATGGTTCCGGATTATATTTCGGAAAAGGTTATGCTCGAAAATAAAATTGATAAGAACGGGGAGGGACACTGCTACACGTGCATGGGCTGCCGCAGCTTCCTTACTCCGTATGTCGATGAAAACGGTAAGCCGAAGTATTACGGCAGATTTAATCAGGGCGTTGTTACAGTGAATCTTGTGGACATCGGACTTTCCGCAGAAAAAAATATGGATAAATTCTGGAAAATTTTTGACCAGCGCATGGAGCTTTGCCATTGGGCGCTGCGCTGCCGTCACGAAAGACTTGAGGGAACATATTCGGACGTTGCGCCGATTTTGTGGCAGCACGGAGCGCTGCTGCGCCTTAAAAAGGGCGAGAAAATTGATAAGTATCTTCACGGCGGTTATTCAACGCTTTCACTCGGATATGCCGGTCTTTGGGAGTGTGTATACAGTCTAATAGGCAAAAAACTTACAGAGCCTGAGGGCGAGGAGCTTGGTCTTAAAATAATGAAGAAGCTCAATGAGTATACCGCAAAGTGGAAAGCTGAGGAAAACATTGATTATTCTCTCTACGGAACGCCGCTTGAAAGCACGACATATAAATTTGCCAAGTGCCTGCAGAAGCGTTTCGGCGTTATCAAGGGTGTTACGGATAAGGGATACATCACAAACAGCTATCATGTTCATGTTACCGAGGATATCAATGCTTTTGATAAGCTTGCGCTTGAAGCAAAATTCCAGGCGCTTTCGCCCGGAGGAGCAATAAGCTATGTTGAGGTGCCGGATATGCAGCATAATATTGAAGCTGTGCTTGACGTTATGAAATTCATATACGACAATATTATGTATGCGGAGCTTAACACAAAGAGCGATTATTGCCAGAAGTGCGGATGGGACGGAGAAATCGGTATCGAGGAGCAGGACGGCAAGCTTATCTGGAAATGCCCTCAGTGCGGAAATACAGACCAGGACACAATGAATGTTGCAAGAAGAACCTGCGGCTATATAGGAACACAGTTTTGGAATCAGGGCAGAACGCAGGAAATCAAGGAAAGAGTTCTGCATCTGTAATATAGGTGAAGAAGATGCATTACGGAGAAATAAAAAATTGTGATATTGCAAACGGAATCGGCGTTAGGGTTTCGCTGTTTGTTTCAGGCTGCACAAATCACTGCAAAAACTGCTTTCAGCCGCAGACATGGGATTTTGATTACGGAAAACCGTTCACTGAAGAAACGGAAAGTTATATTATGAGTCTTCTTAAGCCGACATATATAAACGGACTGACTGTTCTCGGAGGTGAGCCGTTTGAGCCGCGGAATCAGCTTGTGCTTTATCCGTTTCTGAAAAGGGTGAGGGAGGTTTTTCCCGATAAGTCGATATGGATGTTTTCGGGTTTTACATTTGAGGAGCTTACCGACAGTGCGGCATATCCGAACTGCGAAGTAACGGAAAATATTCTCAGGCTTGCCGATGTTTTGATAGACGGCAGATACGATGAATCGCTTAAAAGCATTGCGCTCAAATTCCGCGGTTCGTCAAATCAGCGGATAATCAATTTGCCCGAAACATTAAATAGCGGCAAAGTCACTTTGTGGGAATAGGGTTTTTTAAGAACCGTTCGGTGTTTTCCGGGCGGTTCTTGTGCATATTGCCGCACAATAGGGAAAAATAACAGCAACGGGGTGAGATAATCATGAATGAAATTATTGAAGAAAAGCTTGCAAAGCTTCCGGACAAGCCGGGAGTGTATATGATGAAAAATGCAGCCGGCACTGTTATATATGTCGGCAAAGCTAAAGTGCTGAAAAACCGTGTGCGTCAGTATTTTCATGCTTCTGCCAACCACAGCGCAAAAACGCTTGTGATGGTTTCGAAGATATGCGACCTTGATTATATAATATGTGACAGTGAGATGGAGGCTCTTGTCCTTGAATCAAATCTGATAAAGGAATATAAGCCGAAGTATAATATTCTGCTTAAGGATGACAAGCACTATCCGTATCTTAAAGTTACGGTGGGGGAGGAATATCCGCGGCTGCTGTATGTGCGCCGTATTGAAAATGACGGAGCGAAGTATTTCGGTCCGTATCCGTCGGGTTATTCCATTCGTGAAACGCTTAAACTCGTCCGCGATATTTTTATGATTCCGCACTGTTCTAAGCGCTTTCCGAGGGATATCGGAAAAGAACGTCCGTGTCTTTATCATGCGATGGGCAAGTGCTCGGCTGTTTGTACCGGCAATATTGATCCGGCATCATACCGCAAAACCTTTAAAAGTATAATTAAATTTCTTGAGGGGAAAGATTCAGAGGTTCTTGAGGCGCTGCAGGCGGAAATGCGCACGGCAGCGGCGGCACTTGAATTTGAGCGCGCGGCAATTCTGCGCGACCAAATCGAGTCCGTTATGCGCCTTGGAGAAAGGCAGAAAGTCATCACCGATTCCGGCGGCGACACAGATGTTGTTGCTGTTTGCGCCGCCGATTCGCTTGCTTCGGCAGAGGTATTCTATATCCGCGGCGGAAAGCTTATCGGGAGCGATTCGTTTAACCTTTCAGAAACACTTGTACTTGACACGGCGCGGCTTCTGTCAGACTTTCTTCCGCGTTTTTATTCGCGTGATAACTATATTCCCGAAACAATTTTGATTTCAGAAAATATTGATGATTCCGCCGCGCTTGAAGCATATCTTTCCGAAAAACGCGGTAAAAAAGTTTCGGTCAGGGTGCCGCAGCGCGGAAATAACCGCAAAACAGTTGATATGGCAATTAAAAACGCTTATAAAAATATTGAAAATTATAAAACGGAGCAGGTGCGCGAAAAGCTGCGCGCCGCATCCGTAGTTGAGCTTGCCTCTGCACTGGCGCTTGAAGTTATTCCCGACAGAATCGAATCGTATGACATTTCTCATATCTCGGGAACCGACACTGTTGCATCAATGGTGGTGTTTGAAAACGGGCGCAGTGCACGCCGTGAGTACAGGCGGTTTAAAATCCGCACCGTTGAAGGCGCTAACGACACAGCATCGATGCGTGAAACACTCCTGCGCCGTTTCACGCATGAGCAAAACAAAGGGGACGGCAAATTTGCCGCCATGCCGGATCTTATTCTGCTTGACGGCGGCATTGCGCAGCTCAATGCCGTCATAGAGCTTTTTGATGAGCTTAATATTGACATTCCCGTTTTCGGAATGGTAAAGGATGACCGCCATCGCACCCGCGGTGTTGTTTCCGATCGCGGTGAGGTTTTTTTAAATCCCACAGGCGCAGCTTTTCGTCTGGTTACCAATATTCAGGATGAAGTGCATAGATTTGCAATCGAGTATCACAGAAAACTGCACGAAAAAAAGGTTATTGCAAGCGAGCTTGAGAATATAGAGGGGATAGGAAAGCAAAAACGGATTGCGCTTATGAAGCATTTTAAAAGCATCGCAAAAATAAAGCAAGCTCCGGTGGAGGAGCTTGCAAAAGTGAAAGGCATAAGCAGAAAAAATGCCGAAGCGATTCATACATTTTTTTGTAAATAATAGTTTTTTCACCGGCGCAGCCGTGCTGCGAGGGAAAATGCGATAAATACAATAAGATTTGTAATTACAACGCTTGCGCCGACGGCAATTTCAAGGTAGAATGAAGCGCATATTCCTATAAAAAAGCACACGGTGCTGATGACTGCCGCGCATATTATAACGCCTTTGAAATAGCGGCATATCCGCATTGCGGAAAGCGCAGGAAATATTATAAGGCTTGAAATCAGCAAAGCGCCCATGATTCGCATCCCCAAAACTATTGTCACCGCCGTAAGCACGGCGAGAGCGGAGTTATATAAATCAACGCGAACACCGGTTGCCCGGCTGAACGGTTCGTCAAATGTCACAGCGAAAATCCTGTTGTAAAACACAACGAACATCAGCAATACCGCAGCCGAAAGAACAACGCTTATATAAACATCGGTGCGGCCCATTGCAAGTACGCTTCCGAACATATAATTGCAAACGTCCGTTGTAATTCCGGTTGTCATTCCCGTAACAATAATTCCTATAGCAAGTGATGATGATGAAAAAACTGCTATTGCCGCATCTCCGCGCATTGAACCACTCTCAGTTATGCGAAGCAGAAAAAATGCTGCAATAATCACAATCGGGATTGAAACTGCAAGCGGAGCCATATTAAGTGCGGCGGCAATTGCAAGCGCCCCGAAAGAAACATGGCTCAGTCCGTCTCCTATCATGCTGTAGCGCTTCAGAACAAGGCTCACACCGAGAAGAGATGAACAGATACTGACCAAAATCCCTGCAATAACGGCACGCGTCATAAACGAATATTTAAACAGTTCAGATAATATGCTCACAATGTTCCCTCCTCTGAAAGTTCATATTCCTGCGGCGTTCCGAAGAACAAAGCTTCGCGCCTGCCGATTTTCAGCACATGCTTTGCAACAGAAAGCGAGGCGTGAACATCATGCGAAATCATAATAACCGTTATACCGCTTTTATTGATTTTGCAAATCGTTTCATAAAATTCAGCTGCAGCCGACGGGTCAAGTCCGGCAATCGGTTCATCAAGAAGGATCATTCTCCGTGCCGAGCAAAGCGCTCTTGCAAGCAGTGCGCGTTGTTGCTGTCCGCCGGAAAGATTGCGAAAACATTCCTTCCTTTTTTCGTATATTCCGAGCAGTTTCATATTATCCGCGGCAAGCTTCTTTTCTTTTTTTCCGTAAAACGGGCGCCAACCAAGCTTGTTCAGACATCCGGAAAGAACAACCTCACTGACTGAAGCCGGAAAATCGCGCTGAACAGGGGAGGTTTGCGGCAAATATCCTATATCGTGCCGCTTAAGTCCGCCCCCGAAGCTGATTTCTCCGCAATTTTGCACACTAAGTCCGAGAATCGTTTTCATAAGTGAGCTTTTTCCGCTTCCGTTCTCTCCGAAAATCACAAGAAAGTCACCGTCTTCAACGGAAAAATTAATATTTTCAAGAATATTTTTGCCATCGTAGGAAATATTAAGATTTTTTACCGTCATCAGCGTTTCCGCCATTGCATATTCCCTCCTTTTCACTGCATTGTGCACATATTCCGTACATCACGGTCCGGCAGTTATCAACCTTAAATCCATGGTGCTTTTCAATATGCGGCGCCAGTGCTTCCATGTACGAGCAGTCAACATGAAAAAGCGTTCCGCAGCGTGTGCACTGCAAGTGAAAGTGATTCCTGCAGCCGTTTTCCGCATATTGATAGCACGCACCTTTGTCGGTCACATATTTTCGCGCAAACCCCATTTCGACAAGCTTATCAAGTCTGCGGTATATGGTTGCAAGTCCTGCCTTTTCGCCGCTTGCATGAAGCATATCGGAAATTTGTGCGGCAGTCAGGTGACCGCCGTTGCTTTTCAGACAGTTTAACACGGCAGTCCGCTGCCGTGTTTTATAATCGTTTTTCATAATAATCAAACCTTTTTCAGACATAAATTTGAAAATCATTCTCATATTACACCACATTCTGCAAAATGTCAAGAGAAGCATCCGGCAAAGAACAAAATTTATAAATTATTTTTTAAAAAAGTATTGAAAATAACAGCATTATATGCTAATATAAGATGTCATTTTTTTTGAGATATGGGTGAGAGTTTTGTTATATACTGCAATCATTTTGATAATTGCCGCTATTTTCTTAATTGCGCTGTATGTAAAAAATGTAGTTCCGTTTATGAAGGAACGTTCATACATTAAGATGGAGATTGAAAGATCCTTTTCGAAATCTGAAACAGAGTACTGGAAAAAGGAGCTTAGAAAGCTGTATTTGGAGCAGATTCCCCTTTTGCACTTCTTCTTTTGAGTTTTTCAAAGTTTTTTTGCAATATGAGAAAAAAACTCTTGCATTTTCTGTGAAAATGTGTTATTATATTCTCTGCAGCTGAAGCTGCGGTAATATTTGCGGATATGGCGGAATCGGCAGACGCGCATGGTTCAGGTCCATGTGAAAGCAATTTCATGGAGGTTCAAGTCCTCTTATCCGCACCATACCGAGTGTTCTTACAGAACTTGAAAGGTTTTGTATGACACTCGGTTTTTTATTGACTTTTTAACTTGCACAAGCGGCAAAATGAACATCTACGCCCTGTCTTGTATGTACCGAAACATTGTTTTCGGGTAGCTTTTCAAGGTCGGGTATTTCAATATTGCCTATGCAGTTATAATGAATTGTGAGCTGTTGAACGGTTTTACCGTCAATTTTTTCGGACTGGTGCACTTCAATTTTTTCAATCTTCTTGCCTTTTTTCTGCGTTCCTCGCTGTATGGGGAAGTAAAGCGTATTGACAGCCGCTTTTTATCAACCTCATAAGATACTGCACCGCAGGGGTAGGCTGTTACAAGCCTTGCACATTTCGGATTTTCTCTGCTGAATTTTGCAAGCCTGTTTTGCAGTGCTTTGTTGTAGGTATAAATATTTGCCGTAGGCTCGGCTTCGTTAAATAAGATTATAGTTTCTTTCTCGTATTTTGTAAGTCTGCATTTCATTGTGTTGTAATTTCCTTTTTTGCTTAATTTTTTCAAGTCAAAAGCCGCCTCCGAACATTCGGAAACGGCTTTGCGTTTGTTTATATTATTTCATTGTATTTCTGTTATCTGCTCGGCTCTTGACATTGCATTTTTAAGTAATTTCCTTGCTTGCGTGAGCAATGCGCTGTCTATCGGCGGCATATCCCAATACGCAAGCATTTCGGGGAGCTTCTTTTTATCGTAGCCGGTAATACAGTCAGACAGCACATGAACGGTATATCCGCACTTCCTCATATTGAAGCAGGTGGATTTAACGCAGGCTGCGGCGTCCGCTCCGGCAATAAAAAATTCTGTAATACCGTGTTCCTTAATAAATGCGGCAAACGTTTCGCTTGTCAGGGCATTACTTTTTGTTTTGGTAAAAATATGGCTTGAAACGACTTTTAATTCCGGCACAAACTCTGCACCGTGAGTGTCAGGTTTAAACGTTCTCGTTCCGGCGGACAGGTTGTTATGCCGGATATAAACAATATATAAACCATTGGAAGCGGCTCGGTCAACTGATTAGTTCACCCGTTCAATAATTTCTTTGTAGTTTTTTGTAATATCATTTTGAAGGTCGATCGCGACCAATGCATTATTTGTCATAATATACCCCTTTCTGCTCGGTTTAATAAACAATTATCCATATGTTTTTCCCAGCGCTTTTTTGTCAGTACATTCGTATGGCTTACCCGTATTTCGTTTAAAAGCGGCACAGGCTCTTCTCTGCATGTGTGATGAAAAACAAACCCGAGCTTTTCCTGCACTCGTTTTGATTTTATGTTTCCGTCATAATAACCGCACCACACAGTTGTTATTCCCAGTTCTTCAAATCCGCGCCGCAGCAATGCACGGGCGGCTTCAGGAATATAACCTTTTCCCCAAAACGGCTGACCGAGCCAATATCCAAGCTCACATTCATCATCACGCTGCGTCATATCGGTGTGTCCGTTCAGTTTTAACTCTATAGCGCCGATAGCAATGTTGTTTTCCTTTTCGCAAACAGCATAACATTCCGCCCCGTTAAAGACGTTTTTTATGACCTCCATGCTTTCCTCCGCGTTCTTGTGCGGCGGCCAGCCTGCTATGGGTCCCACTTCCGGGTTTTTTGCATATTCAAATAAACTGTCCGCATCCGCCACAGTCCATTTCCTCAATATTAATCTTTCTGTTGTAATCATTGTTTTTTACCTCAATTTCTGCTTTTTCTTTCGCACCGTATACCTTAAAAAACTGTATTATGTGCCGAACTGTCGGTTGTCAATGCATTTTTTGATTTATGTGAAAAAAGACAAAACCATCTGAAATAAAATTCAGGGGAAATCTTTGCCTGCGCGCCCTGTTGCGCTTTATTGATGCAGTTCATTCTTCCGATATTCTCCCGGCGACATTCCAACGTATTTTTTAAATACTTTTGAAAAATAGCTTTCACCGTTAAAACCGCACAGCTTTCCTGTTTCCGCAATGCTTTTCCGTGGATGGAGCACAAGCAGCTCTTTTGCGCGCTGCACACGAAAGCTGTTGATATATTCAAACGGACGCATACCCACGCTGCTGCGGAACATTCTGCATAAATGTTCCTCTGAAACACCCGTTATTTCCGCCATTGAACGAAGCTCCAGCACATCGGAAAAATGTTTTTCAATGTAATCCATGCAGGGGGAAATCCGCAGGCGCGCTTCCGTTGCCACCGCGGCGGATTCTGACATATATTCTCCGCATTTCAAAAGCAGCTCGTAAAGCATTGCGCTGCTTTTTATGCGCCACTGCGGTGTTTCGCGAAGCCGGATTATTTTCCCAAGCACCGACTTGATGTCAAGCTCCGGCGGCACGGAATAAACAGAGGGTTTGAAATCGAAAATTCGGCAGCTTCCGTTGAAAGTGACCCAATGCGTTACCCATTTTCCTCCCACCGCATGGTAGTCATGCCTGCATCCCGGGGGCAGGAAGAGCACACTCCCTGCCGGAACGGAGCATGTTTTTCCGTTGATTTTTGCAGCGCCCTCTCCGCTTCCGGAATATAAAAGCTGAAAATCCTCCATTCCGTTCGGGCGGCACATATATTTTTCAAAAAATGTTGTGCCGATTGTTGTTATATAAAGAGGAAGTTTTTTTATTTCAGCCGTGATTACGGGATAGTATATCTCTGCATGCATAAAACCGCCGCCTTGTATCAATATTGTTGCATTGTCGTCAATATATTGTCGTTGAAATTGTAATATACTGCGTATATAATGTGATTATACCATGCAATATATTACAAATCAAGAAAAAAGGAGAAAGTAAATGAGAATATACGAAGATTTTTCAAAAACCTCGGAAAACCGCGAACCTCAGCGCTCGTACTATATTCCGTACGACACGCTTGAAAAAGCGCTTGCAGGGAAAAAAGAAGCCTCCGCATTTTATAAAAAACTTAACGGAACATGGGAATTTGCGTTTTTCAGGCGCGATATTGACGTTCCGGAAAAGATTTGCTTCACTGACAGCGTTCCCGTGCCATCGTGCTGGCAGTCGCTCGGCTATGAAAAACCGGGGTATACAAACGTGAATTACCCTCATCCGGTCGATGCGCCGTTCGTTCCGGATGATAATCCGTGCGGAGTATATTCGCGCATTTTCACAATAGATAAAAACTGGGCAAACAGAAAAACCTATGTTGTTTTCGAGGGTGTGTCCTCCTGTATGTTTTTATACATAAACGACAGGTATGTCGGATATTCCCAGGGTTCGCATCTGCAGGCGGAATTCGAAATTTCGGATTATCTTCATGCAGGGGAAAACAGAATCACGGTAAAGGTTTTAAAATGGTGCGTCGGGAGTTACCTTGAAGATCAGGATTTTTTCAGATTTTCGGGGATATTCCGCGATGTTTACCTGCTTTCGCGCGAGGAGAATCATATAAAGGATGTTTATATCAGAGCAGATACGAAGCAAATAACCGTTGATGCCGAAAACTATGAAATATATGCGGAGGGGAAAAAGGTTGAAAGCCTTGACAACCCAACGCTGTGGAACAGTGAAAAGCCGTTTTTGTATACGGTTGTGGTTAAGGGCGGTACGGAGTTTATCCCGTTCAGCGTTGGAATGAGAGAGGTTGGCATTTCCGCAAAAAACGAGCTGCTTGTAAACGGCGTTCCCGTTATCCTTAAGGGCGTGAATCATCACGATACGCATCCGAAAAACGGGTATTGTGTGACGGAAGAAGAACTGGAAAACGAGCTGAGACTGATGAAAAGCCTGAATATAAACACAGTCAGAACATCGCACTATCCTCCAACGCCGGAATTTTTAAATATGTGCGACAGGCTCGGATTTTATGTTATTGATGAAACAGATCTCGAAACACACGGATATTGTATGCGCTTCGGTGCCGCATCGCGCGAGGCGCACGGAAGCAACGGCGATAATTGGTACGATGTGAATTACCCGATATGGCCGTGCCAAAATCCCGATTTTGCCGATATGTTTCTGGAACGAATGGAAAGAATGGTCAGACGTGACAAAAACCATCCCTGCATTATCATGTGGTCAACGGGGAACGAAAGCGGATACGGCGTTAATCAGGAAACGATGATAAAGTGGGCGAGAGAATATGACGGAACGCGCCTGATGCACTGTGAGGACGCTTCGCGCAAGGGAGATAATACGAAGGTTGACATAATATCGTCAATGTACACCTCGGTGGAGGATATGGAAAAGGCGGCGAAAGACCCCGAAATGAAAAAACCGCTGTTCCTGTGCGAATATGCTCATGCAATGGGCAACGGACCGGGAGATGTTTATGATTATGTTGAAATATTCCGCAAGTACCCGAATATTATCGGCGGCTGCATATGGGAATGGGCGGATCATACAGTGATTGTGGACGGTGTTCGGAAATACGGCGGAGATTTCGGTGAGCTGACAAGCGACGCTAATTTCTGCAGTGACGGACTTGTGTTCTGTGACAGAACATTTAAGGCAGGCTCTCTCAACGCAAAATATTCCTATCAGTATTTTGATACTTCGCTCAGCGGTAACACTCTTACCGTCACCAATCTTTACGATTTCACGAATCTTAATGAATACACACTCCGCGCGTCGCTCAGCGTTGACGGCGAAATCCGCGAAAGCTGCGATTTTGTGCAGGACATTGCGCCGCACAAGGCATCAGCGATCACTCTTTCGTTTGAATATCCCGAAAGCTGCAAACTCGGCGTCTTTGTTAATATTTCACTTTTGGACAAAAACGGCGCCGAGGTCGGAATGACGCAGCATGAAATCAAGTGCGGCAGAAAAAAGATTGAGGTTTCCGCACCTGTTGATTTAATTCGGGAGGACGGAATTTATGCGTATATAGACGGCGCCGGATTTTCATATGTTTTCAACAAGCATTACGGCGTTCTTGAAAGCATGGTTCGCGGAGGGAAGCAGCTTCTTGCATCCGCTCCGAAGCTGTCTGTGTGGCGTGCGCCGCTCGATAATGACAGAACCGTGAAAAAACTTTGGCAGTATTCACCCGATGACAACGACGGCGAAAATCTTGACCGTGCGTTCACAAAGGTTTATTCATGCACTGTTGAGAAAAATCAGATAACGGTTGAGGGGTCGATTGCCGGCGTTGCAAGAATGCCTGTTATGCGGCACAAAATCGTATATGAATTTTTCGCAGAGGGTGAAATCCGCGTCACACTCAGCGGGAAAATGCGCGACAAGCTGAATCTGTTTTTGCCGCGAATCGGGTTTGATCTTGCCGTTCCGAGCGGCAATGAGGGATTTTCATACTTTGCTTACGGCAGCGGAGAATCATATATCGATATGCGCCGTCATACGAAAATGGGTCTTTACAGAAGCTCTGCCGAGGATGAGTATGTAAACTACATTATGCCGCAGGAGCACGGAAACCACACCGGTGCAAGGCTGCTTAAAACTGACAGCGGACTGACATTTGCATCCGACGGAGAATTTGAATTCAACGTTTCGCAGTACACCGCCGATGAGCTTGCGCGCGCAGCGCACACTGATGAGCTTCATAAGAGCGGAGGCACAAATATAAGGATTGATTACAAGGATTCGGGAATCGGTTCAGGAAGCTGCGGAGCACAGCTGATAGAAAAGTACAGAGTTAAGGACGAAAGCTTTTTATTCACATTTTACATATTGTAAACAATCGGAAGGACTGCGGCAGAATGAAATCATATTTTTGCCGCAGTCTTTTTAACGCCGGTATAAAAGCTTTGTCCTGCGCTTAATATCGGGAAAAGTATTGTTTTATTAAATTTTAAATGAATTTTTTTCCTTATTTGAAAATCCGTGCTTGCAAATTCTGTTAAAGTGTGATATAATCATTCGATGTCAGACATAAGAAACAAGGAGAGAAATTATGGAAAAAAGAGAAAAACTCGGCTCAAGGCTGGGCTTTATTCTGCTTTCGGCAGGGTGCGCAATCGGATGCGGAAATGTGTGGAAATTTCCGTGGATGTGCGGACAGTACGGCGGAGGAATGTTTGTTTTGATTTACCTGCTTTGCCTGGTTGTGCTCGGTATTCCGGTAATGACAATGGAATTTTCAATTGGAAGAGCATCGCAGGCGAGCGCCGTGGGTATGTACAAAAAGCTTGAAAAACCCGGTACAAAATGGCACTGGCACGGCTATATAGCGTTGCTCGGAAACATCTGCCTTATGGCATTTTATACCGTTGTCTGCGGCTGGATGATTTATTATTTCGTGAAATTCCTTACCGGCACAAACTCAGAAATCGGGTTTGGGAAT
Source organism: uncultured Clostridia bacterium (assembly GCA_934454525.1). Lineage (GTDB taxonomy): Bacteria > Bacillota > Clostridia > UMGS1883 > UMGS1883 > UMGS1883. The sequence goes on from CAKSFM010000005.1 coordinate 49,066, forward strand.
ATGATTGGAAATCCCGGGATTAACGTAACATTTCTTGCTGTTGCGGTTGTGCTCGGGTTCGGTATTCTTTGCTTTAATCTTCAGGGCGGACTTGAACGCGTGACAAAGTATATGATGCTTATTCTCTTTGCACTGATGATTGTTCTGGCGATTCACAGCGGAATGCTCAAGGGAGCAAAGGAAGGCTTGAAATTCTATCTTGTTCCCAATCTTTCGGCGATAAACGGAAACGTTATTGTCGGCGCAATGAATCAGGCATTTTTCACGCTGAGTCTCGGCATGGGTTCAATGGCGATTTTCGGAAGCTATATCGACAAAGAGCACACTCTTCTCGGTGAATCGCTCAACGTTATTTTCCTTGACACATTTGTTGCGGTTGTTGCCGGACTGATTATCTTCCCGGCATGCTTCACCTTTGATGTTGAAGTAACAGCCGGCCCGAGCCTGCTTTTTGACACAATGGCAAAGGTGTTTAACAATATGTCGGGCGGCCGCTGGTGGGGAACGCTGTTTTTCCTGTTCATGGTTTTTGCATCGCTTTCAACAGTGCTCGCCGTATGCGAAACAATTCTTGCCTGTGTGCGTGAAGTTACCGGCTGGAAGCGCCCGAAAGCCTGCCTTATCTGCGGCATCGGAATTTTTCTTATATCGCTTACAACAGCTCTCGGTTACAGCACGTTTTCAGGTTTTGTTCCCTTTGCAAAGGATAGTGCTTGGCTTGACCTTTGGGATTTCCTTGTAAGCACAAACATTTTGCCGCTCGGCTCGCTTATTATCACAATATTCTGCTGCAACAAGCGTTACGGCTGGGGGTGGCAGGCATTTAAAGCGGAAGCAAATGCCGGAAAAGGTCTTAAGGTGCATGACTGGATGCGCCTATGGTTCACATATGTTATTCCTGCAATAATCATCCTGCTTTATATTTACGGATTGGCAACATTTAACTGGCGCTGATTGATGCCGCATACTGAAAATTTAAATTATTAATTGAAAATAAACCTGCCGTTCGCTCTGTATTTCATAGGGAGCAAACGGCAGGTTTGTTTATACAGCCGGTTTGATTTGCGTTTTATTATCTGACGAAAATGCAGCAAAAGTTTCATTCATTGACACAAAAAAACATTGAAAAATATCTCATTTATTGTTATATTTAAATATATGATATCAGAGGGAAAGTATCAGAAAGGTGTGAGGTACTGTGGAAAAAGGCTCTTCTCCGAATTTAATAAGCTCAGCTTCGATATTCTCTACGGATAACCCTTACTATATACACAGATCTGTCGTAAGAGAGTCGCTTGAACTGCACAGGCATGACTTTTTTGAGGTGGATATTGTGATTTCGGGAAATGCGGTCAGCTATATAAACGGTGAAAATTATACCTTGATAAGAGGGGATGTTGTTCTGCTCACGCCGTCAGATCATCACAATTATATTGTTGAAGAAAATGAAAAAATCGAGTGCTTTAACATTGCTTTTCCGATGGGACTTATTTCACCGCAGGCAATGTCTGCAATCCCGTCCGACGTTAAGGTTTTGCACCTGACCGAGAAAGACTATCAAAAGGCGGCAAGCGTGTGCGGTTTCCTGCTTGAAAAATATGACGATGCCGCCGCCGAATGTACTATTCTGATGAAAGCGAGCATAGAATGGCTGTTTGCTTTTTTATCGTTTTTTGTTAAGAAAGATAAGAATAATCCGGAGGATGTTTCGAAATTCTCCCAGGCGCTTCTGTATATAAACGATCATTTTTCGGATGAGGAGCTTAGCCGCTCTGCGGTGGCTTCAATCATGCATATATCGCCGACGCATTTCAGCAAGATGTTTCACAAAATGGTCGGACTGTCGTTTCAGGAATACCTGCTGAACACCAGGCTGAATTATGCCAGCGGAATGTTGAAAATGACCGATATGACTGTTGCGGAAATTGCCTGTGCGTCCGGATTCGGGTCGGACAGTTACTTTTCCAAGGTTTTTAAAAAGCGCTTTGGAATATCCCCCGGCCGTGTGCGGCAGATGCAGGGAATGTAAATGCTTTTTGCAGTTCAAAAAGGACACGAAAGTTCAAACTTTGGATATTAAAATATATGTACAATAAATATAGAGTCTTGTATAATATTACTTGTTAAAACGGCGCTTAATTTGTGCAATAATAACAAATATCGGAAAAGAGGGGATTGCTGTGAAAAAGTTTATAACGCTTTTACTGACAGGAGCGCTTGCAGCAGCATGCGTTGGCTGCGGCGCGGGAGGAAATGACGGCGGAAAGGTTACTCTGAAGCTCGGCGCTCCGGGAGGAGACGCGCTGACTCCGCATAAAATTGTGGAGGACTTTAAAAAGGATAATCCGAACATAACGGTTGAGCTTGACGAAACGCCCTGGTCCGACTTCAAAACAAAGCTGAAAATGCAGGTTGCGGCAGGCAATGCCCCGGATGTATTCCTGACGGATTCAGGCTATGCGGCGACGCTTGGCGGCATGGGCGCTGCAGTGGATTTGCAGGACAGAATCAAAAAAGATATTAACCGTGATGATTTCACATCCGCACTTGACGTTATGAAAAGCGGAGAGGGAAATGTGTGGGGTGTAACACATTCACTTTCATCGGCTGCGGTTTTATATAATAAAAATCTGTTTGATGAATACGGCGTTGAATATCCGTCCGAGGACTGGACATTTGAGGATATGCTCAATAAAGCGAAGCAGCTTACAAAGGACACGAACGGTGACGGCGAAACGGATATATACGGACTTGCGACCGGTGAAAATATGACGACCGGTTGGCTGCCGTTCATTCTTGCAACCGGCGGCGCTCCGATTGATGACACAAAAACAAAATCGCTTTTTGCAGACCCGAAAACGATTGAGGGCCTTGAAAAATACAGAGCAACGGTTGTTGATGATAAAATTAGTCCCGACAGAGTGTGGACAACGGCTAACGGAAACACCACCACCGCTTTTTACAGCGGGAAGGTCGGCATGCTTATCTGTCTGCTCGGCACAACAAAAGTTATCAATGACAACGCACCGCAGGGCTTTTCATATGATGCACAGATGATGCCCGTCGGCTGGAACGGAAAACGCAGCTGTGTTTATGTTCCGAATCAGTGGGTTGTTTACTCAAAGGCAGGCAAAAGCGAGCAGGACGCCGCATGGGAGTGGATTAAGTATTTCCTGAGCGAAAAGTCGCAGAATGTACTTGCGGAATCATTTACATCAATAGGTATTCCGGCAAGGAAGTCGGCGCTTGAATCAATTAACGGAATAAAAACCGTTCCGGAAAATAAAGAAGCATTCTACAAAGGTCTTGACGAATACGGAGTAACTCTGTTTGAATGCCCCTCGTGGGAGGAATGGAAACCCAAGGCAGAGCAGGCATTTCTTGATATGCAGGCAGGTGCGCTCACCGCGAAACAGGCTGCAAAGCAGGTTGACGAGGTTGTCAGTGAGCTGCTGAAATAATTTTTTACTGACATAATGGGGTGATAACTTGCTGAAAAAGGATTTAAAATGGGGTGCGGTGTTCCTTGCCCCGTTTACCGTTGGACTTATTGTGTTTTCGATTATTCCGATTCTGTGCCTTATCTGGTTTTCGTTTACGGAATATAATCTGTTCAATCCGCCGAAATTTGTCGGACTGCAGAACTATGCCAAGGTGCTGACAAGTGTTGACACGTGGAGAGCGCTCAGAAACGTTGGTCTTTATGCGCTTGTTTACATACCGTTAAACGTGTTTTTCGCCTGTGTTCTTGCCGTTGCGCTTAATCAGAAAATCAAGGGAATGAAGCTGTTTAAAATAATTTATTTCATTCCGTCGCTTTTACCGTGGGTTGCGGTAAGCCTTATATTCCTCAGCCTGTTTAATCCCAATTACGGGTTGATTAACCAGTTTCTGAAGCTGCTCGGCGCGGCTCCGCTGCAGTTTACCTACAGCCGGTCATGGATTGAGGTTGTTTCAAGCATTGCGGTTGTGGCAGTTTGGAAAGGCGTCGGATATGCGTCGCTCTATGCGCTTGCCGGATTGCAGAATATTAATGAGGATGTGCTTGAGGCAGCATCCATTGACGGTGCGGGAACACTGACAAAGTTTTTCAGGATAATTATGCCGCTGATGACGCCGACAATATTTATGCTGATAATCTTCGGACTGTCAAACTCGCTTTCCGTGTTTGATTCGTTCCTTGTTATGCTCGGCACGGGCGGCGTTACATCAAGCGAATTTACCGTTGTGAATATGCTTATTTACAACAATGCATTCCAGTTTAATAAGATTGGCATTGCATCGGCGGTGTGCTGGGTTGCATTTACATTTGTAATCTGCATAACTTTCATTCAGACAAAAACGGAGAAAAGGTGGGTATATTATGATTAAAGCAAAAAAATATGCCCTGAAAGCTTTCAGTATGCTTCTGCTGATACTCGGTGCACTGATAATGCTTGCCCCGTTTATATGGACGCTCTCAACTTCGCTTCAGGGTGCCGGAAAAGCATATCAGATACCGCCGGAATTTTTTAAACCTCCGTTCATGTTTTCAAACTATCTTAAAGTTTGGAGCGAGGGGAACATGGCGCGTTATTCGCTGAACAGTGCCTTTATAACAAGTATGTGCATTATCGGGGTTGTATTGTCGGAAACCGTTGCCGGTTACGGCTTTGCAAAATATGAATGTAAAGCAACAAATATTTTGTTTCTTGCGGCGCTCGGCACAATGTATGTTCCCGGAACAATTCTTGCCGTGCCGCAGTACATAATGTGGTCAAAGCTGGGTGCTCTTGACACATATATTCCGCTGATCCTGCCGAAGTTTTTCGGCTCGGTGGGAGGAATATTCCTGATGAGGCAAAGCTTTAAAGCAATTCCCAATCAACTGTACGAAGCGGCGGTTATTGACGGTCTGCATCCGCTGAAAATATATTATAAAATATATCTTCCGCTTGTAAAGCCGATGATTGCAACGCTTGTTATCCAGTCGTTTATGGGTACATGGAATGAAACCTTTGCTCCTCTTATTTATATAACCGATAAAAATAAGTATCCTTTGTCAATAGGACTTCTCTATCTGCGCGGAACTTATTCGGAAAACATGGAGCTTTTGATGGCAGCTTCGATGATTACAATGCTTCCGCTTTTGATTGTGTATCTGTATGCACAGAAATATTTCATGAACGGACTTGTGTCATCGGGAATAAAGGGATAAATATTATAACAAAGAGGCTATAGTAAAATGAAATTACATTTTGCTATAGCCTCTTTGCTGAGCGGAAAACTTTCGGTTGTAACACAAACAAGGCATACCGCTCAGATATGCCTTGCCGATTAACGCATGTATTTTATTCAGTTTCGCAATTGATTTTAAGGAGATTCTGCAAAAAGTCCTTTTTATCATGCTCGTTCAGTGCTTCGTAGCTGTATTCAAGCGCCTTAAGCTGAATTTCTTTTGCACTTTTAACACCGAGGTTACGCACATCCCTGAGATTGCCCGAGTTAAGGAGGTCAACGAGCGAGCCGAGATCCTTCACCCCGTGAGCCATCAGTGCGTTATATGACCTTACCGAAAGATCCATATCCTTAATGGATATGGCACACGTTGCGCTGGTAAGAGCAATGCTTACCTTAAGAGTTCCGAAAATCTGAGCAAGAACGGGCAGAAGTCCGTAATGCTCAACGCATTTGTAAAAAAGTTCGATATCCACTGTTTCCATTAATCATACCACCATATGTATTTTAATTGCTATATAATAGTAACACATATTTCCTTAATTAGCAATGTACATAATAGCAAATATTTTGACCGATAAATTGTAAAAGATATTAAAAATACACAATTCAATTCACAATTTATTTAAATATCGGACATTCTTTTGATAATAACATATATTATACTGAATTACGGAAAGACATCCATACTAAAAATTAAAGCCGCATGATGTTTGGATATCAGGCGGCGGAACGGAGATTATTATGACAGCAGCAAGTTTATTAATACCTAAATTTTCAGCAAGATATTTACTTGATACGTACCCTCTGGAACTGGCGCTGAAAAGAATGAAAGAATTCGGCTACAGCGCCGTTCCCGTTATTGACAAAGCCGGAAGATATGTTTCAACGGTGAGTGAGGGAGATTTTTTATGGTATATTTTAGAGCATGGGGACTTGAATAATGCAACATTGCATGATATAATAACCAAGGAAAAAAATCCGCCGGCAAGAATCACGGCAACGGCTGATGAGCTTTTTGATACTGCACTTGAACAAAACTTTATTCCTATTATCGATGACAGGGGATATTTTATGGGACTTGTGACGCGCAGAAAAATCCTGAAGCATGTCAATGACAAGGCGGAAAACAGAATGCCTGCACTCGCTCTTTGATCGGCTGCGTGTGCAAAATCGTGCGGGGAGGTGCACCGGTGCAGAAATTGCTGAGCTATATTCGCAGAGCTATTGATGATTATGCTATGATAGATGAAAATGACAGCATAACCGTTGGTGTATCCGGCGGGAAAGACAGCCTTGCGCTTCTGTGTGCACTTGCAGAACTGAGGAAATTTTATCCGAAACCGTTTTCACTCTCAGCCGTTTCGGTTTCCATGGGATATAAGGAAATGAACTTTGATGGGGTGAGGCAGCTGTGCGATAAACTCGGAGTTCAGCTTGTGATAAAGGAAACGAATATTGCAGAAATTCTGTTTGATATCCGCAAGGAATCCAATCCTTGTTCACTCTGTGCAAAGCTCAGGCGCGGGGCACTGCATAATGCGGCACTTGAGCTTGGCAGCAGGACGGTTGCGCTCGGTCATCATGAGGATGATGTTCTTGAAACTTTCATGCTATGCCTTGTTTACGAGGGACGTGTGAACTGCTTTTCGCCTGTGACATTTTTGGACAGAAAAAATATAAAGCTGATTCGTCCGATGATTTACACGCCGGAGCGTTATATTTCGGGATTTGCGAAAAGATACGAGCTGCCGGTGGTAAAAAATGCCTGTCCGGCGGACAAGCATACGAAACGGGAGTATATAAAATCGCTTATCAGAACGCTTGAAAAGGAAAATCCCGGCTTCAAAAAACGCTTATTTACTGCCATTGTTGGAGCAAACGCAGGCGGCTTCGGGATTTTTCCCGGAAGAAAGGAAGATGCGGAATGAAAATAATTGCAGCAACACAAAATGAGAATAAAGTGCGTGAATTCGGTGAAATATTAAACGGATTTGAGATTCTGACCGAAAAGGACGCAGGGATTAATATTGATGTTGAAGAAACGGGAACAACATTTGAAGAAAATTCAATGTTAAAGGCAAAGGCTGTTTTTGAAGCAACCGGACTTCCGTCAATTGCAGATGACAGCGGACTTGAAGTTGACGCACTCGGCGGAGATCCGGGAATCTACAGCGCACGTTACGGCGGCGCGGGACTGGACGATGAGGGGCGCGTCAGGCTGCTTTTGAAAAACATGGAAAATATTGCGGACTGCGACAGGACGGCACGGTTTGTATGCGCCATCACATATATTGATTCCGATGGAGTAATCACCGTGCGCGGAGAGTGCGGCGGAATGATAACGCGTGCGCCGCGCGGACAAAACGGCTTTGGTTACGATCCTGTTTTTTATATTGAATCACTCGGTAAAACAACGGCGGAGCTTTCGGCGGATGAAAAAAATGCCGTAAGTCACCGCGGAAAAGCGCTTCGGCTGCTTAAAGAAAAACTGAATAAATCAGAATGAGAGCGGCGCATAAGCGCCGCTCCCAGACTGCCGAAAAAGTCGGTCAACCACAAGCAAGCTATAATTTTTATTGCATTAATTTAAAAAAATTCTTTTTCAAAGGAAAATTACAAATTTGTTTGTATCGCCCTCAAAACCCTGAAATCTTGGAGCTTTTGCTTGTTTCCGTCCGGCACACCCTCTAACGTACCTTTGTACGCCGACGAGTGTGCGCCGAACAGATTTACCTTCCTTTTTCAACGTCTGCCGGCGTGTCGATAGGTTTATCGACACGCCGAGAGCGGCGCATAAGCGCCGCTCCCGATAAGTTAAAAATGATTAGCAGCCGCAGCCGTTATTGCAGCTGTTGCATCCGCAATCGTTACCGCCGCATGCGCAGCCAAGAAGCAGGATTATAATAATAAGGCAGATTATCCATTCGCAACCGCAACCGTTATTTCCCCAGAACATAATAAGTCTCCTTTCAGATTATGACTAAGATTTTATATATTCAGTAGGTTCTCCCTACAGTAATATTGTATGAAAAATGTCGGATTTTGTTCCCTTCTTTTTTGATTATTATTAAAAAAACAGGAAATAATAGCAACGTAAACAAAGAAAAGAAAGGAATATGAGTTATGAAAAAACTTTTATGCTTGCTTGCAGCATCGCTGATTATGCTTACTGCATGCGGAAACGACAATACGCAGGATGCACCTGATAACGGCAATTCGATGACAAACGAATCTGTTGACAACAATAAGAATGACGCGGGGAGCGATGCAAAAAACGCGGTCGATGATACGGGAGACGCAGTCGGCGATGTTGTTGATGACGCAGCAAGAGGTGCGGAGGATATTACGAACGGTGCAACCGACGCCATTGACGATACTGTCGGCGGAGTTAAAAATGCGGTTGACGATATGACGGATAATAAATAATTACGGCGGTTTTGCCGCCGTACATAGAAAGTGTGGTCAGATAATGAAAAAAACAGAAATTAAAAAGGGAATAGAGCTTAGCATGATATGCGATAAAAAATTCAAGGAGTTCCGCGCATGTGTGCTTATCCATCGTCCGCTTTCACGCGGAGAAGTCACAAAAAACTCTCTTATGACAGCCGTTATGCGGATGCAGAGCGGAAATTACCCGGATTCGACAGCCGTTTCCACGGCGCTTGAAGAGCTTTACGGAGCGGATATGACGGCGCGCGCAAGCAAGTACGGTGAGGAACAGATTATAAAAATAGGTATTCAGGCAGTTTCGTCATCCGTAATCGGCAAGGGAGATAATTTCGGCAATGCGCTTCGTCTGCTGTTCGATATTGCATTTAATGCCGGAAAAAACGGCTGCTTTGACAATAAGATAACCGAGAATGAGCGCGAAAATATTAAAAACGCTATTTTATCGCAGCAAAATGACAAGCGTTCCTACAGCGTACTCCGCTTGCAGGAGGAAATGTGCAAGGATGAGGCGTACGGGATTAATCCGATCGGATACACAGAGGAACTGGCGAAAATATCGGCAGAGGGACTTTACAGCCATTATCAGAGTGTGCTTGCCGAAAGCCGTATAGATATTATCTTTACCGGCAATTTTGACGAGAGCGAGGCGCTTGAAGCTGCGGCTCTTTATACAAAAAGGCTGTCGCAGCGCGATGGAGAAATTACGCTGCCGGTAATTAAGTCAAAAACCGGAGAAGTAAAAACAGTAACCGATCGGATGGATGTTACACAGGGAAAGCTTTGCATGGGATTTCGCAGCACAAATGACATGACGCCCGAAACTTATCCGGCTGTTATCGTATATGATACAATTTTCGGCGGCAGCGCCACAAGCAAGCTGTTTAACAATGTCCGTGAAAAACTAAGTCTTTGTTATTATGTAAACAGCAATATTGACAGGCTGAAAAGGATAATGATCGTTCGCAGCGGCGTTGAATTTGAAAATTTTAAAAAGGCATATGATGAGATTATGCTTCAGCAGCAGCTGATGGAAAACGGAGAATTTGACAGCACGGAAACCGATGCTGCAAAAAAACAGCTGATCAATGCATATAAGTCAAATTATGACAGCATCGGAGCAATGGGAGAATATTATACAATGCAGCTTATTATGGGAACAGATATTCCGATAAGCGATATGATTAAGCGGGTTCAGGGCGTGACAAGGGAAGAAATAATTGCGGCGGCAAAATCAATGAAGCTTGATACCGTTTATATGCTGAAAAGCGATAAGGAGGCGGAATGATGAAATTCGTAAAGACAACCGATGAAAAGCTCGGCGAAACCGTGTGCCGAGGAGTGCATGAAAGCGGACTGACCGTTATCCTTATAAAGAAGAAGGATTTTTGCAAGAGTTATGCAACATTCAGCACAAAGTACGGCTCAATTAACACCGAATTTGTCGTTCCGGGAGAGCAGGCGCCGACAAAGGTTATAGACGGAATTGCACATTTCCTTGAACATAAAGTGTTTGAGCAGCCGGACGGAACAAACGCATTCAACGACTTCTCCAAATACGGCGCCAATGCAAATGCTTTTACAAGCTTTGCCGTTACCAATTATCTGTTTTCGTGTACAGATAATTTTTATGAAAATCTTGAAATTTTGCTCGGATTTGTTCAAACCCCTTATTTCACGGAGGAAAATGTTGAAAAAGAAAAGGGGATTATTGCTCAGGAAATCCGAATGTATGATGACGATGCCGATCAGGTTTGCTATTATAACTGCCTTAAGGCAATGTATAAAAATCATCCCGTAAGAACGGAAATTGCCGGCAGTGTTGAGGAAATCATGAAAACTACTCCCGAACTGCTTTACAAGTGTTACAAAACATTTTATCATCCGTCAAATATGGCGCTTATCTGTGTGGGAGATCTCGACGAACAGCGCATTGCAGGGCTTGTGGATAAACACATAAAAACCGAAAAAACACAGGGCAGTATTGTTCAGGTGTTTCCCGATGAACCGCGGACGGTAAATCAAAAATACATTGAAGCGCATTTTGATATTCCGATGCCGATGTTTATGCTTGGTTTCAAGGATAAAGAAGTCGGCGGCAGCGGTTCGGATATGCTGAGGAGAGAAATCCTCACAAGCTGCATTCTGCGCGTCCTTTTCGGGAAAAGCAGTCCGTTTTACCGCCGACTTTATGACAGCGGACTTATAAACAAAAGCTTTGCGGCTTTTTACGAATATGAAGACAGCTTCGGTTATGCTGCAATCAGCGGAGAATCCCGCGATCCGAGGGCGGTTGAAGCCGAAATATATAAAACCGCTTCCGAGGCTTCGGCAAACGGAATAGACCGTGAATCGTTTGAACGTGCGAAAAAAGTTCTTTTCGGTTCGAATGCTGCGTCCTTTGACAGTGTTGAAGAACTCGGAAATGAGTATATGTTTGCATTTCACCGCGGAGTGGAATTGTTTGATTACCCTGAAATCTGCATGTCGCTGACCGCTGAGGAAGCCGACGCGCGAATAAAAGAACTGTTTGATAAGGAGTGCGGCAGTCTGTCGGTTGTGCTGCCGAAAAAAATGATATGAATAATATATCCTTTCCCAAGCTCGGGCTTGAATTTAACATTGATCCGGTTGCGTTTCGCTATAGTTTCCTCGGCGGCGGCATTCACTGGTACGGCATTATTATTGCGCTGGGCATAGTGCTCGCCGTGCTTTATTGCCGCGCCGAGGCAAAGCGCGTGGGGGAAAATCCCGATCTTATCTCGGATTTGGTGCTGTATGCAATCCCCGTATCGGTTATATTTGCGCGTACATATTACGTGATTTTTTCATGGGACGATTATAAGGACGATTTAAAAAGCATTTTCTATATTTGGGAAGGCGGCATTGCCATATACGGCGCGGTCATCGGCGCCGTGCTGACCGCATGGATATTTTTCCGCGCAAAAAAACGCAGCGTTCTGAAAATGTTCGATATTTGCTGCATGGGACTTCTGATTGGTCAGGCAATAGGCAGATGGGGGAATTTTGTGAACTGCGAAGCTTTCGGCGGTCCGTGCTCGCTTCCGTGGGGGATGAGCATAAACGGAGCATCGCCGGTGCACCCGACGTTTCTGTATGAATCGCTCTGGAACGCCGCAGGGTTTGTTATCCTGCATTTTCTCAGCAGAAAAAAGCCGTTTGACGGATTTGTATTCTTTTCATATCTGACATGGTACGGTGCGGGAAGATTTTTTATTGAAGGTATGCGCACTGACAGCCTGTACTGGGGCAATATCCGCGTTTCGCAGCTTGTGGCGCTTTTATGTGTGCTGGGAGGAATTGCATTCTTATCGGCAGGTTTCACAAGAAAAAGAAAAGAGAAAGAGAAAATTTCCACAAAATGAATATATTTAAGATAAATTTAAGAAATAAGACTATTGACTTTTTCTGCATTACAATGTACAATGTATATGCAGTACCGAAACAAATTATACACTGCAAAGGAGAGGCATTATGAGAACTTCAAAAACATTTCTTGCACTTGCTTTGGCGTTTGCGATGATTTTGTCATCCGTGTGCGTCTTTGCGGCTGATACGGCGGCAGACACAACGGCAGCAACATCCGCCGGGGCAACGAGCGAAACAGTTAATTCAACAACTACATTTTCCGATGTTCAAACGGGAACGGTTGTCGGAGACTCGGTTGCAAAGCTTGTGACCTACGGCATCCTTTCCGGTTATCCGGACGGAACATTTAAGCCGGACGGGGAGATAACAAGAGCGGAATTTGCAGCAGTTATTGCACGTTTTAATAAAATCGACACATCTCTCGGAACCGATGCCGTTACAGGATTTTCGGATTTGGACAACGATTCGTCCAGAGCATGGGCTCGCCCGTACGTTAAGGCGGCTGTCGATGCAAAAATTATCAACGGCTTTGAGGACGGAACGTTCAGAGCTGCTGAGCCTGTTACATATGAACAGGCTGTTAAAATGATTATCTGCGCAATCGGGTACACTCCCATTGCGGAAAGCGAACTGAATCTTCTTAAAAAGACTCAGCCGGCAACGGTTACATGGTCATCCGGCTATATTTCCGCTGCAAACAAGAACAATATAACGAAAAATGCAATCAGCGCAAATGTTACGGAAGCGGCAACGCGCGGAACGGTTGCGGTTCTTGTAAGCAATGCGGTTGATGCACCGCCCATCAAGGTTGTTACCGATAAAAACGGTAATGTAAGCTACGAGAAAGACAGCAGCAGCGACAGCAACAAGTATGAGGAAATCGACGGAACGGTAACAGGAACGTATTACACGGGTCTGGACAAGCAGTTCGTTGACATCAGCAAGGCAGAGATCCGCATTAAATCTTCCGATGATGAAAAGGTTTACGAAATGTCTTCGAGTGTTCAGAACTCGGTAAACCTTGAAGATATTGTCGGAAAACGCGTACGTGCTTATTTTGACAGCAAGGCTGATCAGCTTGTTCGTCTTGAAGAGCGTAACACAACGGTAACGAGAATCAATGAGGGTGACATCACCTCAGTTTCCGGCGGAATCGTTAAATATGACGATGAAAAAGGTAAATCGAACAGCATTTCGATAGGCGACAGCATTTTCATTTATAACGGTAAGCTTGTAACGGATATGAAAGCCGAGGATCTTGTAAAGAACGGCGGCAAGTATCAGCTTAAGAGCGGCTATATTGAATATGTTGAGGCAGGATCAACAAAGGTTACAAAGGTAACAAGCTTTGATGTATTTGTTGTAAACAGCTTTGACAGAACCAACAGAAAGATTTACTTTAAGTATAATCAGAAGCTCGGCGCGAATAACTATTATGAGGTTCCGCAGAAAACGAGCGCTATTCCGGAAATCTATGTCGGCGGAAAGAAAACGGCTTATGATTCGCTTTCTCTTACTGCATATGATGTAATCAACCTTTTGCAGTCGCCTGAGGGAGCTGACGGAAACGCGCTTAACAAAATATTTGTTACAAAGGGCGTTAAATCGGGTAAGGTAACATCAAAAACAGATGATGAGCGCGAAATCGAAATTAACGATACTGCGCTTCAGCTTGCATACAATTACCTTAACTATACCCCCGAAACGACAAAGGATGAGGAAAAAGCTCCGTTTGAACTGAGCGAAACGTATTCCTACTACCTTGATTATATGGGTCAGATTGCAGCTGTTAAGTATAATTCCTCAACAGGCGGAACATATAAGTACGGTTATATTATTTCTGCCGGAAAGGACAAAAACAGCAGCAATTACCTTGTAAGACTGTTCACACAGGATGGCAAGGATGTTAAGTATACGCTTAAGGCAAATGTTAAGCTTGACGGTAAGAAATACAGCGATTCGGAGGCTGTTGACAGACTTGCCGAAACCGCACAGACTGCAAGCGCCGCATATAACAGTGCAGCACCCGGCTGGGGAGCTAAGGCGCTCAGCGGTGAGTATTACTGCCAGCCTGTAAGATACTCGATTTCCGGTACAACAATTGACTCTATCGATACTGTTGAAACAGGTGAAGGCGGCACGGCTGACAGCTTCTCTTACGATGTAAAGCTTGAGAGCGGAAAGAAAACCAAGGTATCAAACACAACCAGCCTTTCCAATCCGACATACGGTTCGTTCACAGTTGGCACGTCAACGACAATTATTTATGTTCCCGATGACAGAACAGCTGACACGGAATATGCAAAGCTTTCGTCTTCAACGGCGTTCCAGGTTACCGGCGACAAGTATATTGAAGCATTTAACATTGATACATCAGTATCGAGCAAAAAAGCCGGATTTGTAATTGTTTATGCTAACAATCCGTCTTACAACTTCACGGGTTCGTCTCCGTTCATGATTGTAACGAAGATTTCCAATTCCGGTGATAACATTGTTCTTGAAGGATATAAGAATACTTCGGCTGATATTTCACAGGTAACCGTGTCTGACGATAAATTTAAGACTTCCATTGATTCGACATGCGTAAATGCCGATGAAGTTGAGAAGGGTGACCTTATAAGATATATCACAGATTCAACCGGTGAGGCCATTGCAATTCAGATTTGGTACGATGCAAGCAATCCGAAACAGGCACAGAGCTTTGATACGGAGCAGGATGCAAAACAGGCAAGAAACTATGTAGCTTCGTACGGTTCATCACAGACAATCCGTTACGGTATGCCCATATCGGTTAATACTGAAGAAAAGAAAATGATGCTGACTTTCTGGACAAAAGACGATAATGTTGAAGAATCTGTATATAAGAGTGCAGATAAAGCACTCAATGTTTTAGTGGGCAGCGGTACAAAAATCTATGAGCTTACAGACCGCGGTGATATAAACAAGCTTGAAACGATTGATTCCATCTATGATATGGATGCTGATAACACAAGCCGAATCATAATGATTTCGGGATCTGGAAACTCTAAAGAATCTCACACGGCAAAAGTAATATATCTTATCAATAACTGATAAAAAATCCCGTTCCGCCAAAGCGGAGCGGGATTTTTCCGGTTTTGTTATTTTTCAGATAAAAATGCTTGACAATGCAACATAAATGTGGTAAACTACTACAGTAACCGCGTAGAAAAGGCTTAAAGCATGTGCTGCCTTAATAGCGAGTCTGTTTTAACGGGAGGTGCAACAAATGTACGCAGTAATTAAAACCGGCGGAAAGCAGTACCAGGTTAAAGAGGGCGATGTTGTTTTCATCGAGAAAATCGATGGCGAAGCAGGCGCTGAAGTAACTTTTGACCAGGTTCTTGCAATCGGCGGTGAGGGTAAGTTTACGGCAGGTTCGCCTGTAGTTTCGGGCGCAAGCGTAAATGCTAAGATTGTCGGTCAGACCAAGGGCAAGAAGGTTATTATCTTCAAGATGAAGTCCAAAAAAGGTTACAGAAATAAGACCGGTCATCGTCAGCCTTACACAAAGGTTGAGATCACGAAAATCAACGCGTAAGCCATGATTAAGTTTCAGGCTGTATGCGATGATAACGGAAATGTCACCGAATTCACGGTGAAAGGCCATTCGGCAATGGCACAATGCGGCAGCGATATTGTGTGCGCAGCTGTTTCGACAGCTGTATGGATGGCTATAAACGGAATTGAACGCGGCAAGCTGGCAAAGCTTAAATATACGCAGGAGAACGGGTTTGTTCATTGCGTAATATCTGAAAAGCGCAGCGGTGCGGACGCCGTTTTGAACAGCTTGATATATACTGTATCGGAGCTGTCGCTGCAATATAAAAAACGTATTTTTATGACGCGCGCAAAGCGCGGTTAGATAAGCGTATCGAGAGGAGTGAAACACAGTGTTTGCATTAAATATACAGTTATTCGCTCATAAAAAGGGTGTTGGTTCGACAAAGAACGGCCGTGACAGCGAGTCTAAGCGTCTCGGTGCAAAACGTGCCGACGGACAGGCAGTTCTCGCAGGTAATATTCTCGTTCGTCAGAGAGGAACTAAGATTCATCCCGGTGTTAATGTAGGTAAGGGTAGCGATGACACCTTGTATGCTCTTGTTGACGGTAAGGTTAAGTTCGAGCGTATGGGCAAGAAAAAGAAGCAGGTAAGCGTTTACACTGCGTAAACCTTATAGAAAGCTCGGATTCTTCCGAGCTTTTCTTTTTTCTATGCAAAAAAATTGCGCACGCATGAAAGATACTTGGAGCGCACCGCAATGACGATGCAGAGCAGAAATAAAGTCTTTCATTTTATATATTAAGTAATTCGGAGCGCAGAAGCGGAGGAGAATTTAATGTTTACCGATAAAGCTCAGATTCATATAAAGGCAGGCAACGGCGGTAACGGACTTGTTTCGTTCCACCGCGAAAAATATGTTCCGGCAGGCGGACCCGACGGAGGTGACGGCGGGAAAGGCGGAAATATTGTCTTTGTTGCTGATAAAACAATGAGTACACTGTATGATTTTTCGCACAAAAAAAATTATTCCGCGCAAAACGGAGAGGATGGCCGTGCGCGCAACAGCTTTGGCAAAAAGGGAGAGGATCTTTATATCAAGCTCCCCGTAGGAACGGTTATCCGTGAAGAAAAAAGCGGAAAGATAATGAAAGATATGTCATTTGACGGTGAGGAGTTTGTGGCAGCGCGCGGCGGCAACGGCGGATGGGGCAATGTTCATTTTGCCACTTCAACGCGCCAGGCGCCGAAATTTGCAAAGGATGGCTTACCGGGGCAGGAATACGATGTCATTCTCGAACTTAAGCTTATTGCTGATGTGGGATTAGCGGGTTTTCCGAATGTGGGGAAATCTACCTTGCTTGCAGCAGTGAGTGCGGCACGTCCTAAAATTGCAAATTACCATTTCACAACGCTTGAACCGAATCTCGGAGTGGTAAGCGTGGGTGAGGGCAAAAGCTTTGTTCTTGCCGATATTCCCGGTCTTATTGAAGGCGCTCATGAGGGCGTAGGATTAGGGCATGAATTTCTGCGCCATATAGAAAGAACGCGTCTTATTATTCACGTTGTGGATGTTTCGGGAATAGAGGGGCGCGACCCGATTGAGGATTTTGAAAAGATAAACCGCGAGCTTGAGCTTTACAGCGAATCGCTGGCAAAGCTTCCGCAGATTGTTGCGGCTAATAAAACAGATATCGCGGCGGACAGCTCACTTCTTGACAATTTTCGCAAATATATAGAGGATAAGGGTCTTAAATTGTTTGAAATAAGCGCTGCAACGCATAAGGGTGTTAAAGAACTTGTCGGCTGCGCGGCGTCAATGCTTGACAGCCTTGCACCTGTAACGGTTTACGAACCCGAATTTGAGGATGAAGAAGAAACCGCAGAGCCGTTCACCGTTAATAAGGAAAACGGAGTTTATATTGTCGAAGGTCCGTATATTGAAAAGCTTCTCCGGCATACTGATTTTAATGACGGAGAAAGCCTGCAGTATTTTCAGCTTGCGCTGCGCAGAAAGGGCATAATTGAGGCGCTTGAAAATGCCGGCTGCTCCGAGGGTGACCCGGTTAAAATGTACGAGCTTGAATTTGATTATGAGGAGTAGAATATGCTGACTTCAAAACAACGCGCTTATCTGCGCGGACTTGCAAATAAAGAAAATGCAATTTTCCAGATAGGAAAAGGCGGACTGACAGAGAAGATTATTTCCGAAATAGACTATGTAATCGAAAAGCGTGAACTTATAAAGATTACGGTTTTGGAAACATCGTTTATGTCGGCGCGTGAGGCTTGCGAAAAAATATGCGAAAGCATTAATGCCGAACCGGTTCAGTGCATTGGAAATAAGGCTGTTGTTTACCGCCGCGCTAAGAAAGATAATATTATAGAGCTTCCGAGGTGACGAAAAATGCGTATCGGTCTCTACGGAGGTGCGTTTAATCCCGTGCATAACGGACATATGGCAGTTGCGCGTGCAGCGCTGCAGGCAGCAAAGCTTGACAGGCTTATATTCATTCCGTCGGGAAATGCGCCGCATAAAGCGGAAACGCATATTTCACGCGATGACCGCTTTAATATGCTCCGTCTTGCCATAAAAGATGAAATTAAAATGGAAATAAGCGATTACGAGCTTAAAAGAACCGAGGTTTCATACAGCGCCGATACAGCCGAATATTTCAAATCGGTTTATAAAAAGGACGAGCTGTTTTTTATAATCGGCGACGATTCGTACAACGACCTGTCATCATGGCATGAGCCGCAGCGCATTACAGCCGTTTGTACTTTGCTTGTTTTTCCGCGTAACGGCGCGGAAATTCTGCCGCCGGCGGTTGAAATTCAAATGAAACCGGTGCATATTTCGTCGAGCAATATTCGTGAAAGAATAAAAAACGGAAAAGATGTCAAAAACTTATTGCCAAAAGCGGTATTTGATTATATAATAAATAAAAAAATATATATGGACTGAGGTAAGTGCTTTGACGGAAAGTGAGATTATCAAAAAACTGAAGAAAACGCAGAAAGAGAGGCGTTTTCTCCATACTCTCGGAGTTGCGGACGAGGCGGTGCGCCTTGCGCCGAAATTCGGAGTTGATGTGAAAAAAGCAAGAACGGCGGCGCTTTTGCATGACTGCGCGAAAAATCTTGATGAAAAAAGCGGTGAAAGCTTCACGGATATCTGCAGGCGGTACGGAGTTGAGCTTGACGAGTATGCAAAGCAGGAACGCGCGCTTGTCCATGCGTTTTTGGGTGCGGCAGTTGCCAGGCGTGACTATGGCATTGAGGATGAGGAAATTCTCAGCGCAATTTATTATCACACAACGGCGCACGCAGCAATGACTCCGCTTGAAAAACTTATATATATTGCCGATATGACAGAGCCGGGGCGCGTTATGGAACAGGCAGCTGAGATACGCCGGCTTGTCGAAACAGATCCCGATGAAGCGCTGATTTATGCAATCGGCTGTTCGATTAAGCATGTTGTAAAAAAAGGAACGCTTATTCATCCCGATTCGGTTTATGCGAGAAACTATCTCATAGAACACAGGAGGGCTGCAAATGACTGAACTTGAAAAGGTAAAAAGAGCGGCAGAGCTGCTCGATTCAAAAAAAGCATATGACATAATTGCGCTTGACCTATGCGGCTCTACAATAATTGCGGAGTACTTTGTGATATGCACTGCCGGTTCAACGCCGCAGATGAATGCCCTGTATGACGCGGTTTGCGAGGGAATGGCAAAGGACGGATGCCCTCCGCTGCACATTGAGGGAATAAAAAATGCCGGGTGGATTGTGGTTGATTTTGACGGCGTTATGGTTCATATATTCAGCAGACAAATGCGCGATTTTTACGGATTGGACAATCTGTGGGCAGACGCAAAGAAGATTGACCTCGGATTGATTCCGGAGAAAGGAAATGATAGTGATGAATTATAATTTTAAGCAGATTGAAAAAAAGTGGCAGACATACTGGGACGAGCATAAGTCTTTTGCTGCGGGAACCGATAAGTCAAAACCGAAATTCTATGCGCTTGTGGAATTTCCGTATCCGTCAGGGCAGGGACTTCATGTTGGTCACCCGAGAAGCTATACGGCGCTTGATATAGTTGCAAGAAAGCGCCGCATGGAAGGATATAATGTACTTTATCCGATGGGATGGGATGCTTTCGGTCTGCCCACAGAGAATTATGCGATTAAAAACAAAATTCATCCCTCAAAGGTTACAAAGGATAACATTGCAAACTTCAAGCGCCAGCTCAAAAGCCTCGGCTTTTCATTTGACTGGGACAGGGAGATAAATACAACCGATCCGTCGTACTATAAATGGACGCAGTGGATATTCCTTAAAATGTTCGAGAAAGGTCTTGCTTATAAGCAGGAAATGCCGATAAACTGGTGCACAAGCTGCAAATGCGGACTTGCGAACGAGGAGGTTGTCAACGGAGTTTGTGAGCGCTGCGGCGGCGAAGTTGTGCAAAAGCTTAAAAGTCAGTGGATGCTTGGAATAACAAAATATGCTCAGCGTCTGATTGATGATCTTGATAATCTTGATTATATTGAAAAGGTAAAGATTCAGCAGAAAAACTGGATCGGAAGAAGCAGCGGCGCCGAGGTTGATTTCATACTGAACACGGGCGATAAACTGACGGTTTATACAACGCGCCCCGACACTCTTTACGGTGCAACATACATGGTTCTTTCACCGGAGCATCCGTTTATAGATAAATATATTGACAAAATCGAAAATAAGGACGAGGTTCTCGCGTACCGCGCAGCTGCGGCAAGAAAGAGCGATTTTGAACGCACAGAGCTTGTAAAGGACAAAACAGGCGCTCCGCTTAAGGGAATCACGGCGACAAATCCCGTAAACGGCAGGGAAATCCCCGTTTGGATAAGCGACTATGTTCTTATGTCCTACGGAACGGGTGCAATCATGGCTGTTCCGGCACACGATGAGCGTGACTGGGAATTTGCGAAAAAGTTTAATCTTCCGATTATAAAGGTTGTTGACTGCGATGTTGATGTAAACGAGCAGGTATTTACGGACGTTTCCTCCGGAAAAATGGTTAATTCAGGAGAGTTAGACGGATTAACATGCAAAGAAGCAATTGAAAAAATAATTGACAAGCTTGAGCATGAGGGTAAAGGACACCGCAAGGTTAACTATAAGCTGCGCGACTGGGTGTTCAGCCGTCAGCGTTACTGGGGCGAGCCGATTCCTCTTGTCAGGTGCGAAAAATGCGGATGGGTTCCGATTCCCGAAGATGAGCTTCCGCTCAGACTGCCGAATGTTGAAAGCTATGAGCTTACAGACGATGGTGAATCGCCGCTTGCAAAAATCACCGATTGGGTTAACTGCAAATGCCCCAAGTGCGGAGGAGACGCAAAGCGCGAAACCGATACAATGCCTCAGTGGGCAGGCAGCAGCTGGTATTTCCTGCGCTATATTGATCCTCACAATGACAAATGCCTTGCTTCTCCCGAAGAACTTAATTATTGGCTTCCGGTTGACTGGTATAACGGCGGCATGGAGCATACAACGCTGCATCTTCTCTATTCAAGATTCTGGCACAAGTTCCTGTATGACATCGGTGTTGTTCCGACAAAAGAGCCGTATGCAAAAAGAACAAGCCACGGAATGATTCTCGGTGAAAATAATGAAAAAATGAGCAAGAGCCGCGGCAATGTAATAAACCCTGACGACATAGTAAACGAATTCGGCGCAGACACTTTCCGTACCTATGAAATGTTTATCGGGGCATTTGACCAGGCAACTCCGTGGTCAATGAACGGCGTTAAAGGCTGTTATAAGTTCATGGAAAGAGTGTGGGCAGTTCAGTCCATGGTAACGGATGAAAAACCGTCCGACAGTCTTGACAAAGCGCTTCATAAGACAATTAAGAAGGTTACGGCTGATATTGAGAGGATGAAATTCAACACGGCTATTGCTGCGCTGATGACATTTATAAACGAGGTTTACAAGGAAGGAAAGATAAACCGCGAAGCATTCGGAAAATTCCTTATTCTGCTTAATCCCACGGCGCCGCATATAACGGAGGAGCTTTGGCAGCTCACCGGCTGCAAGGGGATTCTTTCCGAGCAGGCATGGCCGGATTATGATGAGAACAAAACGGTTGACGATGAAATTGAAATCGTTGTTCAGCTCAACGGTAAGGTGCGCATGAAGCTCAACATTCCGGCAGGACTTGATAAGGCTGCACTTGAGGACACAGTTATGAATAACAGTGAGGTTAAAGCGCTTGCGGAGGGCAAAAACGTTGTCAAGGTTATTGCCGTTCCCGGAAAGCTTGTGAATATTGTTGTAAAGGGGTGAATCATATGAATTACAAAAGCACACGTGACAGCAGCGTGAGTGTTAAAAGCGCCGTTGCGATTGCAAAGGGACTTTCTCCTGACGGCGGTCTGTTTGTGCCGGAGAGCCTGCCCGTAATTTCAACGGACAATATCCGTTACATGGCAGATATGACATATGTTGAACGTGCAAAGGAAATCTTAGGCAGATTTCTGACCGATTTCAGCGCAGAAGAACTGGAGTCATGCATCAAAGCGGCGTACACTAAGGAAAAATTTGAAACGAATACAATTGCCCCTGTATACAAGCTCAATGACAGCTGTTATATATTGGAACTGTGGCACGGACCGACATGTGCCTTCAAGGATATGGCGCTTCAGATTTTGCCGCATCTTCTGACAACCTCCGTAAAAAAACTCGGACTGGACAGGGAAACGGTGATTCTCGTTGCAACAAGCGGCGACACCGGTAAAGCTGCGCTTGAAGGTTTTAAAAATGTTGAGGGAACAAAAATTGTTGTATTCTTCCCGGATGACGGTGTAAGCAGTATTCAAAGACTGCAAATGTGCACTCAGGAGGGTGAAAACGTTTTTGTAAGCGCGGTGAACGGTAATTTTGATGATGCTCAGAGCGGTGTTAAAGCAATTTTTACCGATGAAGAATATGCAAATACACTCGCTGCCGGCAAGAAAGCTCTCAGCTCGGCAAATTCAATCAACTGGGGCAGACTTGTTCCGCAGATTGTATATTATTTTTCCGCATACTGCGATATGATTAAGGGCGGAGAAATTGAAGCCGGAACAGAGGTGAACGTTTGTGTGCCGACGGGTAATTTCGGAAATATCCTTGCAGCATATTATGCAAAGCGCATGGGATTGCCGATAAAAAAGCTTATATGTGCGTCAAATAAAAATAATGTACTGACTGACTTCATAAATACGGGAACATACGACAAAAACCGTGAATTTTTCGTGACAAGCTCACCGTCGATGGATATTTTAATTTCATCAAATCTTGAAAGGCTTCTGTATATGCTTTCCGATGAAAATGCCGAGGAAGTAAAGAGTTATATGGAAAAGCTCAGGACAGACGGAAAGTACACTGTGTCCGATAAAATCAAAAATGCAGTTAAAGAATGTTTTTACGGCGGCTGCGCCGATGACGGGGAATGCGCCCGCACAATTAAGGAAACGTATGACAAGTACGGATATGTAACGGATACGCATACCGCGGTTGCAGTGAGCGTTTACAATGAATATGCCGAAAAAACCGGGGATACGGCTAAAACAATTATTGCCTCAACAGCAAGTCCGTTTAAGTTTAACGGAGATGTGCTCTCTGCACTTGAAGGCAGCGAGGCTATCGGAGATATGGATGAATTCCGACTGCTTGAGCGTTTGAGTGAAAAGTATGATTTGAGGATACCGGCGTCACTGAAGAGCCTGGAGGAAAAGGAAGTGCGCTTCGAAATGGTTTGTGACAAATCACAGATGAAAGCCGTTATAAGTGAGTTCCTCAATAAATAACAAAATGAGTGTGTAAAAAGTGCCGGAACGCAAAAAAACTGCGGCAAAATGAAATCGCATTTTGCCGCAGCCCCCGACTGTTGCTGCTTATATTCAGCAGCCGCAGCCGTCTTTCTTTACAAAGGTTTCACAGTCTGTTTCGGATTTTGCCTTTGCACTGTGGTCACCGATTGTGATATGCCCCGCAAGGCATTCATCGCCGGTTGAATGATAGGTGCATGCACTTACAACGCAATGCACACCCTCTGCCGGTTTACCTGATTTTGAAATGCTCATTGTATTCACCTCTGTAAATTTAATTGTAAGTCAGGAATTGAGATATCCGTGAAAAGTTCATTGATACGTCAATTCTTGATTACATTTATAGTATTCTGCTGATAATAATTATTATACGGTGATATTTATGGCAATTTATGCATTAAGCGATTTGCATCTGCCGCTCGGTATTGACAAACCGATGAATGTGTTCGGAGTCGGGTGGGAGAATTATGTCGAACGGATAGAAACAAACTGGAAAAATACGGTTTCGGATGACGATTTTGTTATTATAAACGGCGATTTTTCGTGGGCAACATATCTTGAGGAAAGTATTGCTGATTTTCGCTTTATCGAAAAACTGCCGGGAACGAAGCTGCTTTCCAAGGGGAATCACGATTATTGGTGGACAACTCTTGCAAAGCTTGAAAAATTTAAAACGGAGCATGGCTTTTCAAGCGTTCGTTTTTTGCAGAACAACGCGTTTCTGTGCGGCGGCACAGCCGTGTGCGGAACGCGCGGATGGATTTCACCGCTTGATAAAAATTTTAAAGCTGAGGACGAAAAAATATATATGCGCGAGCTTATGCGGCTTGAAACGTCTCTCAAAGCAGCGGCACAATTGTCCGAAACGATTGTTGCGGCGCTGCATTATCCGCCCGATGACGCATTTGTTGAGCTTATGGTTCGCTATAATGTGCATTGCTGCATTTTCGGACATCTGCATGGCAGAAAGGCTGCCGAATACCGCACAATATACAAAAACTGCAGCCTTGTATCGGCCGATTTTCTGAAATTTACGCCAAAGCTGATAATTTAAAGGTAAAATTTAAAAAAACACTTGCAAAATAACCGATATTATGATATAAATATGAGTTGATGTGTGCATGATTCAGTGCACGGAACAATAGGAGGAAACGAGTATGAAGGTATTAAAGGTTGAGCAGCGCGAGGACAAGAGAATGTACCTCGAAATTGAAGTTGACAGCGAAAAATTTGAAGCTGCAATGGAGAAAAGCTACAAGAAAAATGTGAAGAAGATTAATATTCCGGGATTCAGAAAGGGTCACGCACCCAGAAAAATCATTGAGAAATATTATACAGAAGCCGTTTTTTATGATGACGCTATAAACTTTGTAATCCCCGATGCATATGATGAAGCAGTGACGGAAGCAAAGATAGACCCCGTTGAAATGCCTGAAGTTGATATAGTTAAGCTTGAAAAAGGCGAAAACTTTGTATTCAGTGCGCTTGTTACCGTAAGACCTGAGGTTAAACTCGGTGATTATAAGGGTATAACGGCTGAAAAACAGGGCAATAATGTAACGGACGAGGATATTGACGCCGAAATCAAAAAGATGCAGGATAATGCAGCACGCGTTACAACGGTTGAAGACGGCATTTGCGAGATGGGCGACAAGGTTGATCTTGACTTTGACGGATATGTTGACGGTGAAGCTTTTGACGGCGGCAAGGGTGAAAACTACAGCCTTGTTCTCGGCAGCGGAAACTTTATTCCCGGTTTTGAAGAACAGGTTGCAGGCAAGAAAATCGGAGAAGATTTTGACGTTAACGTAACTTTCCCCGAAGATTATCATGCGGAGAATCTTAAGGGTAAGGAAGCCGTGTTTAAGTGCAAGGTTCACAAGGCAGAGAAGAAAGAGCTTCCCGAGCTTGACGATGAATTTGCAAAGGACGTAAGCGAGTTTGATACGCTTGACGAGCTTAAAAAGGATACCAAGGAAAAGCTTCAGAAAGCAAAGGATGAGGAAGCAAAGCACGCATTTGAAAATGCGGTTATTGACATTGCCGTTGAAAATGCCGAGGTAGAAGTTCCCGAATGTATGATAAAGCAGCAGACTGACAATCAGATTCAGGATATTTCCTACCGTTTGCAGAGCCAGGGAATGCCGCTTGAGCAGTATCTTCAGTTCACCGGAATGACGATGGACGGACTGCGCAGCCAGCTTCGTGACAGTGCGCTTAAGAACGTTAAAACCAATCTTGTAATCACTGCAATATCCAAGGCTGAAAATGTTGACGTAACGGATGAGGACATTGAAGAGGAATACAAAAAGTTTGCCGAAATGTATAACATGGAACTTGACAAGGTCAAAGAGATTATGCAGGGCAACGAGGAAAGCATGAAAGGCGATATAATCGCGCGCAAGACGGTTGATATAATCGTTGGTGCGGCAAAGGAAGGCAAAGCAAAGAAAACAGCAAAGAAAGCCGCTGCAAGCACAGACGAGAAGAAACCCGCAAAGAAAACAACAACAAGAAAGACAACAAAAAAGGCAGAAGCAGCCGATGACGAAAAGGCTGAAAAGCCGGCAAAAAAAACAACAGCAAGAAAGAAAACAGCCGCTAAAAAAACGGAGGAGTAATTCTTGACGAGCTATGGAAAGGAAGGTAAGAAAATGAGCTTGGTTCCTTATGTTATTGAACAAACAGGTCAGGGGGAGCGTTCATACGACATTTTTTCGCGCCTTTTGAAGGACAGAATCATATTCTTCGGCGAGGAAGTGAACGATGCGACCGCAAGCATAATTGTTGCGCAGATGCTTTTTCTTGAAAGCGAAGATCCCGACAAGGATATTATGCTGTACATCAACAGTCCCGGCGGCAGCATAACTGCCGGCATGGCAATTTACGATACGATGAATTATATAAAGTGTGATGTGTCCACGATATGTGTGGGTATGGCAGCAAGCATGAGTGCATTTCTTCTTTCCGCCGGCGCAAAAGGCAAGCGTTTTGCGCTTCCCAACAGCGAAATTATGATACATCAGCCGCTCGGCGGAATGCAGGGGCAGGCAACGGATATTAAAATCCATGCCGACAGAATACTTGCGATGAAAGATAAACTCAACAGAATTCTTAGTGAAAACACGGGAAGACCGCTTGAAGAAATTGTTCGCGATACTGAGCGTGACAATTTCATGACTGCACAGCAGGCGCTTGATTACGGTCTTATAGACAAAATAATAACATCGAGCAAGTAATTTTATTTGGAAGGGTTGATTTGTTTGCCGAAAAATAATGATCAGGATATAAGGTGTTCATTCTGCGGAAAGAGCCATGACGAGGTAAAACGCCTTGTTGCAGGTCCGGGTGTGTACATCTGTGACGAATGCATTGAAACCTGTTTTGAAATACTTGACGGTGAATATGACGATTTCGACAGTGCCGCAGAGGAAGCTTTGCCGGAGGGTATGCCTGAGAACACTCCCGTTCCCAAGGAAATAAAAAAGGTTCTTGATGACTATGTAATCGGGCAGGATGCGGCGAAAAAAAATCTTGCAGTCGCGGTGTACAATCATTACAAACGAATCAG
Organism: uncultured Clostridia bacterium; assembly: GCA_934454525.1. Taxonomy (GTDB): domain Bacteria; phylum Bacillota; class Clostridia; order UMGS1883; family UMGS1883; genus UMGS1883. Next base: position 76,071 of record CAKSFM010000005.1, read on the forward strand.
TTCCCCTGTCAGCACGGACGGTGTTGAATTGCAGAAAAGCAATATTCTTATGATTGGACCTACAGGCAGCGGAAAAACACTCCTTGCGCAAACGCTGGCGCGTTTGCTTGAGGTTCCGTTTGCCATTGCCGATGCAACAACGCTTACCGAAGCAGGTTACGTCGGCGAGGATGTGGAAAATATCCTCCTGAAGCTCATTCAGGCTGCCGATTATGACATTAAAAAGGCAGAGCGCGGAATTATTTATATCGATGAAATCGATAAGATAACAAAAAAATCGGAAAATGTTTCGATAACGCGCGATGTAAGCGGTGAGGGCGTTCAGCAGGCGCTTCTGAAAATTCTTGAGGGAACGGTTGCATCGGTTCCTCCCCAGGGCGGAAGAAAGCATCCGCATCAGGAATTCTATCAGATTGATACGACAAACATCTTGTTTATATGCGGAGGAGCATTTTCCGGTCTTGATAAAATTATTGAGAAGCGAATCGGAAAGCAAGAGGTTGGATTCGGTGCAAATGTTAAAAGCCGTGTGCAGCGCAATGTCGGTGAAAGCATCAGTCATGTTGAACCGCAGGATTTGCTGAAATTCGGACTCATTCCCGAACTTGTCGGGCGCGTTCCCGTTGTTGTAACGCTCGAATCGCTTGACAAGGAAGCGCTTAAACGTATACTTACGGAACCGAAGAATGCTCTTGTAAAGCAGTATAAAAAGCTTTTTGAGATTGACGGCGTTGACCTTGAAATAACGGACGATGCGCTCAACTATATAGCGCAGAAAGCAATCGACCGTGAAACAGGGGCACGCGGTTTGCGCGCAATAGTTGAAAAGACTCTTTCGGACGCTATGTACGAAATCCCGTCGGATAAGGCTGTTAAACGCGCTATATTCGATAAAGATTCATTTGAAGGGAGCGCACCCAAACTTATACGCGATGAGGGTGCAACTGCATAAATATGACTTACCAAACCACGCGGAAGTGCTGTTACGCGGGGTATATATCTCAAGCGGTGTCAATTAATCTTGCACCGCTTTTGTTTATAATATTCCGCAAAACCTTTGGCATCAGCTATGCACAGCTCGGACTTTTGACTTTGATAAATTTTTTGACGCAGCTTATTGTTGATGTCATATCGGCAGCATTTCTTGATAAAATCAGCTACAGAGTTTCGGCTGTGACATCGCAGCTGTTTTGTGCTGTCGGGCTTATTTCTCTGCCTGCACTTGCACAGATTGAACATCATTATCTCGGCCTTTGCCTTGCAACAGTTATATATTCAATCGGAGCCGGTCTTATTGAGGTTGTTATCAATCCGATTATGACCGCAATTCCCGATGACGAGGGAGGCGGCTCGCTGATTCTTCTTCATTCATTTTATTGCTGGGGTCAGCTTGCGGTTGTCCTTATCACAACGGTTGCCATAGCGCTGTTCGGAGAATCATCATGGTACATAGTTGCTCCGTGTTGGGGGTTGCTGCCGCTCATTAATGCGTTTTTCTTTGTGAAAACGCCGATTATAGAACCAATCGGAGAAAGCCGGCAGACTGATGGAAAAGGAGATGACGGAGATACGCTCTTTTCCCGCCGGTTTGTGCTCATACTTGTCCTCATGGTCTGCGCAGGTGCATCGGAACAGCCAATGGCGCAATGGTCGTCAATCTTTGCGCAGGAGGCTCTCGGTGTAAGCAAATTCATCGGCGATTTGCTCGGACCATCGCTTTTTGCCCTTTTTATGGGCATAGGCAGAACCATTCATGGAATGTACGGCAAAAAACTTAATTTCAATCTGCATGTCTACATAAACAGCCTGCTGTGTGTATTATGCTACATGGCGGCGTCACTTTTGAAAAATCCGTATGCAGCGCTTATGGGCTGCGCATTGTGCGGCTATGCAATCAGTGTAATGTGGCCGGGGATTGTTTCTCTGGCAGCTGAAAAATTTCCGAACGGCGGAGGGGCAATGTACGGCGCGATTGCAATGGCGGGAGATATAGGCTGTTCTGCGGCGCCGTACATTACGGGTATTGTCGCTTCTATGGAAGTCTGGGGTAACAACGGTCTTAAAGCCGGAATGTTTGTGAGCATTGTTTACCCGATTGTGTATGCTGCGGCATTCACGGCTTTTACAGTATGCAGCAGAAACGGAAAGAGGTCATAAATTGAGTTGGGTATTTTTTACTCTGGTATTCGGAATTTGCAAGGGCGCGCGTGAGGGTATCAAGAAAAAAGCGCTTGAAAAATCGGGTACGTTTGAGGTTTTGTTTTTATACACACTGCTCGGATTTCTCATTGTTATTCCGACATCACGTGATGTTTTCGGTGTTCCGCACCGATATTACTTTTTCATTTTCATAAAATCATTTTTGGTTTTCCTGTCGTGGATATGCTCATTCACATCGATAAAGCATATGCCTGTCGGATTCTACGGCGTTATGGATATGACGCGTGTGCTTTTTGCAACGCTTCTCGGAATAACCGTTATGGGAGAGGGAACAACGCCGCGGCGCTTGGGCGGACTGGCGCTTGTCCTTCTCGGACTTATCCTTGTGAATCTTCACAAAAAGGGAAGCGGCGAAAATGTTCGTCCGGTTTACATAATAATGACGGTTTTTTCATGTCTGCTTGCAGCAACATCCGGCGTAATGGATAAATGGCTGACAAAAACAGTCACAAGCTCACAGCTTCAGTTCTGGTACATGCTTTTCATGTCGCTGATGTACCTGGCATATGTTGCTGCAACAAAAACGCCGGTCAGAATATCAACGCTTAAGACAAATTACTGGATTATAATTCTCAGCGTGATTTTTGTAATCGGTGACAGAGCTCTGTTTATTGCAAATTCAAATCCGAACAGCTACGTTACGGTTATGACCCTCATCAAGCAGTCATCCGTTATCGCGGCAATTATTGCCGGGCGCATAATGTTCGGCGAAAAAGGCAGTGTTCAGAGAATTCTGTGCGCACTGCTGATAATATGCGGAATTATGCTTGCCGCCGTGTAATAAAGGACTTGCAATTGAGATTTTAACGTGTTAAAATGATAATCGGAGGGGATAGGAATGACATCATTCATTATTATACTTTTAGTTTTGCTGCTCTGCTACAGTGCAATTGCCAACCGCATCCCGAAAACCGGGCGCGAGGGGATAAGCACCGGCAAAGAGGTGTCGGCAACCATTACGAACAGCAATAAAGGCGCTGACCGCGCCGTAACGCTGCATGCCGAGGGCGAGGGCCGCCGCTTTAAGGTTAAAATGAAACCGACCGAGGCTCATTTATGGGTAAAGGGCGATAAAATAAGAGTCATAATCAGTAACGATAATCCAAAAAAGTACAGAGTTTGCTTTAACGATTATTTTCATGACAATGAAGCGCATATACGCGAGTACGCGGTTGGGCTTGTGAAAACAAAAATCCGCGATTTCACTCCGGCAGCAAAAAGCATTAATTACACGAAGGAAACCGCGGATAAAATCGCCGCGTCAAATCTCGGTTCGCAGCGCATTTTTGCGTTTGTTACAATGATGAAGCTGATAGATTCCTACATTTTTCTTGCAATAATTTTAGGCATCGGCACATTCATTGCCTTTACAAGCAGACACCTGCCGCTTAAATCCTTGCTTGTGCCTGCGCTTGCGATTGCGCTTGTGGTCTGGTACATCAGCTCCGCTGTAAAAATGTGTGCAAAAATCAAAGCCGAGGCTGAGAAATAAACTGCGGAACGAACGAAAATTCACTTCCGCCGGGAAGTCCGCGCGCAAGTGCATAAATATCGCTTCCGCGGCATTCAAGCTGAAAAATTTCATCCGGTTTAAGCTGTGCGCCCCTTGCTGCAACAGGCAGGGCGGCGCTTTTTTTTATGCTTCTCAAAAGCGCCGCACCACGCTCATTAAATGCAAGCGGACGAATATAACTCGGTTTCGGATAATTCCTGAAAGTGTTCGCCGCAAGAATATTGCACATAACACGGCGAATCCGCCCGGCAGTATATCGGCGGCAAAGTGCGGCTGAAAGTATTTCATCAAATGTGTTATATTTTGCGGCTTTTATCAGGCGCACGGCAATTTCGCGGTTGCAGTCGGCAAACTGCGTCAGATAATCGCAGTCTGCCGTTTTCAGCTTTGCTGCAATCATGATGTCAAGGCTGTTTGTGAAAAGTGCGCCGGCTGCGCTGCTTTTTTTCAGCAATCTGCGCGCAGCGGACGCGGAATAATCTGCCGCCTGCTCGGAATCATCATTATAGCCGGCATTTTCTCTCGTTATTGTAACGGGAACAATGTGTGAGCCGAGCTTGCCGAGTGCAGCAATATATTCAACCGCAAGAATATTATTGGGCGATTTCAAAAGCTTTCCGTCAACGCCGAGCGCTTCAAAACGTGCGCGCGGAAAAGATTTTCCCTCCGCAAGCTTTTCAGACAATGAATTTTTAAACGCTGCACTTTCATTTGAAATAAGCTCAGCGGCAGATGCAAGCTCGGAAATATCGCCGCACTCGCTGCCGAACCAAAGCTCATCCGCAATGCCGAGCGATTCAGTTAGCTCCACAGCACCGCAGGCAAACCTTTCGGCAGCACCGAGCGCATAAACAAGCGGAAGCTCAATCACGAGGTCCGCACCGCCGCGGACGGCAGCTTCCGCGCGCATTTTTTTGTCAAAGACGGCACATTCTCCGCGCTGAACAAAATTGCCGCTCATAATCGCAATAACAGCCGCGCCGCCGTTTCGCATTTTATCAAGCAGCAGCCTGTGTCCTGAATGAAAAGGATTGAATTCTGCAATAACCGCCCGTACCCTCATAAAAATCACCCTTATTTTTTCTTTATTGTACTTTATCACATCGGGCAGCAAAAGTCAACGCACAATACGCTGATAATATCAGACTGCGGCATTGTTATGTCTGCCGGAGCCAAGCTCGCGAAAGGTTTTTACTATTACGATAAGAGCAATAATAAACGTAATAATGTCAGCGGCGGGGAAGGAGTAAAGAATACCGTTCAGTCCCCAAAACATCGGGAAAATTATCGGAAGGGATACGCCGAACACAATCTCGCGCGACATGGTAACAATTGTTGACTCAACAGCCTTTCCGAGTGCCTGAAGATATATGAATGTACCTTTGTTAACCGTTGCAAGAACCATGGTACAAAGATAAATGCGGAAGCTTCGCACCGCAAAAGCGGTGTAAAACGAGCTTTCATTTCTTGCCCCAAACAGACCGATGAGCGCATGAGGGAATAGTTCAACAATAATCAGTGCTGCCGCGCCAACGGCAGCCTCGGCGGCAAGCAAGTATATAAACAGTTTTCTTACGCGGTCGGGTCTTTCCGCACCCATATTGAAGCCTGCAATCGGAATACAGCCGGCAGCAATGCCGATTGCAACCGATATTGCTATCTGAAAGAATTTCATAACTATACCCAGCACCGCGAGCGGTATCTGCGAATATTCCTGCTGCGAAAACACAGGGTCAAGAGCGCCGTACTTGGTGCACATATTCTGAACCGCAGCCATCGATAAAACAAGCGATATTTGCGCAAGAAAGCTCGTCAGACCGAGCGCAAGAAATTTTTTAATCGGTTTTGCAAAAAATCCGAAGCAGCTTTTGTCAAGATGAAAGGTTTTCATCCGGAAAAGATACCAAACGGAGAACGCCGCCGTGACGATCTGACCGATAACAGTGGCAATTGCTGCGCCTGCCATTCCCATTTTCAGCGGAAAAATAAAGATTGGGTCAAGAATAATATTTGTAATGGCGCCGGAAACGGTTGCAAACATGGCAAATCGGGGACTGCCGTCCGAACGGATAATCGGATTCATTGCCTGTCCGAACATATAAAACGGCATCCCGAGGACAATCCAAAAATAGTATTCCTTTGCGAATTTAAATGTTTCACTGTTTGCTTTCCCTCCGAAAATTGTTAAAATCGGGTCGGTAAAAGCAAGATAAATGACTGTCAGAACAATGCTTGACAGAATACAAAGCAGAATTGCGCTGCCGATGCTTTTCCGCGCAGTAGCAGAATCTTTTTTTCCGTGGCAAAGACTTGCAAAGGCGCAGCAGCCATCGCCAATCATAACCGATATACCGAGCGCTGCCACGGTTATGGGAAACACAACAGTGTTCGCTGCATTCCCGTACGAGCCGAGATAGCTTGCATTTGCGATAAACAGCTGATCGACAACATTGTAAAGTGCAGCGACAATCAGCGAAATAACGCACGGCACGGAATATTTTTTTATAAGAGCGCCGAGCGGCGCTGTTTCAAGATAAGATTTTGTCTGTTCCATAAAATACCTCCGGAATATAAAAATAATGAGCAGCGGAAACAATTGGATTTACGCTTGTTTCCGCTACTCATTGCGGAATGGATTATATCAGATTTTTTCTGAAAAAGTCAAGTGTTTTTCTGAAAAAATTTTACTGCGTGAATGTTGAATCCGAACAGTTTTTCAGCTCTCTCGGAATCCGTCCGAACGGAGTGCGTTTTCCTTGAAATGCAGAATTTGGCTTAAAACAGTAAGAAAATGTTTGTGAATGGCTCTTTATGCGGTTGACTTTTTGCATAAAAAATAGTATGATACAATAAGTGATTTATTGTGCGGCGAAGCGCCGCATTGTCCAAGGAAAGGAGTGAAGCCGCGTGGCTTCAATAACTGATTTTAAGGAAAAAACAGTGTCAAAGGATTATATTTTCAACGGAGAAATAATCAAGCTCCGTGTTGATACGGTTACAACGCCGTTCGGAAATACCGCAACGCGCGAAATCGTTGAGCATCCGGGCGGAGTCTGCATTGTTCCGATAACGGATGACGGAAAGGTTATAATGGAGTGGCAGTATCGCCGCCCGTTTGATAAAAATCTGTATGAACTCCCGGCAGGTAAGCTTTTTCCGGGAGAAGATCCGCTTGAATGCGGAAAGCGTGAGCTTGAGGAAGAAACAGGAATGTGTGCAAGGCGGTATGTGAGTCTTGGATATATGCAGCCAACGCCCGGTTTTTGCACGGAGGTGCTGCATATGTATGCGGCATTCGATTTGTATGAGGGAACAGCAAATCCCGATGAGGATGAATTTATAGAAACAGAGCTTGTGCCGCTTGAAACGCTTGTTGACAAGGTTCTTTCCGGAGAAATAACGGATGGAAAAACCTGTATTGCGCTTTTAAAGGCATATGAACTCAGACGCAGAGGAATGATTTGATGAAGGTCGCATTTTGCGCGCTCGGCTGCAAGGTCAATCAGTATGAGGCGGATTGCTATGCGCAGCTTTTTAAACAGCGCGGCTATGAAATTTCGTCATTTGACGAAAAATGTGATGTGTATGTTATAAATACCTGTTCCGTTACGAATATCGGAGAGCGGAAAAGCCGCCAAATGATTCGGCGCGCAAAAAAAATGAACCCGTCGGCTGTGATTGCCGTGACGGGTTGCTATGCGCAGGTTAAGGCGGCGGATATTAAAGGCATGCCCGAGGTGGACGTTGTTATCGGAACATCGGGCAGGCACTTGATATGCGACTTAGTTGAAGCGGTGATGCGCGGAGAAAATGCCGAGCATTGCGCTGATATAATGAAAGAGCGCACTTACGAAGAGATGGAATGTGCGGGGGAAACCGAGCGCACACGTGCATATATAAAAATTGAGGACGGCTGCAATAACTTTTGTTCCTACTGCATAATTCCTTATGCGCGCGGACCGGTGCGTTCGCGCAGGGCGGAGAATGTTCTTGCCGAAGCGGCGCGCCTTGCGGAAAGCGGATTCCGCGAGCTTGTGCTGACCGGGATAAGCATTTCATCATACGGCAAGGATTTGGAAGAAAATATTGCGCTCGGGGATATTATAAACCGCGTTTCGGAAATCAACGGGATTGAGCGTGTGCGGCTCGGAAGCATTGATCCGCGTATTTTCGATGACGCTTTTATAGGCTTGCTTGCCGCGAATAAAAAGGTTTGCCGCCAGTTCCATATTTCGCTGCAAAGCGGAAGTGCCGGAGTGCTTGCAAGAATGAATAGGAAATACACGCCCGGGCAATATCTTTCGGCAGTTGAAAAAATACGCCGGGCGATGCCCGACGCAGCGATAACAACCGATATTATCTGCGGCTTCCCCGGAGAAACCGACAGCGAATTTGAGGAAACGATAGAATTTGTGAAAAAGGCGCGCTTCGCACGGGTGCACGTTTTCCCATATTCAGAACGGGAGGGAACGGCTGCCGCCAAAATGAAACAGATTAATAAGGATGTGCGCGAAAGGCGCGCAAAAGAGCTTTCCGAAATAACGGAAAGAATCCGCGCCGAATTTGAAGAATCTTTTATCGGAAGAACTCACAGCGTTTTGTTTGAACAAAGCGCAGACGGCGTGAGCGAGGGTCTTACGAAAAACTATCTGCGCATCTATGTAAACAGCAAAAGACCGCTTGATTCCGAGCTTCACGCAGTGAAAATCACGGGAAGAGAAAACGGCAGGCTTACGGGAGTGCTTGCAGACTAATTCCTGCTCATTCCTCCGAATGAAACATCGGCGGCTTCACTTTCCATGTTGCAGCCGAGGCGGTAAAACGGAACACGCGTTAAAAGCTTATCCGCCAAGGTAAGCATTTTATCCATTTCGGCAATGTCGTTGGTTCTCAGCGTTTGTGTAATCACCGTTGGTATTGCAGCGGCAGGGTCAATTTTTTCAATGTGATTCATGCTGTCGCGCTCAAGAATGCAGATTCCCTTTACAGGAGCAATCATATTTTCGCCCATATTTTCCTTGCCGCGCCATGGTGTTCCGCAAACGTAGAATTTATCATCAATCAGCCTTAAAATCGGCTTGTCACCGTTGACAACAACGGCGCGGCTGCCGAATTTTTTCAGCCAGAGCGATATGTGCGTTGTTTTTCCTGTACCGCTCACGGCCGTGAAGAGGTATGCCTGTCCGTCAACGGCGATTGCGGCGCAGTGCATCAGCATTGCATCAAAGTCGAGAATTTTGCGGCAAATCACGCGGTATATTTCCAGACATTCAAGATATCCGTCCGGAAATTCGGGGTTTTCCGCTATTGCCTTGCGCATTGCAGCGCTGCTTGCTTCTGCCGTGAAATCCGAATTCGTGCAGTCGGTTATGTAGTCGCGGCAAAAGCTTTCCGTGTACGGAAGTTTGTTTTTTATTTCAATAACAAGTCCGGCTATTTTTATAAACATATGATTATTCCTCTCCGATAACCGCGGCAGAGTGCATGCATCCCGCCGCGGTGCAGTATTATTAATAATTATATAATATCGGGGAAGAATAATCAACAGTATTTTTTCCGGAAAATAAGTTTTTCTTTGAAGGCAGACGCGGCGGCGCACCAGATGAAAGCGGACAGAATATAAATTCTGACGGAATTATCAGCCTCCGTAAATATCAAAGCTGCCGCAGCAGGCAGGTAAAGCAAAAGCTTTTTCGGTGAGGACAGCGCGATAATACCTGCCGCAAAAACCGCAAGAATCCGAAAAAGTTCAAAATCGTATTCAGAGCAAAGCTTCACGAAAATATCGGAAATAACGGCGCCCATCGGTATTTCCCATAAAAATGACGGTTTGATATTGAAAAATGCATATAAAATAAAAACAGCCGTGAAGCAAAGCCATGCCGGCAAAAGACCGAGCGCGGCGCAAAGTGTAAAGGAAATTACAAGATAAAATAGTTTATACATCAGTTTTCACCTCTTCATATCTTCGGTATTTATTATTTTATCCCATGCGTGAAAGTATGACAGTTTTTTTTAAGAAATAAAAGGAAAATCGGAGGGATATTTCTTGCACGAAACAGAAAAAGAAACGGAACGCGCAATTCTGTGCGGAGTCCATACGGGAACAAACAGTGTTTTGGATGATACAACGGAGGAAACGATTGCAGAGCTTCGCGAGCTTGCGCAAACGGCATCGGCGGAGGTTGTCGGGGAAATGCTTCAGAACAAGGAACATCCCGAGGCGTCAACGTATTTCGGCGAGGGCAAAATGGAGGAGCTGCGCGAAGCATGCAGCGCACTCGGCGCAACGCTGCTTATTTTTGACGATGAACTGACGGGCAGTCAGATTCGTAATATTGAAAAAATAACAGGTGTGCGGACAATTGACAGAAGTACGCTTATTCTTGACATTTTTGCGTCGCGTGCGCGTTCGGGTGAGGGTAAAATACAGGTTGAGCTTGCTCAGCTTAAATATAATCTGCCGCGGCTTTCCGGCATGGGAACGCAGCTTTCAAGGCTCGGCGGAGGTATCGGAACGCGCGGTCCCGGTGAAACAAAGCTTGAAACGGATCGCCGCCACATTCACAGAAGAATATATTCGCTTGAGGATCAGCTGCGGGAAATCACGGAAAGGCGCAGGGTTCTCAGAGCGCGCAGAGAAAAGGAAAATGCATATTCCGCAGCTCTTGTCGGTTATACAAATGCAGGAAAAAGCACAATTCTTAATTATTTTACCGGTGCGGAGGTTTTTGCAAAGGATATGCTTTTTGCAACGCTTGACCCAACGGTGCGCAAGCTGGAGCTTTCGGATGGCAGAAACGCAGTTCTGACCGATACTGTCGGATTTATCAGAAAGCTGCCGCATCACCTGATAGAAGCGTTTAAATCAACGCTTGACGAGGCAATTTCAGCCGATGTCCTGGTTCATGTTATTGACTGTGCCGATCCGGATATAGAGGTGCATATCGCCGTTGTTGACAAGCTTTTGAGCGAGCTTGGCTGCCGTGCATCGCGCACTGTTGCGGTCTTTAATAAATGCGATATTGCTTCTCCTGCCGCTTCGCGACCGGAGGGAAGATATACCGACTACGTTTATGTCAGCGCAAAAACGGGCGAGGGCATGGATAAGCTTCTCGAAACGCTTGAGGATGCATTGCCCGGAAAAAAACGGCGTGTTACAGCACTTATTCCATATAGCGACAGCCGCACGGCGGCGCAGCTTCATGACAGCGAGGTAATCCTTTCCGAAAGCTATGAAAATGACGGCGTAAAAGTAACACTCTATGCAGATGAGAAAACATACGCTGCAATCAGAAATTATATAATCGGTTAACGGAGGTTTTCCATGAACAGTATTGCATATGCGATTGAATTGCTCGGAACAGCTGCTTTCGCAGTTTCCGGCGCGCTTACGGCAATAAAAAAGAATATGGATTTATTCGGTGTTATAGTGCTCGGACTGACGACAGCTGTCGGCGGAGGAATTATACGCGACGTTATTCTCGGTATAACTCCGCCCAACACTTTCCGCAATCCCGTGTATGCGGCGGTGGCGGTTTTTATGTCGGTTGCCGCATTTGTTACATATATTTTCCGGGGAAGATTTTCGGAAAAGAGCGGGAAAATATTCAGTTTTCTCATGTTTGCGGCAGATTCCGTCGGTTTGGGTGCATTTTCCGTGTCGGGTGTTGCCTCGGCAGTTTCCGCAGGCGAACACGGACTCTTTCTGCTTGTTTTTGTCGGCGCACTTACGGCTGTGGGCGGCGGAGTGATGCGCGATATATTTGCGCGCGATATGCCTTATATTTTCAGAAAGCACATATATGCGGCGGCATCGGTTGCAGGCTCGCTCCTTGCTTCGCTTTTGTGGAATATTGCCGGAAAGGATGCGGCAATGCTTTCCGGTATGTGCATGGTAATTGCAATCAGGCTGCTTTCGGCATATTTTCGCTGGAATCTGCCGAGGATAACGGAGGGTGACGGCAAATGAACGATTATAAAACGGTGCTGAAAGCTGCCAAAGCTGAAATGGTTGAACGGAAAAGCCGCTTTATCGGATATTGTGCACCCGTAAAAAACGAGGACGAGGCAATTGCTTTTATAAATGAGGTGCGCACTGCGAACCGTGAGGCATCGCACAATGTATATGCATATGTAGTCCGCGATAATAATATAATGCGCTACAGTGATGACGGCGAACCGGCAGGCACTGCCGGCGTTCCTGTGCTTGAGGTCATCAGAAAAGGCGGACTTACCGATATCTGCGTTGTGGTAACGCGGTACTTCGGCGGTGTGCTTCTCGGTGCCGGCGGACTTGTCCGTGCTTACGGAAAAGGTGCAAAAATAGGAATTGACGCGGCACAGAGAGTTCATATGCTCAGCTGCACAACATACCGCGTTGCCTGTGACTACACAACTTACGGAAAGATTGAGTATGCTGTGAATAACGGCGGTTTTATAAGCGGAGAAACGCTTTTTGAAGATGATGTTAAAATGAATATCAGTGTTCGGACGGGGGAGGAACCCCGATTTGAAAAGATGATTGCAGACATATCGCGCGGCAGCGCCGTCTGCACCAAAACGGGCGAAGAATTTACCGCCGTTCCGTACGAAAACGAAGAATAAATTTGTGTTGACATACAATTGCACACATGGTATATTATACCGGAAGGATAAAATGAAAGGGAGAATAATATGATTACTTTTGACACCGGCACACAGATTTTCCATATTACAACGGAAAATACATCATATGTTATGCGCCTTAAGAGCGACTATATTCTCGAACATTTGTATTACGGAAAAAAGCTTGATAATATTAAAGGGATCGGCTTCCGCGCCGTAGAAAGCGGCATAGGCTTCTCTTCGCGCAACTATGAAACCGAGAGCATGTTTGACAATCTGTCAACCGATCATGTTATGCAGGAATATACATTTTTCGGGAGCGCGGATATTCGCAAACCGTCATTCCATGCAAGGTATGCGGACGGCAGCAGAATCACAAAAATGAAATACACCGGTCATGAGATTTATGACGGAAAGAAGCAGCTTGACGGACTTCCGGCAACATATGACGGAGAAAACGGCGCTGTTCAGACGCTTGAAATCACAATGCGCGATGAGCTTACCGGTCTTGAGCTGGTTCTGTCATATTCCGCATTCGAAAAGCATGATGCAATAGCGCGCAGCGTCCGTGCAGTGAACCGCGGAAACTCGCCGATTGATATAAATGCAATTATGAGCATGAATATGGATATGAAGGATGAGGGATTTGAACTTATCCATCTTGTCGGCTCATGGGCAAGAGAACGTCATATTGAAAGAAAACCCCTCATGAGCGGAACGATGAAGCTCGAAAGCCGCCGCGGAAGCAGTTCGCATCATCACAGTCCGTTTTTTGCGCTTGCAAAAAAGGAAACAACGGAGGAAAGCGGCGAGGTTTACGGTTTCAGTCTGCTTTACAGCGGTAACTTTGAAGCCGGAATCGAAAAGGATACATATAACACAATCCGCGCATTTATGGGAATCAATTCATTTGACTTCAACTGGCTGCTTGACAAGGGTGAAAGCTTTACGGCTCCGGAAACAATCATGATTTATTCGTGCCGCGGACTGACGGATATGTCACAGAAGTTTCACCGTCTTTACAGGAAAAACCTTGCGCGCGGAAAGTGGCGCGACAAGGAGCGCCCGATCCTTATAAACAATTGGGAAGCAACATATTTTGATTTTGACGAGGAGAAAATACTCCGTATTGCCGAAAAAGCCAAAAGTGCAGGCATAGAGCTTATGGTTCTGGATGACGGATGGTTCGGCAAACGCAATAGCGATGATTGTTCGCTCGGTGACTGGACGGAAAACCGTGAAAAGCTGCCGCACGGCATTGACGGACTTGCCGAAAAAATTGAAGCGCTCGGAATGAAGTTCGGTTTATGGTTTGAACCTGAAATGATTTCACCCGACAGTGACCTTTACAGAGCGCATCCCGACTGGTGCCTGCATGTTGCAAACCGCGGCAGAAGCGAGCAGCGCAATCAGCTTATCCTTGACCTTTCGCGCGATGATGTGTGCGAATATATAATTTCATTTCTTGCCGATATGCTGAAAAAAGCGAAAATATCGTATGTTAAATGGGATATGAACAGAAATATGACGGAAGTTGGCTCAGCTCTCCTGCCGCCTGAAAGGCAGGCGGAGGTTTCACACCGCTATATGCTCGGACTGTACAGAATCCTGGAAACGATAACCTCGGAATTCCCCGATGTGCTTTTTGAGGGATGCAGCGGCGGCGGCGGACGGTTTGACGCCGGAATGATGTACTATTTCAGTCAGTATTGGACAAGCGATGATACTGACGCCGCCGAAAGACTTTACATTCAGTACGGTACAAGCATGGTTATGCCAACAGCATTTATGGGAGCGCATGTGTCTGCCGTGCCAAACCATCAGACGCAGCGCGTCACTCCGATGAAGCTGCGCGGAGATGTTGCAATATGCGGTCAGTTCGGCTATGAGCTTGATATTACGAAGATGAACGATGAAGAAATTTCGGAGGTTAAGGAACAGATTGCGTTATACAAATCCGTGCGTGAAATCATTCACAACGGGAATATGTTCCGCCTTGTTTCACCTTTTGAGAGCAATCGCACGGCATGGGAGTTTGTTTCGGAAGATAAAAAGACAGCGGTTTTGTGTCGCTATGTTATAAGAACCGCCCCAGAACAAGAGCCGGAAAGAATCAAAATGCGCGGTTTAAACGGAAGCAAAAACTATCGTCTGCGCGGAACTGATTTGGTTTTCAGCGGCGATGTGCTGATGAATTACGGTTGGCGCGCCCTGTACGAGAAGGATTTCGACAGCGAAATACTCATCTTTGATATGGAATAAATGTTGTACGGGCATATGTAAAGCTGATTAACTTTACATATGCCCGATGTGCGTATGGAGGGCTTAAAGTGGATTTTATAAATATAACTGCCGAAAATATTGAAAGTGAGCATCTGTGCTGCATTATACGGTCGAAGAAAACACATCCCGGAATCGAAGCAAAGCGCGCGTGGCTCAGGGAAAGGCTGAACGAGGGGCATGTTTTCAGAAAGCTTCCAGTGGGCGGCTGCGTGTTTATCGAATATGCACCGCTTGAAAAAGCATGGGTGCCAATTATCGGCGAAAATTATTACTACATATACTGCCTTTGGGTGCAGGGAATGCCGCGCGGTCACGGATATGCAAAGGAACTTATGAGTTACTGCATAGATGATGCAAAAAAACATGGGAAGTCGGGGATTTGTATGCTCGGAGCGGAAAGGCAGAAAGCATGGCTTTCCGATCAGAGCTTTGCAAAGAAGTTCGGGTTCGAATGTGTTGACACAGCTCCCGGTGGATATGAACTGCTTGCGCTATCCTTTGACGGAACTGCTCCGCGCTTTTCCGACAGTGCAAAGAAGCAGGAAATTGACGATAAAATACTGACTGTCTATTATGATTATCAATGTCCGTTTATTTTTCAAAGGATTGAAAAACTGCGCGAATACTGCGAAAGCAATAAAATTGAAGCACAGTTTGTCTTGGTGGATTCTCTTGAAAAAGCGAAAGCACTTCCGTGCGTGTTTAATAACTGGGCGGTATTTTACGGCGGAAAATTTGTGACCGTCAATCAGATTGACGGTGCAGCAGTTGAAAAAATAATAAAAAATGTGAAAGATAAAAAAGTGATACCGGATTATCACGTTATTTATTAAAACAAATTCACTTAGGAGGAAAAATTAATGGGCGGAAATTGGGATATTTATTTTGAAGCTGATTATGACAATGGACGGCTTTGCCGATACCTCCTACGGTGTTGAAAGTCCGCTGCATAACTGCACGCTTGAAGCGCAGAAATCGTGGTTTACGTTTGATGATGAAATAGTTGCACTCGGAAGCGGAATCAATGCAAAGGACGGATTTCCTGTGCTCACCGTGCTTGACAACAGGCAGGCAAAAACATCAAAAGCGCTTGCGGGCGGCGGTGATATGTCGGCATATGAGATTGCCGGCGTGACGGCGAGCGCAGAGCCGCAAAGCGACAATCCGGCAAAGCACGCGATTGACGGATCGCTTGAAACGCGCTGGGCTGCCGAAGGTAATGTGTATATTGACCTTGACCTCGGAGAGGTGAAGCCTGTGGGATATGCCGGAATTGCGATTTATAAAGGAAATTCAAGAATTCAGAATCTTGAAATAAAGCTGTCAAAGGACGGCAAAAGCTGGACAACAGTGTTCTCCGGGCAGAGCAGCGGAACAACGGCAGATATTGAGCTTTACGACCTTAAAGCTTCGGAGGCAAGATATGTAAGAGTATGCGGAAATGAAACAACAAGCGGCACATGGAATTCATTTCTGGAGATTTGCGTCTACCCTCAGGGTGAAAAGTCGTCTATCGATTTGGATATGGGCAACTATGTTACCGAGGATAAAATCAGTGTGAACGGCTCCCCCGTAAGCTTTAACCCGGGCGAAACAAAGCAGTTTGAAAACCCTGAGTGGTTCTATACCGATAATGCCGGAGGGTGGTATTTCCCCGAAAAGCAAACGCTTTCCGTTAAAGCGACAAACAATTCAAGAGTGTTTGTTGAAAGCTGGCTGGAGCACGGCGTCAGCCCGATAAACAAAGGCTATTCCTATGTTCAGCTTCCCGATTTTTCCGAAGCGGAGACAGAGGCATACGTTAAAAACCCCGATGTTGAGATAATATCAAATACAAATAAATTGCAGGCAGTAAGGGAAAAGAAGCTCGGCAAAACGGGCATGGTCTTTTGGGAAAGCGGCAAGTGCGAGGATATTTCCGTAAGCACCCCGTTAATTGTTCTTAAGGACGAAACGGAAGCCGAGGTCAGCCTTTATATATCCGACCCGACGCAAAAGCTGACAAGCACGGAAATAAACATATCGGGAAATAATCTTACCGCAGTTGAATTTCCAAAGGAGGCGGAGCTTGAGAGCACGGCGAACGGTTCGGCAATAAAGCTTTCCGTCAGCGGAAGCAGAGGAAAAACCTTCTGCATTAAATTTAAAAAATCGAAGTAATTCCGAACAAAGGGGCTGTAGCAAAAACGATTTATAGTTATGTACCTTTATCATTTCCGTGCCGGCTGTCGGAGCAAACGCTCTTATACAATACCCCAATCGGAAATACCGTGACTCAGCCAATAGTTCCTTGAACCTTTTTAACTCCATCTCATTTACAAAAAAGAGATAAATAATATTGCCTCAAAGCTTAAAATTTGAAATAAATTTTTTATTAAATGGGGCTGTTAAATAAAAATTGCAAAAAATCGAGGAAATTTCATCCTCGATTTTTTGTATAAAAAGGCTGAATTCATAACAACGGAGTCAGAGTCAATCTCAAATTAAAATTTCAACAGTCTTTGTTTTGCTGTACCATTCGACTTTACAGTCCAGACTTTCGGCTATCGCCCTTACCGGAACTAAGGTTCTTCCTGATATAATCACGGCAGGAGAGTCCAAAATAACAATGTTATCATTTTTCAGCAGATAGTCTTTTTCAATGGTGATTTTAACTGTTGTGTTTTTTGTAATGCCGATTGCTGACTGCGCTGCGTCATCCCAGTTGACCTTTGCCCCGAGAGCTTCAAAAATAACTCTCATCGGAACCATTGTTCTGCCGTTAATAATTATCGGTTCAACATCAAACTCAAGTTTTTTGCCGTTTAAAATAACCGTTATTCCGTCCGGCTGAGAATATGGAATTTCCGTGCCGGTGTCCCTTTCATCAAATTCTTTGTTATATGATTTGGAGGTTTCATCATATTTATCTGAAGTTAAATCCTGTGTGCTATATTCGTCATAATCCTCTTTGTACGATGTTTTGACATCATCGCTCGTTTCTGACGTTGTTTCTTCCGGACTTTCGGTTTCATCATAGTACTCGTCATAATCGTAACTTATGTTAGCTGAACTTGAAAATTCCTCTTCGTCCGCCGCTGCGGTCAGGGAAAATGCAAGCACAAAAGCCATCGTTAAAATCAATGATATTTTTTTCATTTTCAGTCTGCTCCTCCCGATTACTGCAGGTTTATTCTGTTGCCGGCTGCATACCCGCGAACTCCGTTGTATTCAACATAATACCAACCGTTGCTCGCTTTGTCGGGATATACAGTGCAGCGAACGCCGTGATTCATGCTCCCGACAATCTGATAACCGGTAGACGGACCGGTTCTGATGCTCAAATTATCCCAATCTGAAGGGATGTTTACAATCCCGATTCTTGTGTTTTGCGCTTGAGTGTTTGAAACTGAAGAACTCAGATTAATCTGCCGTCCGGAAGCATATCCCCAAATTCCGTTATAATTTACATAGTACCAGCCGTTGCTCGTTTTGTTTGGGTATACAGTGCATCTTACGCCATTGTTCATACTGCCGACTACCTGATAGTTTGTGGATGGTCCGGTTCTGATACTGAGATTATCCCAGTTTGACGGAATGTTTACAACACCGGTAACGCCATCGCCGTTGGGAGAATTATCGACATACGCTTCATTAGCCTTAACCGTAAAGCCCTTTGCAGCTTCCGCAGTTCTGCCCGACGCGTCAACCGCAACAACTTTCATCGTGTAATTTCCGGCAGACAGATTGTTGAATACAAGATCTTCATTAAGATTTGCATACCGGATATCCATATATGTAGAATTTGGCGTGTCCTTTGATGATAAAACGGTTTGTCCGTTTGAATTTGTCACATATCCTCTGACTGATGAAATATTGTAATTTGATGTAACAGAACCTCTGAGTCCGAAGCTGCTTCCTAGCTTTAATGTAACAGGATATCTTTCAAGATTAATTGACAGCGATGAACTGTTGCCTTTTTGCTGTGACATAACGCTGAATTCTTTTGAAACCTCAACTGTTCTGCCGGAGCTGTCCGCTGCCGCAATTCTTAAGATGTAATTTCCGGCGGATAAATTGTTAAAAACAAGATCATTGTTAAGATTTGCGTATTTAATGTTTAATGAGCGAGAATACGGACTGTCTTTTGAGGATAATACGGTCTGTCCGTTAGAATTTATTACATATCCTCTTACAACGGAAATATCATAATTTGAGCTTACAGAACCTCTTAATCCGAAGCTGCTGCCCTCGTTTAATGTCACGGGGTATCGATCCAGGTTAATTGACAGAGTGGATTCGGCTCTTGCAGCTTCACCGATAACGGTAAAATTCTTGGAAACCCAAACAGAATTGCCGGATGCATCGATTGCCTGAACCTCCAGTGTGTAGTCACCGGTGTTTAATCTGTCAAATATTAAATTATTGTTTAAGTGTTGATATCTGACATCAACGGATTTTACATTCGGTGTGTCTTCGCTTGATTGAACTGAATTGCCGTTCTGTTTAATATATCCGTATATTTTCCTGATTTTATAATTGGATGATATTGTTCCTCTTAATCCGAAATTATTCCCCTGAGTATGCCGAACAGGGTAACTTGTAAGATTAATTTTTAATGTGGATTCAGCGTTGTTTTGCTGTGAGGATGATTTCACTGCCCCGCAATAACACTGACCGTTGTTGAAATTGTAGTTGTGTGTATGTGTCTTTGACACCGTAGTCCCGGAATCATATTTTATAGATTCCTGTTCAGATACAATACCATAATTGTCTGTCAGTGTTGATTTATAGATATATGCTATGTAACATACCTTTTTAGCATCATCAGGATAATCAATAGCGTACCATTCATTGCCATAAGCATTTTTTACTGTACCGACGACAGCAAATTTATCTACAGGTTTCTTAGCTGTCGTTTTTACAGCATCTTCGTAAGGTGCATTATACACATTTATTTTATAATTGGATTTTTGCAGATAAGCGGTTTGATTGGTTATACGATTAAATGTACTTTGCCAGTCATATGCTTTGTGACATTCTTTGCAGGCTCCTAAAACTTTTGTGTTGCCGTTTTTATATGTTTCGAACTTTGTGCAGGTATGAACAGGAGCTGCAGGACTGACAGAGTTGACCGTGGCTTTGATTACATAGTCTCCGTTTATTCTTTCACTGTTAGAAACAATCCAATTCCAATAACAACTTTTTTCAGAGCCATTTGTATTTTCCCATTCCGAAAGAAATCTCACATTTTTTAATTCAGTTCGGTTATTTATATAATAATCAAGAGTATATCCTCTGTCCTGGTAATTTTGGCAGCCGTCTTTCACAATATCAAAATGCAAATGTTTGCCATAGTCATTATTGCTCCCGGTTTTCCCCGACCCTCCGGAAATACCTAAAACAGTGTCAGTTGTAACAGTATCTCCGACTTTAACTTTTATTGAATGTGGTCTTAAATGCAGATATCTTGAATAATATATTTTTCCGTTAACATTATGCTTCAGTTCTACCATATAACCTGCTCTTTCGACATGTGCAGCCTGTTGAACAATACCATCATACACAGGATAAACTTCAACCCCGTTAACGGATACATCTATACCGTTATGTTCTCCGTCAGGATGCTCTATAGGTTTAAGTGTTCTATAATAATCAACACCTGTAATATAATATGGTCCTCCTGTTCTCAAAGGCCACTGAGGCTTCAAATCCTCAACAGCAAACTCTCTGGAATTGTCTGCAAAAGTACAAATACAAGCATTTGACAAAATAATACAAGCTGCTAAAATTATATATATAAATCTTTTCATATAAAACCTCCGCTTTCTATTGTAATATGCTCTCATCAGCCTGGTTTGTAAAATTTATTATCAAACCCTTTTCAATATAGGGATGTGATGAATCTGTCACAGTCAAAACAATGCTTCCATCGTTTACGGCAATAGTTCCGGATAACGCTGCATTATCAAAATCTCCGGAAATGTTACTAAAAGATATTGAACCGTCATAATTTATATTTCCGTGCTTACTCATAAAGCTGTCGATTCTATACTCTGACAGACTGAAAACCACACTTTCATCGTTCACGCTTTCAATAATTAGTTCATACTCAGGGATTTCTGTGTTTGAGTCAAAATGTTGCCATACTTTTTTAGAATTTTTCAAGCGGGTTACGGTTTCTTCCGCCGGCGTTGAATTGGGTTGTTTGTCCTCCGCTTTCGATTCATAATAGCTCGGCACTGTTCTGTATCCGACCTTTCCAAGCGAAGATGAGGTTCGCTCATAGGAATCTGCATATATTGTTTCGATTACAAGTCTTTCTTCACCGGAATGATCCGTTTTAAACGTATATCTATCTCTGTATTCATTTAACGTACCATATTTATCTGTTACAGCAACATCATCACTTATAAAAGTTATTTTTGTCAGTTGGTCGCAATACAGCGTTTCTGCTTCGTTTATTCCTTTCTTTGTTATATCCATCCCATCTACGCCGCTTTGCAGCTCGGAAAATTCTACATACCATAATCCCATATGCGAATCAATATTAAACTCTTTTGGTTCGTCATTATTACCGGAATGGGATATCACACTTGGTTTCGAATTGTTATTTGATATGTTTTCGTCCATATCCGCCTTATTGCAGCCCGGTGAAAAAATAATTAACAAAGATAAAATAAATAAACATAAATTTTTCATAAAACCCTCCTTTCAGTATCCTGCGTTACCGCAAAGTGATCCTGTTTCCTGCGGCACATCTGCCTAAGCATCTCCCAATCTCAGTACAGATTTGCGGAAAAGCCGAGTGTGAAATTTAACTCGGAATAATATCCGGACTGGGGATAATAAACAGTCATATAGTATACTCCGGGTTTAGGCATATTGAAAGTGCTTTCTTCAGTAAATTTAATTTTAACAAGCTTCGTGTCGGTTCGGCACTGCTCGCCATTGGGATCGTACATATAAAAATATGTGTTTTTGTATATATTATCCATATTTTTGGGAGGTGTGGGGCGAAGTGTGAGCTGTCCGGCAACCGGAACCGTAAATTTAAAATAATAAGTGTTAACGTTACTGTAAGAAGGATCAAATTTAATCGGCGTACCTAACTGAAGCTCGATTGCAGAATCTTTGCTTACTCCGAATGCTTCTTTGAAAACAGGCTTGATGGTAAACTCGATTTTCTTGCTGTAACCCGGTTTGAGGCTAATTGGAATAATCTTTTTCATACCTGCATATACAAGCTCTTCATCCGATGACTTTGAATTTATTTCCGGAGCGTAAAGGCCGTCCTTTGGAATATCGGCATAGTAATACTTGGTTGATATCTCGTACCCACTCGGATTAAAATAATGCGCACTGTGAAATTCAGCGTGATATTCCTCGTTCAGCTTAAGCGGAATTGCGGTTTCTTCTGTCCATCCATCGTCGCCGTCACCAAGGCTTTCAAAGCCGGTTGTCAATTTGTAGCTTCCGTACGATTGCGCTTCATGATAAACACTGATTAAATAACTTCCTTTAAGAAGATTTACAGAAGACGTATTTGCCTGCATTGCGTGCATCTTTCCCCCGGAGGAGCAGCAGACGCGGTAATTATTTTCGGCAGAACATGAGCGAACGCCGACGAAAACGTTGATATCTTCTGACAGGCACGAATATGTAAGCCTGCCGGAAGTCGGAATATCAATTTTATACCAGCGGCAGTTCAGCTTTGCCATATTTGTTTCATCGACGGAAAAGTTTATGCTGTCCGTAACGGTTTCGCCGACAGCGATCACAAGCGCCGTTTCCGGACTGAAATTATTTCCGCCGGACGCATCGTTGTTTTTGTTATTATCGTTGCCTGAATCCGAATCCTTGTCTGCACCGGAATTTCCGCTGTTGTTATCATTGCTGCCGTTGTTTTGGTTGCTGCCATTGCCGGAGTCATTATTTGAATCCTTATCCGCGTCTTTATCGCTGCCGGTGTTGTCCCTGGAATCCTCGGCGGCTGCCTTTACAATTACGGTTATGCTTTTGTCCTTAAGATTACTGTCATTGAATCGGATGTCGCAGCTTCCCTCTTTAACAGCTTTGACAGTGTTTTTGTTTATGCTCACAACACCGTTGTCATCAGCATTGTACGGATTGAGATTTGTATAAGGCTTTGTGCTTCCGTCGGAATATTCAGCTTCTGCGGTAAATGTTATGCTGTCGCCCACGGTAAGCTCCTGCCTGCCGTACGGCTTTATGCTCACGGAGTGAAGCTTTGCTTCGTTTTTAACATTGAATCCGGCATATGAAGCGCGGTACAGAAGCGTTGAGAATTCCGCTCTTGTCAGAGGGTCCTGAGCGCCGATGGTTCCGTCGTCACGCCCCGAAACAAGTTCATTTGAAACAGCAACGGCAACATAAGACCTAACGTTGCTTGAAATGCTTGTTTTGTCGCTGAACATATTAAGCACTGACTGGTCGGCAAACCGGGTTTCGGAATCGTAGCCGAGCGCAGTGACAAGTGCATATATTGCATCCTCACGCGTTATGGGCATGTCCGGCTGAAACGGGATTTTGCCCTGAATACTTCTGCGCTCGGGGAGGAGGGTTTTGCCTGCTTCAATGTAGGGAGAGTACCAGGAGCTGACATCAACATCGTAGTATGAGCTTTTTGTAACATCGTCAAGCTCTAGACCGAGGAACACAACGAAAACCTTAAGAGCCTCGGCGCGTGTTATGGAAGCTTCGGGGCGGAAAGTGCCGTCGGGATAACCCGAAAACCAGTTTTTATCGGTTGAGCGCATAATATAGTCATACGCCCAATGCGTCGGCTGAACATCATTGTAAGATGTTTTTGCCGTTGCCGCTGCCGCAAGCGATAATGCTATGGCAACAGCTATTATAAAAGAAAACGCTTTTTACAAAATATCAAGTCCTTTCAATTTAATTGATTCTGTAAAAGTATAACATAATATGCAACAAATATCAAGTGTATTGATATAATTAATATAAAAATATTAAAATTGTTGATAGAAAAAATGACGGATTCTTGTGCATATTAATACTTCGCAGAAAAATGTGATAGGTAAATTGAACAGGTCATATGATATTCGGAGGGGGGAGAAACATGCTTGACGAATTGCAGAAAATTAACGACGCTGTTCAAAACACGCTTTGGGGTTTTCCGCTGCTTTTTGCGATTATTTTTGCCGGCATACTGACAACTGTCCGCACGGATTTTTTTCAGTTCCGCCATCCGCTGCACATAGCCGCTGAAACGCTTGGGGGAATAGTGCGGAGTCTGCGAAAACGAAAAAAAGGAGAAAAGAGCGAGATAACGCAGTTTCAGGCGCTGTGCACAGCACTTGCCGCAACAATCGGCACGGGAAATATTGCGGGGGTTGCCGCTGCGATATGCACAGGCGGACCGGGAGCGGTGTTTTGGATGTGGGTGTCGGCAATTGTCGGCATGATGACGAATTTCACGGAAAATGTGCTCGGCATTTATTACCGCGTAAAAAATGCCGATGGGGAATGGTGCGGCGGCGCTATGTACTACCTGCGCGGCGGAGTGGGAAAAATGCGCGGCTGCCGCTTCTTCGGCAATGCACTTGCCGCAGCATTTGCGTTTTTCTGCATGACGGCTTCACTCGGAATGGGAAACATGGTTCAGGTTAATACAATGGCGCAAACAATGAAGGTCAGCTTTTCCGTGCCGCCTGTGTTCACCGGCTGTCTGACGGCGGCGCTTGTTGCGCTTGTTATTATCCGCGGAATCAGGGGGATAGGGAACGCGGCGGAAAAGCTGGTTCCGTTCATGGCAATCGGATATACCGTTGGCGCGCTTGCGCTCGTTTTTGTCAACCGCGAAAGACTCGGTGATGTTTTTGCCGCAATTTTCCGCGGTGCATTCGGCATGGACGCTGTTTGCGGAGGAGTGTTCGGAACATTTTTGTCAAAAATCGTAACGATGGGATTTAAGCGCGGAATATTTTCAAATGAGGCAGGTCTTGGTTCTTCTGTCACTGTCCATGCGGCTTCCGATGTGAAAGAGCCTGTTGTTCAGGGTATGTGGGGAATATTCGAGGTGTTTGTCGATACAATCATAATTTGTACACTGACGGCTGCCGCAATCCTTTCGTCGGGAGTTGTTGACCTCTCGACAGGAATGCTGAAAACATCGGCTTCATTTGAGGGCGTTGACCTTGTGACATATGCTTTTTCGGGTGTGTTTCATGAATGGGCAGGCGCATTTATTTCGGTTACGGTGCTGCTTTTTGCGTTTGCCACCGTCATCGGATGGTCGTATTACGGAGTAAAGGCAGCGGAATATCTTTTCGGCGATGGGGCTGTTTTGCCTTATAAAACGGTTTATGTTATTCTGTCAGCCATTGGGGCGGTGATGAACGTTTCGGCGGTTTGGAGCATATCCGACACACTGAATGCACTTATGGCGATTCCGAATCTTATCGGCGTTGTTATGCTTTCGGGAACGGCTGCGGCAATAACGCGGAATTATGCGGCACGGAAGTTCGGAAAAAGCAGTGTTCGCCCGATGCTGTCCGCATACGACAATTACGGAAAAGGTTGACAGTGCTGATCCCGGATGATATAATTACAGTAATAAAAATATTTTCAAAAAAATTTAAAAAAATTTTGAACCGGATAAAATCATGCATCGTATATAAGGTGAAAACACATGAAAGGATTGATTATTTATGAAAAAACTTATCGGAATCACAATGGCGGCGGCACTTGCGTTTTCAACCGCTGTAACGGCGAGTGCGAACGGAAAAATCACAGTTAACGGAAAGAATATTGACAAAACATACATAGAAAACGGCGGCGTTAAAATGATTCCGCTCAGAGCGGTTTGCGAAAGCCTCGGATTCACGGTTGACTGGGACGGCGAAGCAAGAAAAATCGAAATTTCAAAGCTTCCGATGTACATAACCTGTTCTCCTGACAAGGACGGATACACATTTGCAAAAACAGCTCCGCAGCTGCTCGGAACGGCGCCTGTGCTGAAGGACGGCACAACATATGTTCCCGTTTCATTCATAAGCGAAATCATGGAGGGCAGCGTTGAGAACGGCGATGACCTGAAAATAAGCCTTTCGGATGTTGCGGTTGAGCCCGAAAATGTAGCGGCTTCCGTTTATATCACGGAAATAAATAAGGAAGCAAAATCGATTACGGTTAAGGATTTTGACCGCGGAACGGTTTGCGTGAATATAACCGATGAAACGGAAATTATCGATTCAAAGGGTGAAAAGCTTTCGTTTGACGCACTTACCGATGAGCATCAGATAAAAATAACATACAATGATGCTATGACGGCAAGTCTGCCGCCGATAACAAACGCGGTTAAGATTGAGGTTACGGACGAAATTCCGCAGGACATCATCAGCGGAACTGTGACTGAGATATTAAATGAAAACGAAAAGATTGCGCAGATTGAAATAGAAAAGGATGGCAGAAAAACCGTGCTCAATATTTCCGATGAAACGGAAATCAAGACAATCGACGGAAGCGCGCTTAAGGCAGAGAATATTAAAAAGGACGATGTTCTCAGCGTTATGACAACGGGAATCTCCACAATGAGTATTCCTCCGCAGATGACAGCCGTTAAAATAACTGTCGGTGCGGCTGCGGAAGTTAAACCCGTTGCGGTTGAGTAATTTTAAATATTCTGACACATGATAAAAACGAGGGGGGTTATTTCATGAAAAAACTTCTTTCACTGATTTTGGCGGCGCTCCTTGTGCTTTCGGCAATTCCGGCACTTGCTGAGGACGACATGCAGCGTACGCTCGGAATCATAAAGGAAAGAATCGGCTCAACGGATGAATTTGACGAGTTCAGATCATCAGCAATGTCGGACTGCGACGGAAATACGACATATAATTTTTACTGGTCATCGTCAAATGAAGAAAATGAAAAGCGGATGCGCATAACGGCGCTGAGCGGCGGCATTATAACGAATTATCATTTTTATGACAGCGCATATGACGGGGCGGAGAACAAAGCGACAATTAACAGACCCTCATATGATGAAGCGCGGAAAAAAGCAGCTGAGCTTTTAAAGACGCTCAATCCCGATGTTGCCGATAAGCTTGTGCTGAGCACATTTGATGAAACGGAAAGCATTGGCGGCGGTGATTTTGTGTTCAGGCTTCAGCGCACGGAGAACGGAATCCCGGTGCGCGGAGATGACGGCTCGGTTGCAGTTTCGGAAAAGCTTGACAGGATTACTGACATGAGCCTGACTTACACAGCGGGAGCAAGCTTCCCGAGCCCTGACGGCACGATAGCTCAGGAAGCGGCAAAAGAGGCATTCAAGAGCGAAATCGGCATGGAAATGCAATATAAAACAAAGTATGAATGGAAAAAGAATGAAAGAACCGTTTACCCTGTTTACGTTGTGAAAAAGTATAACACATACATAGATGCTTTCACGGGCAAAGCGCGTGAAATAAATCAAAGTCCGATTTTATACAGAAATTCCGGCGGCGGAGATGCAAAGAAATCGGCGCAGATGGCAGCCGATTTTTCAGAGGCGGAGCTTAAGGAAATTGAAAATATTGCAGGTCTTCTGAGCCTTGACGAGGTTGAAAAGCAGCTGCGTGGCAACAGCTTGCTTAACATAGGCAGTAAAATGAAGCTTGAATCTCACAGTCTTTTCTCGGACGGATTTGAGAAGGATAAATATATTTACAGGCTTTCTTTCGAGAAAGATGAATATGCATATGCATCGGTTGACGCAAAAACCGGGGAGCTGATTTCCTTCCGGCGCAGCTTTGAAGCAGATGAAAAGAAAAAAATATCCGCTGATAAGGCTGAGAAGCTTGCAGCGGAAATTGCAGAGAAGCTTGCACCCGAGCATATCAGCGCTGACGGCAGCGGAGATTATACGTTCAGGGAAAATGATTCGGACGCCTATTCCTACATATTTGTGAGAACAGTGAACTCAGTGCCTTATCCCGACAATGCAATCAATATCACGCTTAATCCATCGGACGGCACGCTTATTAACTATAATTTCGGTTTTTACAATGTGGGGTTTCCGTCGGTTGAAAACTGCATTACGGACGAACAGGCATGCGAAAAGCTGTTCGAACACTGCGGAATGAGGCTTGAGTATATCCCGGAATATACGACTGACCCGAAGTTGTATTCAAGAAAGCTTTCCGCGATGACGCTTTGCTACTCTCCGTCTGCGGAAGAAAACTGGACCGTGAGAGCAGATAACGGCGAACCTGACAAAAAGAAACCTCTTACCGTAGCGGACTACACCGACATGAGCGGACATTATGCCGAAAAAGCAGCAACCGAGCTTAAACGGTACGGTATAGGCTTTTCGGCAGCGGAGCTTCAGCCCGGTAAGGCAATCACGGAAAAAGAATTCGGGAATCTTATCGTAAACGTGTTTAAGTGGCACGGCGCAGTTGTGATTGACGACCCTGACTGCACGGATTATCAGTCCGCAGAGAGAAGCGGCATATTCGGAAAAGGCAAAAAGGCGGGGGACGGAAGCATAACGCGCATTGAAGCGGCGCAGTATATTATCCGTGCACTCGGAATAGAGGAGTATGCGAAGCTTCCGGGAACATATGTTTCGAAATTCAGCGATGTTTCCGAAGAATATGCCGGAGTAACGGCAATCCTTTCCGGAATGAGGGTTATCAGCGGAAACGAAGCCGGTCTTTTTAACCCGGACGGCGTACTTTCAAGAGCGGACGCGCTTGTAATTGTATATAACTATCTCAGCAGATAAAATATAGTATACAGCTGACCGGTTTTTTGATGGTCTGATGTGAAACTGCCTTATGTCTATGCATAAGGCAGTTTCACATTTTTTTCAGTGTGCCGGCAGCTGCAAAAAGGTTAAGATTTCATTTTTTTTGTCAATATCGAAAAAAACATTGTGTTTTTCGTAAAATAGTTTATAATTGAATAGAGAGGTGGTTTGATTGAAGCTTGAACATAATTCAAGAAAAGAGATATACAGAACGCCCTTCGGCGCAGTGCCGTGCGGAACGCAAATAAGGCTGAGAATAGCCGTTGAGTCGGCAGGGATTCCGTCCTATGCAGCTTGTATTGTGAACGGAACCAAAGTTTTCATGCATTACTGCTTTGACATAAACGGTACAAGAATGTACGAATGTCTTATAACATCGTCAGAACAATCGGGGCTGATGTTTTATTATTTCAAAATAACGGCTGACGGAGAAACGGCATTTTACGGGAATAACGAAAACCACCTTGGCGGTGACGGACAAATATATTCCTGCGAACCGGAAAGCAAATATCAGATAACGGTTTATGAGCGCGGCTACGAAACGCCGGACTGGATGAAAAATGCCGTTGTTTATCAGATATTCCCCGACAGATTTTATAATAAAAATTCCGCAGTTTCTCATGGAATAAAGCGCTCATGGAATGAGGAACCGTTCTACACTGCCGCTCAGTTCGGCGGTGAATATCTTTCGAACGATTTTTTCGGCGGAACTCTTTCGGGCATTGAGGAAAAACTGCCGTATCTGAAAAAGCTCGGAGTCAGCGTAATCTATCTGAATCCGATTTTCAAAGCATTTTCAAATCATAGATATGACACCTCCGATTATGAAACAATTGATGAAAATCTCGGAACTGACGAGGATTTTTCAAGCCTTGCCGCCGCAGCCGGAAAAATGGGGATAAGACTTATTCTCGACGGCGTTTTCAGCCATACCGGTGCAGACAGCAAATATTTTAACAAGTATGGCAATTTTGATTCGCTCGGGGCATATCAGTCAAAGGCTTCGCCGTATTATTCATGGTACAATTTTAAGAATTTTCCGGATAATTACGATTCATGGTGGGGATTTGAAACGCTTCCGAACGTGAACGAGCTTGATGAAAAGTATCTTGACTATATCGTCCGCGGAAAAAATGCGGTTGCAAAGCTGTGGCTGCGCCGCGGAGCAAGCGGCTGGCGGCTTGATGTTGCCGATGAGCTTCCCGATGAATTTATTGCCGAATTCCGCAAATCAATTAAATCGGAAAAAAGCGATTCAATGCTGATCGGAGAGGTGTGGGAGGATGCCAGCAATAAGATAAGCTTCGGTCAGCGCCGCCGGTTTTTGTGGGGAAACGGACTTGATTCTGTTATGAATTATGTGTTCAGAACAGCAGTGTGTGATTATCTTGTCGGAGAAAACGCGTCGCTCTTTTCCGAGCGCATCTGTTCCATGCAGGAAAATTATCCTTTGCAGTCACTGTATACGGCTATGAACCTGATTTCCTCCCATGATGTGCCGCGTGCCATGACGGTGCTTTCCGGCGCGCCGGATTTTCGCACAATGGATCGTGCCGCACAGCATGATTATTTCATGCCGCATGACAGCTGGTGTATTGCGCTTAAACGAATGGTGCTTGCCACAGCCATTCAGATGACGCTTCCCGGTGCGCCGTGCATTTATTACGGTGATGAAGCTGGTATGTGCGGATATGCAGACCCTTTTAACCGAATGACTTTTCCGTGGGGTCATGAAAATGCCATGCTGACCGAACAAACGGAGAAGCTTGCAGGCATAAGAAATGCTCATCAGTGTCTGCGGACGGGGAATTTCGAAATCCTGTATTATGTCGGTGCGGCGTGCTGCTATATGCGCAGCATCGGTAAGACCGATGTGTTCGGGAGAAAGTTTCCCGATGAAACAATCATTGTGCTGATTAACGCTTCGCAAAACGAGAGCGCGCATATGCTGCTTGATCTTGCGCGGTTCGGCGCATCATCACTGACCGATGTTTTCAGCGGCGAGAAAACAGACTATAACTGCGGAATCGAAATCGATGCACCGCCGCTTTCTTACAGAATTTTTACTCTTGAAAGGAAAAAAACCGAATGTACAAAAATACAAAGCATACGGTAACAATTGAAGCAAACGGCGCAGGCGGAGAGGGCATAGCTCGAATTGACGGCTACACGGTTTTTGTTCCGTATACCGTCTGCGGAGATACTGCCGAAATACTTGTCGTTAAGGAAAATAAAAATTTCGGTTACGGAAAGCTTCTGAAGCTTGTAAAAGCGTCCGAAAAGCGCAGCAAGCCGCGATGTCCGCTTTTCGGCAGATGCGGCGGCTGCGATTTGCAGCATTTTTCCCTGTCCGCTCAGTCGGATTTTAAAAGGAAAAAAGTTAAGGATGCGGTTGCGCGAATCGGAGGTTTCCCGGATGCAGATGTCAAGCCTGCCGTAAGCGGCGGCATAGAGTACGAGTACCGAAATAAAGCTCAGTATCCGGTTTCGGAAGCTGACGGAAAAGCTGTCCGCGGATTTTATGCGCCGCGCTCGCACCGCGTTGTTCCATGCAGCAAATGCTTTTTGCAGGATCGCCGGACCGATGAGCTGGCAGACTTTATTATTGATTGGATCAACATAAATAAAATTCCGGTATATAATGAAGAAAGCGGCAAAGGTCTGGTTCGCAGAATATGCGTCAGAATGGGAAAAAATGAGGCCGTTGCCGTAATTGTGACCGCAGGGAGAATTCCCGGCATTGAGAAGCTTGGAAAGCTCCTTACGGAAAAATATCCGTATGTAAAAGGTCTTGCGGAAAATTATAATGCCAAACGAACCAACACAGTTTTCGGCGAACACGACAGGGTGGTTTGCGGCACTCCTTATATCGTTGATTCAATCGGAAATATAAGCTATGAGATTCATTACAAAAGCTTTTATCAGGTTAATCCGTATACAACAAAACTTCTTTATGATAAGGTGCGTTCCCTCTGCAAGGAAGCAAATGACAAAACCGCATTTGATCTTTATTGCGGCAGCGGCACGATATCATTGTATGTTGCAGATTGTGTGAAAAATGTTATCGGGATTGAAATCGTTCCCGAAGCAGTTGACAATGCACGGAGAAACGCGGAAATTAACGGTATAGAAAATGCAGTTTTTTATTGCGGAGCTGCCGAAAAAACGGCGCTTGATTTAATCGTGAAAGGCGTGAGGGCGGATATTGTTATCGTTGACCCTCCGAGAAAAGGCTGCGAAAAATCACTGGTTGACGCAATCGGAAAAATGCAGCCGGAGCGGATTATTTATGTTTCGTGCGATTGTGCAACAATGGCGCGCGACTGTGCCGCTTTGCGCGGATACGGTTATCAGATGATTGAATGTACCCCGTTTGACCAATTTCCGCAAACCTGCCATGTGGAGTGCGTAGTATTGATGTCACGTATATGTAGTGGTAAGTAAGCCGTCCATATACAATATACTGTGGAAGGTGTGTTCTTAACGCAAAAAACAGCCTACTTATCATCAGGGATTGCAGATATCAAAAGTAGGCTATTAGTACTTGGATTTATAGTATTAATCGTTGATTATTGGCATATATGCGGTTAACCTAAAGAGGCCGTTTTTATCATTTTGAATTTTGAAGTTTATAATTTCAATATCATGATAGGCTTCTTTTAGAATTAGTGAAGAAAACGTACATATCGCTATGTATAGTTGATGTTCAGACAGCGCGGAGTATTTAAAATTATATACTCTTCTATATATCATATATTGACTATCCAAGTTTGAATAAAATATATCCCTTTTTGTAAGGTGAAAATCCATGCTATTTTTATATGGTTCATTATTTACCCTTTCTGAATATTTCGTTAGTTTGTGGTATTGGAGTGGTATAATATAAATAGAGTCGACAAACACCCAAAAATCTGATATAATAAATCAGAAAGAGGGAAAGAAAATGTCAAAGTACAGCAAAGAATTTAAAGAGGAAGCGTTAAAACTGTCCGATGAAATAGGAGTCAAGAAGGCAGCACTGCAATTAATGCACTGAGCCGATAAATTTGTACCGTACAATTGCGAAAAAAGATACAAATCGGGATTTTTTGAGCAATTGATCATGCTGTGAAGCGGTAATGTGCATTTAATGCTGCTGTGAATTTAACATACAGAGCGTAATCATACCTTTGACACGAAAAGTCGAACTGTTGACACGAAAGGGTAAACGATTGACACGAAAGGTCGGGGGCAAAATTTACGGTTTCATTTTTTGATTGAAACGGATATTTTTAAGCAATTTCAGCACAAAAATTGTGCTGCCGACAATGAGAAAACATTATCGCTTGGCAGCACTTTTACACGATGTATTCCGAAAACCGCACAGGCAAAAGGTTTATTTGAAACCGAAATATAAAGCAAAAACCTCAAGGTTTCTATCAACCTTGAGGTTCTTATTTGTAAGGAAACGCATATTTTAATAGAACGCTGTTAGAACTTGACTGAGGGGGTGCATTTGGTTTTCAAGGGGTGCAATACTTTCAAGAACTAAATACCGATTTATATCCATTAACAAAAACCTTGAACCTTATGTATAAATCCAAAATTGTTTCAGCCCTCCAAGGCTCACCGTTTTCTATGCGATAAAGGCATAATTTATCCTCTGTCGGGATATAATGATTTTCTTCCATAAATTCAGTGAATCTTTCCAGCAAATTTTCCAAATACTTAATCTCGCCTTTACTACCCTCGGCAAAAGAATAGATTGTTTCTATTCCAAGCAAATATTCATTGCTTTCACGGTCATAAATAATATCCAAATCATTCATCGTATAAAAGGTTGCCTCTTGAGCCGATATATCATCCAGAATTTTTACACCCCAAACAAACTGTAAATTGCCGCAATTATACTCATTATCTTCACAATCGGAGTGTTGCAATCTCAGCCTGTATTTATTTAGTTGACTTCGGACTGCAGGAAAAAGCATTTTATTTTTTTTCTTCATTTGGTCTATCATTTAGGTGTTCTTCGCTTTCAATAATTTTGTTTTGATTAATAACATAATCCCATACAATCTTTTGTGCGGCATGGGAAATGAAATTCTCTGCAATGAGCCGGCTGTCTTTTTCATTATTGGGATTATGAAAAGTAATTTTAAGCTCTTTATTCTTGCTCAACTCCGCATTCCCTTTCTATTCTTTGTCAAACCAATATTCGCCGCAGGGCGTTTTATTGGTAATGTCCAAAATATGAAGCTCTGCACCGGGTTGACCGTTAAAGTAGTTTTTGCACAGATATAAAGCATCTATCCAGGCATAATCTCTGAGATAATCAACTCTCGCATTTATAAACTCATAAAATGTATCCGTATCGAGCATCAGTTGTGCCTCGTCAATATCAAAATAAAGATAAGTCCATTCAGCACTCTGATATTTTTTATTTGAGCCGTCTGCATTGTTATAATAAACATTTCCCTGCATATGAATTACTCGTTTCCCGTTTTCTTCTTCAAGAATATAAAAATATCGATCCATCTTAGTCCCACAAACCTCTAAAGTGTTTTTGAAAAAGATTCATCCCTTCGGCAAGAGATTTTTGCATGAATGCTTCCTTTTCCGTTTCCAGCGTATAATAATTTTCTTCTAATTTTTCGTCTGCATGGCACAACAATCTTCCGTTATCAAAGTTTATCTCCAAAGTTGAAAGGTATGGCTCGGCATATGGGTTTACAAATTCCGTAGTTTCTTCATCAGCGTTTTTTAATGCCGTTGATATTTTATTTAGTATATCAACCCATTCTTCATCAGTCATGCCGGAAGGATGACCGCTGTGAATTTTAATAAGGTCATCAAGCATTTGAGGAACAGTTTTCAAAAACCAGTTATCGATATTCCATACATCTCGATAACAATATCCCTTTGTTGCTCTTTGCCATGCACACCGGATGTCCTTGAATTTATGTGTAATTACAACCCACGGATGCAGGAGACAGTAACTTTTCGAATATCCGGTCGAAGTAAATATTCCCATTTTCATTACCCTTCCTTATTTGCGGAAAGTATTTCATCAAGAGTAACCGGCTCATAATTCCAATGCATACAGCCGACATTATATATTTCATTAAGAAACCCGCGTTCATTGAGGCTTTTTGCTATTTCCCGCTCTATTATCGATTCTTCGGAGCAATGTGAATGCCCGTGAAGCAAGATGGTTTGGTATTGATGAGCACTGTAAAACGGCATAAAGTAATGGCTTAAAATGCATCTCCGCTTGTTCCCGTCGGCAAGTGTTACCACAATATCGTCATAATCCTTAATTCCGGCAAGAGCTTTCTTGGCTTTTGCATTGCTGATGAAACGGTCGTGATTTCCTCTTATAAGAATAATTTGCCCATTAAGGCTTTTTATAAGAGACTCAGCATCATTCGTCATAGATTTCCATATCATATCGCCAAGTACATATACAAGGTCGGCTTTATCGACTTTATTGTTCCAGCGTCTTATCATTTCTCTGTCCATATCTTCCAATGAACTAAAAGGACGCTTGTCAAAGCGGATAACATTCTCATGCCCGAAATGCATATCCGCCGTAAAAAAGACCTTTGACATAAGTATCATACCTCCTTTGAAATCAGCTTTATTTCTCGGATATCCTGCCATACACACCTTTCAGCAACCTTTTCTGTATTTTCATACGGCAGGTTTATAAATGAAATAATGTCCTCCTTCGGAAAATAGCTGTGGCAGTATTTAGGAATTATATCTTGAGGGACCACACCGACTTTTTCTGTTCCCATAACACGCTCTATCAACTTCTTTCCGTCAGATATAACAACGGGAATCCCGGCACGGCAAAGAGCTAAATAAAACTTGATTGTTTCTGTACTTCTGCCGTATGAGGAGCCTGCAAGACCAAGGTAAAATCCACAGTCATCGCAACAAACATACAAGCTGATATGAGTTGAATTCCCACCTCGGCACACTTCCCACGGATGCGTTCCGTGCCAATCGGAGCCGTTAAGCCATTCTGTGAATTCTTCCTGCGAATTACCGTTAATTTCAGCAAGTTTACCGTCTCGTCCGTCAGCATAACGATAATACTGTTCTTTGGGAGTCATTGCTCCAATATCATATCCCATTGCGGTATAACCGACAGCACAGTATTTGTAAAAATCATTCGCTGTCATAGCATAAAGTCTGTCATAGATTTTGCCGCCGTTTTCTTCTTGTTTCGTTACGAAAGTTACAAAATCCTTGATATCTTTGTCCGATATTCCTTCAAAAAAATCCTTTTTTGAGTCCGGATATATATCCCATAAATTGTTTTGGGTTATTGTTCCTGTTCTATGTTCGACCGGAAGATTTGCACGGACGAAATCCATATATGTGCCTTTTTCCATCTGCTTTATACATTTTTCGGTTTCATCACACAGCCATTCGGCAAAAACTGCAATATCGTGTTCATATCCTCTTTCGGCACGGGGATCAACCACTATTACAAATTTGTGATTAACAGTTACTGCTTTATAGTCGATTTCTTCATCATGTACAGCTTCAACATAATACCATTTCTTTTCTTTCGGATAGTAATCTTCCCATAACTGTTTGAATTCATCAAAGCTTTCGACTTCTCCCATCTCATGCATTTCCTCATAGTCACCGAAATTCTCTATGGTACCTCTGTCAATACAGAACCATAATTCACGGCATCCGTTTTCGGAAACAGGTGATATTCTTTTGAGCAAGTCAAAAAATCTGTCAATAAGTTTATACGACTCTTCCGTAAAAGTGCAGTTATTATTAAAGCCGCTTCGGTTTCTATCGCCAAGCCAACTTATAAAATTATCAACTTGGGGAGCATATATCTTTTCTGTCATTTTTAACACCTTCTTCCTTTGAGACAGGGAAAGGAAAACCACTGCAGGCAATACAAGCTTTGAAAAACATTATTATTGCTTCTTCCAAGGTATAACCCTCTCTTTCGAATATCACTTTAGCTTCTTCATATAATTTTGTTTCTATGTTTAATGTTATGGTTTCAAATTTCATGGCAAATCCTTTTTTATCTTATTTTTTCTTTTGACAAGGTCGTCTCTTAAACTGATCCATAATTCTTCTTGGTCTATACCGAATTTCAGTTCGGATGTTATATCCTCAATCATTACATCTATTGTCCTCGTATCGAGAATATCCATGTATTTTCGTACAAAATTACAAACCACACCGGGCATATATGTATGCCTGCCGATGGCGTAACGCACAGCACTGTTTATTACACATCCGAAATCATCATCCACTTGAAACGAAAACCACCTTGCGGGACATAGTACCATATCTTTTTTTCCGTCATCTGTTATGACAAAGCCAATATCATCCTTATCAATCTTATCAAGAACTTCATCAAATCGCTCACACAGCTCTTTTCGACTGATTCGCTCCATTTCATTAACCGGATGTAAATTTTCGTATTCTCTCATATATTTCACCTTCTTTATTCTAAGTTATCGGCAGTTTCCCATGTGTTGTATAAAAAATGGAGTTTATCGACTTGTCTGTCAACATGCCAATGACCGCAAAACCATCCTTGATAATCGTATTTCTCTTCTATTTTATCAAGCCATTCTTCTGTACTTTTATCCACTTTTGATTGGTCGATGCCGGGCAGGAACATATCGGTGGGTTCATACTTATGCGGACATGTATGCGACAGAATTATTTCAAACTTATTCGCTGACATTTGTTTTTCTACATACGCTTTAATTTTGTTCGAGGGCTGTTCGTCCTCCCACCAGCCACTTCCGCGAGCCTGCCTATAAAACTTATCAACACTGTATGCACCGCCTATTGCAATATAGCGCCTGCCCTCAAGAAGATAAATTTCTCCGTCTTTGGCAAATTTAAGATTCGGATATTTATCTTCACACCAAACGTGTCCTTCTTTCCACTCTTGCAGTTTATAAGACTGGATATTTGCCGGGCGGATTTCGTGATTGCCGTGAATACAGAGAATATCAACTTTCAAACTGTCAAGAGCGGATTTCACTCTTTCATCACGCTCATCCAAATAATAATTGGCACCTACATCGCCGAGAATTACTATTGTGTCAGTGCTGGTAAGTTTCATTTTTTCAACCAACCTTGTTATTTTCCACGGAACACCGTGTATATCGCCTGTAAAATAAACCATAAAACAATCCTCCTGTTTAGATAATACCATAATAATTCTGCAAAGTCTTGATTTTGATAAAAATGTAGTCGATTTTTATGAAAATATAGACAGCGGCAAAATATGAAATATCTATCCTATAAGTCAGAAATCGACTGCGGGAATATTGTAATTTCATATTAAGCATAATAGAATTAATATGTTCTTGATGTGCGTTCATCCCTCAAAGATTGTTTAAGTGCTCTTGCTGTGTCTGATATTATCTTTTTCTCATATGTACTGCAATTTTCAAGAATAGAACTGAACTCGTCTTTGACTTCGTTTTTGTATTCGATGTTAAACGAAAGCAATTCATCAGCAGAAACTTGAAGTGTATTGGCTATATCAACCAGAGTTTCCAAACTGAGTTTTTTTCTGCCGGTTTCAATATAGCTGATGTAGCTCGGGCATTTATCGATAAGTTCAGCAAGTTTTTCCTGCGTAATTTTCATTCTTTTCCGAGCCTTCTTGATATGTTTGCCGATAATGATGTAATTTAGTGTCATAATAATTCCTCCTAAAAAATTTTTACACTATAATTATACCTCTACGGCTATAATTTCGTCATTTCGCTGTTCACAACATAGTCAAGTGATGATAAAATTATTTAGAAATATATCTTATCGGATATGCGAGGTGAGAAACTTGGATGATGCTGTGAAATTACAGGAAGTAGGAAAACGAATCCGTGAAATACGATTATCAAAAAATATGACACAAAACGATCTTGCCTTTGCCGCACATATATCTACATCTAATGTGAGTGATATTGAATTGGGCAAAAGTAAGATATGGCTTACAACATTTATTAAAATTATAGAAGCGCTTCAAGTTTCATCCGATACCATATTAAGACCGGATGTTCCGGCAGTAAACGAAATGTATCAAAAAGAGTACGAGGATCTGCTTGCGGATTGTTCATCTTCCGAAATGGAATCGATACTGAGTATAGTCCGGCAAATAAAAACCACACTTCACCAACAAAAGAATAATGAGGATTATTGAGTGAGATACTTTATCTCGCTCTATTTTTTTGCCTTTATTGAAAATATTTTTTGTTTTTCAGACCCACAGTCAGAACTTGACCGTGGGTTTATTTACATTTTATCCGATTGACTATAAAATACCCGTATAGATATTTATATACCGGAGGTACAGCCAATGAATGAAATTGAAGTATTTGATAAATTAACCGCAATTGCCACGCCGCAGTTTGCTTTGACATTCGGAGATGATTCCGAGCAAGCCATTAAGATAGCCGAGCATAAGTCCTGGCTTCAATCCATACGACATGAACACCCAAATACCTCAACCCCATTCAAGATAGGCATATACATACGGTATTTCAATCAAACAAAGTACGAGGATTATCTTTCTTATCATAAAAAACAATTTGCCGATACAATCTCATTATGCCCAAAGTGGACATTGGTGGATTTTTATATCGATGAGGGGCAGTCGGCACCTAATATGGAAAACGCTCCGGAATGGAGCCGATTGCTTAACGATGCCATAAACGGAAAAGTAGATTTGATATTAACTCAGAAAGTGTCCAATGTATCAAAAAAGATGTACGAGATAACATTTTGTGCAAGGCTGCTGGCCACGCAAACACCTCCGATAGGGATTTATTTTATATCGGAGGATATATACACACTTGCATCATATTACAAAGAAGATTTAAGAGATGAATCCTTTCTGCCTTATCCCAGTCGGGAAACGCTTCCCGATGATGAAGCACAGACTGTTGCGCTGATTGCGGAAAGGAGCAGGGATAATGATTGATAAAACCAAACGAATGCAGAAAGAAGCCTTGAAAGAACGAACGAGGCGAAGAATGCACGCTGCCATCGATGAAGATAACTACGAATATATTCCCGCTGAAAAACAGGCTGATTACTATGACAATGATGTTCATCAGCGTGTTGCGATATATGCTCGTGTATCAACAGGAGATGAACGGCAGACAACCTCATTTGAACTTCAACAGATATACTATGAGGATTTCGTAAACCGCCATCCTAATTGGACACTTGTCAAAATTTACGCAGATGAAGGCATAAGCGGAACATCTCTGGCACACCGTGATGAGTTCAACAATATGATAGCGGACTGTCGCTTAGGTAAAATAGATCTCATTGTCACAAAAAGCGTTTCGCGTTTTGCGAGAAATGTTATGATTACAATCGGTATGGTTCGCGAACTTGCCGAACTCAACCCTCCGGTGGGTGTTTTCTTTGAATCCGAATCGATATTTTCATTAAATGATGATTCGCAGATGGCACTGTCATTTCAAGCGACAATGGCAGAGGAGGAATCGCATACCAGGAGCAGAAGTATGGAAACATCACTGCGAATGAGGCTTGACAACGGAATCCCTCTTACACCGAAACTGCTGGGATATACACATGATTCGGAAGGAAACCTTATTATAAATAAAGATGAAGCTCCTACTGTAAAGCTTGCTTTTTATATGTATTTGTACGGTTATTCAACAAAGCAGATTGCAGATGCATTTACTGCCCTTGGGCGTAAAACATACTTAGGGAATATTCACTGGACATCCGGCGGGATTGTTCAGATATTGAGAAATGAACGTCACTGCGGAGATGTTTACACAAGAAAGACCTACACACCGAACTTCCGAGATCACAAATCAAAAAAGAACACCGGACAGAGACCTCGAAGCAGATACAAAAATCATCATGAAGCAATTATCTCCCGTGATGATTTTATTGCCGTACAGCGTCTGCTTGACAATGCAAAATACGGGCATCGCTCTTTTCTGCCGGAACTCCGTGTGATAGAGAGTGGAATACTGCAGGGATTTGTAATTATAAATCCCAGATGGGCGGGATTTAAAGAAGATGATTATCTTAAAGCTTCTCACCATGCTTACAAAGACGGAGAAAATCCTCTGCTTAATGAAATCGGCAGTGAAGTGGAAGTTGAAGTAGATGCCGGAGATTTCGATATGCGCGGTTTTGAGGTTGCAAGGGCAGAACTGTTTAATACTGCAAACTGTCCGGCTGTAACATTCGGCGATAAAGTAATAAAAATCAACTCGGTCTGCACAAAAAAATTCGGAAAAAACAACCGGGTCGAACTTCTTGTAAATCCAATAACACGCAAATTTGCCGTCAGATCGACAAATCAGGAGAACAAGCACAGCGTCGTCTGTTCAAAGTATGCAGGGAAATCATACGCACCAAAGGATATTGCAATTACTGCTTTTTATGAAACGCTGTACTCGCTTTTCGGATGGAATACCGATTATCGTTATCGCATTGTGGGAACTGTATACGAACAAAACAAAGAAATCGCATATATATTCGATACCGCAGATTCGGAAGCATTTTTAAAGCCGCATCTTATTCATAAATATCCCGAAGATGCGGATGGAAAACATGCGACATATAAGCCTTTGACACCGTATGGAAAACGAATACGGGCTATTCCCGAGGAATGGACAAATAATTTCGGAAAACAGTATTATTTGCATGAAAGGTCATGGGATGAACTTAACTCGCAAAGTGAATCGGATTGGAAACTGCGTCTTGAAGGGCAGTTGACCGACACAGGAAATAAGATTAATGTCACTGACTTCGATGAACTTCGCACATATATAAAACAGGAATTAGGTGAATTTTTCACACAGGAGGTTTGCTATGATGAATGAATTAAACAATAACGATATTTACGCAGGGTCAATTTTAACGGGCATTAAAAATGAAATTCCGACACCTGTATTAAATGAGAATGATGAAATAATCGAATTGGGCGAAGATTTTGACTTTAACGGTTTTCAGGTTGTGAGGAGAGAATTTTTTGCACATATGCAGGAGCCTTCCGTTACTTTTAACAATTGCAAATTCTATGTGAACACCGCTTGCTTGAAGAAATTCGCCGAGTATGATTATGCCCAGGTTTTAATAAACCGCCAAAACAAAATACTGGCTTTAAGACCATGCCTTGAAAGCGCAAGGGACTCATTTCAATGGAGTTATATGTCAAAAGGAAAGCGAAAACCCAAACCGATAACATGCAGGTTGTTTTTTGCAAAAATAGTTTCTATGATGGAATGGAATCCGAATTACAGATATAAGCTGCTCGGAAAAATTATTCACTCAAATGCAGAATATATGCTTGCATTTGATTTGACAGCAACGGAAATATACCAAAGGACATTGACAGACGACGGAAAACAAAAAACATCAAGAACACCGCATTTCCCAACAGAGTGGCAGAATCAATTCGGGCTTCCGTTTAATGAACATAAACAATCAATGCAGATTGATATTGTAGACGGATACGCAGTGTATTCCATCAAAGATACGAGTTCAAATATTCAAAAGAGTCCATTAAGTGTAACAGGAGGAGAAACCATATGACAGAGAATTTAAATTCGGCAGTTGCTATTTCCGTAGATTTGAAAAAAAGCAGAATACGGATATATAAAAGCATGATTCATCTTATGGGAGATCCTAAATACATACAGCTTCTTGTAAATCCCAATAACAAGCATGTCGCAATACGCGGTGTCGATGTTTCGATTCCCGGTGATCAAACGGAGCGTATAAAACCTCAGTATATGGCGGCAGATAATTGTTTCGAATTATACAGCAAGGCATTTGTAAATAAACTTTTTGATATTATCGGGAGTCTTGACCGTACATGCACATATAAATTAAGCGGTATAATTGTAAATTCACATAACATGGCGGTTTTTTCGTTAAAAACTCTTGTAAGAGTTGAATCTTAGGGGGTATGTTATGAGCAGACAATTAAAGATAAAAAAAGAATTTAAAAATTTAATCCGCCCTCTTCGCAGGCAGGAATACCTTCAGCTTGAGGAAAATATTTTAAGAGACGGCTGCCGCGAACCTATAATTACATGGAACGGATTTATAATAGACGGGCATAACAGATATGAAATCTGCACAAAGCATAACATCGAATATGCAACTTGTGAAATGAGGTTTGACAGTGACGAAGATGCAATTGCCTGGATATGTGCAAATCAACTCGGTCGAAGAAATATTTCCGATGAGACAAGAAAATTTCTTATCGGTATGCAGTATGAATCCGAGAAAATTATAAATTCAAGAAAGAATGCCAACGGAAACAATCAATACAGCAGTGAAGATGACTTTGTCCAAGGTCAGTCCGAACTTGAACCATATTCGGAACGGTCTGTGCATAAAACAGCTCAGCGCATCAGCGAAGAAAACCATATTGCTCCCGGAACAGTGCTGAAATACGCACAATATACAAGAGCTCTTGAAGCAATAGGATCAAAAGAGCCGGAACTTGTCCCTAAGATTTTATCAGGGCGTTACAAAATAGCACATAAAAATGTAATTAAGATGTCTGAATTGACCGAAAAAGAACTCAAAACCGTTAATAAACATCTTAACCGAAGCAGAAATCCTTACTTTAAGTATAATCAATCAAGAAATTTACTGAATAATACTTATGGTGAAATGCTGCCGGGACCAAGCATAAAAGATATGCCTACCTTTGACCCCGATGCGGAAGTTACCGAACTTACACTTACTATTCCAACATGGAATAGTTCCATAAAACGCACTCAAACCAATGCGGATTTAAGCATCATATCACAAACAGCGAGAGAAAAACTTAAATCTGCTCTGCAATCTCTCCGAGATGAAGTGGATATAATGCTGACCCTGATTAAGGAGGAAAAATGATGGATAATTTTAAAGAATATATACCCAATGTGCATTTTGAGCTGATTCCGATAAAGAACCTTGTTTCAAACCAAGATTATCAAAGGATACTTTCTCATTCGCATATTGACAGAACGGCAGAGGATTTTGATGTTTATCAAATCAACCCGGTAAAAGTCAGCCGCAGGAACGGAATAAATTATGTGTTTAACGGACAGCATACAATCGAAATCGTGGCTTTGGTTTCGGGTTCGCGCGACTGTCCTGTTTGGTGTATGATTTATGACGATTTGTCTTATGAAGAAGAAGCATCGATTTTTTCCGAACAGATGAAACATGTCAAAAACCTTGTACCTTATGAAAAATTTAATGCAAAAATAGAGGCGGGAAACAATGACCAGCTTATGATCAAGGAACTTGTTGAATCTTACGGACTTGAAATCGGAATGCGAAAAGCCCCGGGAGTTATAGGAGCCGTTTCAACTCTTGAGAGCATATATGAGAAATACGGGTATCATGTACTCAATCGCACTTTGCGGCTAATAGTTGCCACATGGGAAGGCGAAATCGGTTCATTTTCCGCAAATATGTTTAGTGCCGTTGCAAAATTGATTGTAACTTACAATGATTCTCTTGATGAAGATATGTTCCGCGAAAAACTTGGACGGGTATCTTCCAAAGCGCTGATTCGCACGGGCAAAGAGCGCAGAACAGGTTCTCTGGGACTTGCCGAGGCAATGGTTATCGCATATAACGGCAAAAAGAAGGGCAGCATGAATAAACTATTTATGAATAAGCTTTATTCAAAAGATTTTAAGGTAATAGATGATGAGGATTTTGCTGATACCGATTCATATGAGAGTGATGATATCGATGACATAAGTGCGATGCAGTCAAATATAGGTGTTCAAAACTCCCTTTTTCCCAAAAATGATGCTAATTAACATATCAAAAAAAATAACTCCTGTAAATAAAGGCAGGAGTTGTTTTTCCCTAAAACAGGGCGTTTTTCTAAACCGGTGTCTATATTTTTGAAATAATTGATTATATTTTGGTTTGTTCTATTTTGTAGACATAACCTCTATTTCCATTTCGTTTCTGAAAATAAACTTAAACGCACCATCTGATTTTATTATAACCTTATCGACTGTTGCAAGCCAAAGTTCATCATCAAATACTTCGATGCACCCGTCAATTTCAGAAAGGGTTTTCAGAAATTTGTTGAAAGCATCTCTTCTTGCCTTTTTCAGAATTTTTTCATTGTTAAGGTCAGCAAGTTTTATATTGATACTTTCAAACCTCTCTGCATAATCATTGTATTTTTTCAAATACTTTTTCTGGTCTTGCGGAAGAGATGCATTTTCGCTGATACATTTCCGTATTAACTCTGCAACGACTTCTTGTTCCTGCTTCAAATTCATGATTTTTTCATCAATTAAGTTGCAATCAGTCAAATGCTCAGCAACGGTTCGGCAGTTTGCGATAATTTCCGGTTTACAGTCAAAAAGAATATTAAAAGCTTGAACAAATGCATCTTTTATGCTCTCTTCCGTAACATGGGGAGTTTTGCACCTGTCTTTACCCTTAAATTTATCGTTGCATTGCCAAATCGTTCTGCGATATTTTTCACTTGTTGAGTTCCAAACCTTTGGTCCGAAAAATGCGCCGCAGTCTTCGCAAATCAACTTGGTTGCAAAAATACTGTTCCCGC
The DNA here is from genome assembly GCA_934454525.1 of uncultured Clostridia bacterium. Taxonomy (GTDB): domain Bacteria; phylum Bacillota; class Clostridia; order UMGS1883; family UMGS1883; genus UMGS1883. The sequence continues at coordinate 121,035 of CAKSFM010000005.1, forward strand.
TGTATTTTCGCCCCATAGCCTTTCTCCGTACAAATTCCTTTTGAACCTGTTCCCATTCTTCGGGAGGGATAATAGCCTCGTGGCTGTTCTCTACATAATACTGCGGAACTTCACCCTCGTTGGTTTTCATCCTCTTGGTTAAGTAATCAACGGTGAAACTCTTTTGCAAAAGCGCCGCACCTTTATATTTTTCATTGGTAAGAATACTGTTAATAACGTTTACCCTCCAATGCGTGGATTTCCCCGAAGGGGTAGGTATGTTTTCTGAAGACAATTCCTGCGCAATCATACAAGATGTTTTTCCGTGCATAAACTCTCTGTATATACGCTTAACCAAAACCGCCTGTTCGGAATTAACCGCAAGACCGCCGTTTTCACCTTTATCATATCCGAGAAAATTTTTGTATCCGAGGCTGACCTTTCCGTCTGCGGCACTTTTCCTTTTGCCCCATGTAATATTTTCCGATATTGAACGGCTTTCTTCCTGTGCAAGTGACGACATGATTGTGAGAAGCAGTTCACCTTTGCTGTCAAGCGTCCAGATATTTTCTTTTTCAAAATACACCTCTACACCCTTTGACTTCAATTCCCGAATGGTTACCAAGCTGTCAACGGTATTTCTTGCAAATCTGCTGACCGACTTTGTAACTATAAGGTCAATTTTACCGTTTAGAGCATCCTCAATCATCAAATTGAATCCATCTCTTTTTTTGATGTTTGTTCCGGATATGCCTTCATCGGTATAAACCTTCACAAATTCCCATTCGGGCTTTTCTTTTATATATTTTGTGTAGTAATCGACCTGTGCCTCATATGAGGTAAACTGTTCATCTTTATCGGTCGATACCCTCGCATAACCCGCCGTTCTCCGTTTTTGGATTGAAAATGCGGGGAGTCTTGTAAGCGGGTTAATCGTTGCCGGTATAACGGTTACTGTTTTTGCCATTGTCTGTTTTCCTTTCTAAAGCTTTCTGCCTTGCTTTTTCTCTCATTGCTTTCGACCAGCTTTCGCTTCGTGAACGGTCTTTCCATTCTTGCTCGACCGTGTGTCCGTCATTAAATAAAAATAACAGCCTGTTTGCCTGCGGTACAATGATTTTATCGATTTTTTCTTCAAAAACCTCGGTATTGAATTTTTCTATTCCCAAAACTTTCGCTATTACCGTGCGAATAGTTTCATCCGGAATCTGTTTTGAAGCACATTCTTTTTTGCCCATGTTATTAAAAGTGGAACAAATCCAAACAATTCCTGTTGCCGTTACTTTCCGCCTATAGTTTTTGCCGCAAATCCCGCATTCGATTTTTCCTGTAAATTCATATCTTTTTGTTTCTATCATCCTGCAATATCTTTTTCTTCGCCGTTCAATCTCAAGCTGAACCGCATCAAACATCTGCCGTGAAATAATAGGCTCGTGGTTATCTTGAACATAATACTGCGGCTTTTCACCTTGATTTCTTTTTCTGTGCTTGGTTAAATGGTCTGTGCTAAACGATTTTTGCAAGAGTAAATCTCCTACATATTTTTCATTTGATAAAATATAGCGGACTTTCTTTTCCGACCATTTACCGTTATTGCTGCCAGGCACCCCGCTTTCGGTTAAAATTTTAGATATTTTCAAAGTGCCCAAACCGTCAAGATACATTGAAAATACCCGTTTTACGATGTCGGCTTCTTCGGGTATTATTTCCAAGCCGCCGTCTTTTGTTCTTTTATAGCCGTAAATATTTTGAACGAACATCGGGAGAATTCCTTGCTTAAAGTCAGAACGAATCCGCCATTTGCAATTTTCGGACACCGATAAACTTTCTTCCTGAGCATATGATGCAAGAATGGTAAGCATAAGTTCTCCGTCTGCGGACAGAGTATTGATGTTTTGTTCCTCAAATATAACTCCGATTCCAAGGAGTTTGAGTTCTCGGATTGTATTCAACAAGGTGACTGTATTTCTTGAAAATCGTGAAATACTCTTGGTGATAATCAAGTCGATTTTACCTTCTCGGCATGCGTCCATCATTCTTTGAAATTCCGTTCTGTCCTCTTTTGTGCCGGTTACGGCTTCATCTGCATAAACCCCGCAATATAACCATCCATCATGGTTCTGAATCAACTCTGAGTAGTAACTGACTTGTGCCGAAAGCGAATGAAGCATTGCATCTTTTCCACTGGATACTCTGCTGTATGCGGCAACCTTTATCAGCTCAATCGGCCGGGGACTTTCAAATTGAACTTTTTGTACTGTTCTATCCATTTCTGCCTCCTTACTTTGTTTGTAAACATATTCCCTCTAAAAGAGCATAAAGTCAAGAGATTTCACCGATATATAACTGACAATTCCAAGCCGTATTTTTTTGCGGTTTTTGTTTCTATTTCGGCATATTCTTCAGCAGAAATAAGCCCTTTTCTCAGCATATTTTTAACAAGCGCCATTGTTGTTTTATATAGCAGGACAGAATGATACAGACTTTCATTCACTACGCATCACCGTCTTTCGTCTTGCCTCTGCAAAGCATTTGCGTGAACAATAGCGGCGGTGGTTATTGCCGTAACTTTCAAACCCGCACCCGCAGTTTTCGCAGACAAAAGAGTACACCGCTCGACGATTTACAAGTTCCTTATGAGAATTCCACCATTCAAGCCGGCATTTATCCGAGCAGTATTTTTTCTCACGCTTATGCGGAGTGTTTTCTATAGGCTTGCCGCACTGCAGGCAAACTTTTTTGGTTTTGTCGAACGGATGTCTTCGGCAATACGACTTTACTGTATTTTCAGATAACCCGAGAATATGTGCAATCCTTTTATAACCGTAACCTTGAAATCGCAAACCATCTATCTCTTTATTCTTCATAAAAACACTCCCTTCGCATTACGGAGATTAAGAAGTGCTTTTGATAGGGTATTCAAACAAAAAAATAAGACCTGCAAGGAAATAATTCCTCACAGGTCATAGATAAATATTCGATTATTCGCCGTAAATCCCGGCACGGTCATTGATTACAAGGATACGGAGCATATTATCATCAAGCATAAGTTTGCCATCGTTGTCGCCCTTAAGATAACCTTTCCGCATAAGCTTGGCGACGGTAGGCTTTGCCCAGTCGGGCATATTATCGTCCACCCAGGCGTAAATCATTTTGCTTTTAAGCTTGTCTACATCGGTTCTGATATTTTCGATTTCCTTTTTCAATTCATCATACTGTGCCATAGTTAAATCCTCCTCGTTTATTGTCAAACTCTTTTTAAATGCATCCCATAATGCCCAGCCGTTTTTGCTCATACTTGCCGGGCAGTTTTTGCAGCTTGCGTCATAGTGGCGAACCACACGCTCAAGTGGAATATTGAGCTCTTTCATAAGATGTTTTGTAAGTTCCACCGCTTTGCAAAATGCAGTGTCATAATTCCCGTCACTGTTTACGCAGATTTCAATTCCGACAGAGTTACGGTTTGTAATTCCGTATTTGCCCTTGCCGTCACCACAGTGCCAAGTGTAGAATTTATTGTAATCATTCACTTGAAGAATCTGCGTATCGTCAACAAAGAAGTCTGCCGATGCGTTTCTATTGCCACCGTTAAAATAATTAAAGTGTGCATTCGCATTGGCGCCTTTGCCGGTGTTTCCGGTATCGTGAATTACGATATATACCGGCTTTTGTGTTCTTGCTGTTCTGTTATATGCAATCTGCTTTTTATTTATTTTCATCGGTTGAATCCTCCTTTTTGAGTTTTGCAAGAGCGTTCCTTATAGGTTCCGGCAGCGGCAGCCCCATCGCACCCCAGTTTTCGAGTATCGAGAAACCCTCGTTTGCTATATAGTAGGATACCGTAACCGTGCGGAGCGCCATTGAGTCAATATGTATAAGTCGGTCAAGCTGCGCCGCCACGGCAACAATCAGCAGTATTCCAATTTTTTTGACACCGCCGACATAGAATTTACTTGAATCGAACTCTTTTAGCGCCCACGCTTTGACAAATCCGCTGATGAAGTCAATCACCATAAAAATAAGCAGAATATTCAGCATAGAATCCATGCCTCCGAAAATGTATGCAAGTGCTGTGCATACCGATGTGTAGAATAGCTTTAGTTTTTCCATAATAGTTAGTCCTCCTTAAAAATCTGCAGAGTGCTTTCGCTTGCATCTGCGCTGTAATAATGTGTTACCGATATATAAAAAACAGAGCCTGCGGTAAGCGCAAAGCTCCGTTCATAAAAATATGAATCGGTCATTGGTTTGAAATCACTGTCATAAAGCCGAATTTCGTGATCACCGCTTTTTCGGTTTGCTTTGATTATATAATTGCCGTCGGTGGTTGGTGTAAATTTATATAACTTCATTGTTTCCGAATCCGTCTTTATTTCGGCTGACAACAGCATAGGCACTTGCTTAAGTGTTCCATCAACATTGGCATACACAGCCGTTGCCTTTTTCAGCGTACCGTCTATGTTTACAAAGACTTCAGACGGTTGTTTTTGAACACCGTAATTGTTCGGAAACACACCATAGAAATATTTATCGTTATCAAGTTCCGACAGCGTTAAGCTTTCCGTCAAAGTCAGCTTTGTGATTCCGTACCAGGTCGACCAGGTTCTGCTCGAACCGGGGTTTGAGGACGGAACGCACGCAATCTGAGTTATTGTATAGTTTGAAATATCGGTGTCAATCGTATATTTGCCATCGTCCGGCAGAGTGAACGAGCATACCTCATACCAACCGTAATTTTGACGGTAAATATAGAAATCCCATGACCGTCCGAGAACAGTACCGGAGCTGGTGTTCTCAATCTCAATATCCATTGTGATATGCAAGCATCCGGGCACAGCCGTGTTAAACAAAAGCGGATATGTGTAACAGCGGTTAAGAGTTACCCTTGACTCAGACCATTTGTATTGAAATCTGCCTTTTTCGCCGTATCCAACATACGGATAATCATACTTAAAATTTATGTTTACCATATCGCACCTCAGAAAGTCTTGATTACAATATCACCGTAGCTTGTGGACGGAGGAGTAGAACCGCTCGTCCACAGTACAATGTTTCGCACCTGTTTTGTTGTGTAAGCTGTGTTAGACTGTGCCGTCAGTTTTGCGGACATTGTGGTATCGGAATTTTTCTTTACGAAATTGGTGTCAACATAATTTTTATTCGCTATTTCATAGTCTGTGCTTGGGTTTT
>CAKSFM010000006.1 GCA_934454525.1 uncultured Clostridia bacterium
AATGCGCCGAAAAATTTTTGTTCAGCTGTTATTGCAGGGTGAAGCAAGGCTTGTCGCCTTGCAAATCCCGAAAGAACGGCTGAGCGGAAATTTAACAAGCATTGGGCGCATGTGTTCGGATTCCTTATGCCTCTTCGACGGCGTACATAGGTACGCCGAGCGGCGAAGTTTGTTGATAGCAAGAAAAGACATGATTCTTTGAAAAATCAAATTTTTGATTTTTCTGCCTTTAATAAGAGTGGATTACAACAGTTATATTGCCTGTAATATCTGCTTTTTCTCCTTTTCTTGCGTTGCGGAGTTTTTTAACATCCCCTTGTGCGAAAAATATTTTACACTATCGTAAAAAATGTCAAATTAACAGTTGTTTTTTTTCCGAATATAATATATAATACAATAGTTAAGGAAGTGATTGTTATATTCAGAAGAACAATTTACGATATAAATTCAATTCTTGACCGTGACCCGGCTGCGCGGAATGCGCTTGAGGTCTTTTTGCTCTATCCCGGATTTCACGCGGTTCTGATGCACCGCTTTGCACATATGCTTTATGTGCACGGACTTCGGTTTGTGCCGCGGTTTATTTCTCAGCTTTCGCGCTTTTTCACAAAAATTGAAATTCACCCGGGCGCGGAAATCGGCAGGGGTCTTTTGATTGACCACGGCTGCGGAGTTGTTATCGGCGAAACAACGGTTGTCGGCGATGACTGCACGATATATCAGGGTGCAACGCTCGGCGGCACCGGAAAAGAAACGGGGAAGCGGCACCCGACGCTCGGCAACAATGTTATGGTCGGCGCGGGGGCAAAGGTGCTCGGTCCGATTAAAATCGGTGATAATTCGAAAATTGCGGCAAATGCCGTTGTTCTGCGCGATGTTATGCCGGACAGCACCTGTGTGGGCGTTCCGGCAAGGGTTGTGCGGCGCAGCGGAAAGCGCGTCTGCGACCTTGACCAGGTGCACATGCCAGACCCCGTGAGCCAGGAGCTTTGCCGCATGAGCGCGAAAATAGATAAGCTCACGCTTGAGCTTCAGAGAATCAGAGAAGAAAAGAACAGCTCCGAATGAAAGGAATGACTGCTGATGAAACTTTATAATACTATGACAAGGCAAAAGGAAGAATTTAAGCCGATAACGCCGGGAGAGGTGAAAATGTATTCCTGCGGTCCGACGGTTTATAACTATTTTCACCTTGGAAATGCGCGTCCGTTTATCGTGTTTGACTGCCTGCGCTGCTTCCTCGAATATATGGGTTACAAGGTGAAATTTGTTCAGAACTTCACCGATGTTGACGACAAGCTTATAAACAAAGCGCGCGAGGAGCATTGCACGGTCGGAGAAATTGCCGATAAATATATTAAAGAATACTTTGTTGACGCAAAGGGGCTCGGAATAAAGGAAGCGTCGGTTCATCCGCGTGCAACGGAAAATATTGACGCTATCATCGAAACCGTTAAAACTCTTATCGATAAAGGTCACGCATACGAGGTTGACGGAGATGTTTATTTCTCTGTGGAAAGCTTCCCGGAGTACGGAAAGCTGAGCCATCAGCCGCTTGAAGACCTGGAATCCGGTGTGCGCAAGGAGCTTGACGACAAAAAGCATCATCCGATGGATTTTGCGCTTTGGAAAAAACGCAAAACGGAGGATGAAATCGGATGGGAAAGTCCGTGGGGCATCGGCAGACCCGGCTGGCATATTGAGTGCACGGCGATGGTTAACCGTTATCTCGGCAAAACAATCGACATTCACAGCGGCGGCTTTGACCTTATTTTTCCGCATCACGAAAACGAAATTGCACAAAGCGTCTGCGCCAATGACGCACCGTTTGCTCATTACTGGATGCACAACGGCTTTATAAATGTGAATAACGAAAAAATGTCGAAATCGCTCGGAAATTTCTTTACCGTGCGCGACATTGCGGCAAAGTACGATTATGAGGTTATCCGCTTTTTCATGCTTTCCGCTCATTACAGAAGTCCGATTAACTTCTGCGATGAACTGATGGACGCGGCAAAGAGCGGACTTGAAAGAATATATAACTGCCTGGACAATATTGATTTTGCGGCTGAAAAAGCGGCAGAGGGCGATGTTTCGGACGATTTTAAAGCTGCGGTGAAGGCTCTGCATGACAAATTTATTGCAGCAATGGAGGATGACCTTAACACGGCGGACGCTATCTCGGCAATATTTGAACTTGTGAAGTTTGCAAACACGCATATGGACGCAAACCGCGGAGAACTTGAATATGTCAAAAAGGAAATACTGGAGCTTGGCGGAGTTTTGGGACTGTTAAAACGCCAGCGCGGAAAATCGCTTGATGAGGAAATCGAGGCGCTTATCGCGCAGCGCACTCAGGCGAGAAAGGAAAAGAACTGGGCGCTTGCCGACAAAATCCGCGATGAGCTTAAGGAAAGAAAAATTATCCTTGAGGACACGCCGGACGGCGTTAAGTGGAAAATTGAACAGTAAGAGGTAGATATATGTTATTTTCGGATAAAAAGCTTGATCCGCACACATATAATCCGCTTGCGCTTGCATATATCGGGGACACGGTTTACGATTTGTTTATCAGAACCAAGGTTCTTGAGCAGGGCAACCGCCACGTCACGCAGATGCATAAAACGGCGGTTTCCTTTGTGAACGCACATTCGCAGTGCGTGAGCATCCGCGCAATTGAGGATATTTTAACGGAGGAGGAGCTGCGCATTCTGAAATGGGGGCGCAACGCAAAAAGCAACACCGTGCCGAAAAATGCCGATGTTGCGGATTACAGAATGGCAACCGGGTTTGAAACGCTGCTCGGATTTCTGTATCTTTCGGACAGGACGGACAGGCTTGAAACGATTATGAATGCGGCATATACGGAGATTAACAAATAATTTAGGAGTGATACGATGGATAACACAACGGCAATTCATGCTTACAGGGCAAGAAAACACGCGCTGACGGGGATTTACAACGCTCAGTCGGGTCATCCGGGCGGAAGCCTTTCAATCGCCGATATTCTGGCGGTTCTGTATTTCGAGGAAATGAATATTGACCCGGAAAATCCGAAAATGGCTGACCGTGACAGATTCGTTCTGTCAAAGGGGCATTGTGCGCCGGCGCTGTACGGAATACTTGCCGAGCGCGGATATTTTCCTGCCGGGAAATGCGCGGAGCTGAGAAAGACCGACAGCAATATGCAGGGGCATCCCGACATGAAGAGTATTCCCGGGGTGGATATGTCCACAGGTTCGCTCGGGCAGGGCATTTCGGCGGCTGCCGGAATGGCGCTTTCCGCAAAGCTGGATAATAAGGATTTCCGCGTATATGCCGCTCTCGGCGACGGAGAAATAGAGGAAGGACAGGTTTGGGAGGCGGCAATGTTCGCCGCCCACTACAAGCTGGACAATCTGACAGCATTTCTCGATTACAACGGCCTGCAAATCGACGGCAAAACCTCCGAGGTTATGAATTCCGATCCGCTCGATGAAAAATTCCGCGCCTTTAACTGGCATGTGATTAATATTGACGCGCACGATTACGAGGCAATCCGCGCAGCGCTTAAGGAAGCAAGGGAAACCAAGGGCAAACCCACAATGATTATTGCAAAAAGCATTAAGGGCAAGGGCGTTTCATATATGGAAAACCAGGCAAAGTGGCACGGCAGCGCCCCGAACACGGAGCAGTATGAGCAGGCAATCCGCGAGCTTGACGAAGCGATTGCGGCGCTTGAGCATTAAGCGGAAAGGAGAACGGAAAAATGGCTATAGGTGATAAAAAAGCAACGCGCGAAAGCTACGGAACGGCGCTCGCGCAGCTCGGCGATAAATACGATATTGTGGTTATGGACGCCGATTTGTCCAAATCCACAAAAACAGAAATGTTTAAAAAGAAATTCCCCGAAAGATTCATAAACACAGGCATTGCAGAGGGAAACATGATGTCCGTTGCGGCAGGAATTGCGTCAACGGGAAAAACAGTTTTCGCAAGCTCGTTTGCAATGTTTGCGGCAGGCAGAGCCTTTGAACAGATAAGAAATTCAATCTGCTATCCGCACCTTAATGTGAAAATCGGCGCAACTCATGCCGGTATTTCCGTTGGGGAGGACGGCGCAACGCATCAGTGCCTTGAGGACATCGGAATAATGCGCACGCTTCCGGGAATGGTTATCATTAACCCTGCCGACCATGTTGAGGCGATGGCTGCCGTTGAAGCGGCAATCAGGCATGACGGACCGGTATATCTGCGCTTCGGCAGACTTGCGGTGCCGCAGATTTTCGATGAGAATACATACCGCTTTGAACTTGGAAAAGGTGTTTGGCTGGCAGACGGAACTGACGCAACAATCGTTGCAACCGGACTTATGGTTCCTTACGCGCTTGAAGCGCGCGAGCTTCTTAAAAACGATGGGATAAACGCAGCCGTTATAAATATTCACACAATTAAGCCGATAGACCGTGAAATCATTGCGACAGCGGCGGAAAAAACCGGTGCAATCGTGACGGCGGAGGAGCATAATATAATGGGCGGACTCGGCAGCGCCGTTGCCGAGGTTTTGTGCGAAACTCGCCCCGTGCCGATGCAGCGCATAGGCACACAGGATGTTTTCGGAAGAAGCGGAAAGCCGGCGGAGCTTCTGAAGCTTTATCACATGACGGCTGAAGATATTGCCGAAAGCGTTAAAAAAGTTATTAAAATGAAGCAGGGATAATCCTAATGAATGAGCTTTTGAATCAGTTGAACGATATGCAGCGCTCCGCAGCCGAAAAGGTTGACGGTCCGCTGCTTGTGCTTGCCGGGGCAGGCAGCGGAAAAACGCGCGTTCTGACCTACAGAATTGCACACATGATTTACGAAAAAAATATTGCTCCGTGGAATATACTGGCAATTACATTTACAAATAAGGCGGCTGCCGAGATGGCGCGCCGCGTTGAAACGCTTGTCGGAGGTGCGGCAAGGGATATGTGGGTGCGCACCTTTCATTCAACATGCGTTCGAATCCTTCGCCGCGATATTGATAAAATCGGTTATGATTGCAATTTTAACATTATCGATTCGGATGACCAGAAATCGCTTGTGAAAGAATGTTTAAAGGAACTGCACTTCGGCGATAAGGAGTTTCAGCCGCGCTCGGTTTTGAATGAGATTTCCTCCGCAAAGGACAAGCTGATGACAGCTGCCGGCTATGCGGCGGAATACGGCGACGACTACAGAAAAAAGCAGATATCGCGCATTTATGCGCTTTATCAGACCAAGCTCCGAAATGCAAACGACCTTGATTTTGACGACCTGATTATGCTGACGGTGCAGCTTTTCCGCGAACAGCCGGAGGTTCTTGATTTTTACAGGAACAAATTCAGATATATTCTCGTTGACGAATACCAGGATACGAATATGGCGCAGAACGAGCTTGTAATGCTGCTTGCAAAGGAACACAGGAATCTTTGCGTTGTCGGCGACGATGATCAGAGTATTTATAAGTTCCGCGGCGCCGATATATCGAATATTCTGGATTTTGAAAAAGCTTTTCCGGAGGCGGAGGTTGTGCGCCTTGAGCAAAACTACCGCTCAACGCAGAATATTCTTGACGCGGCGAACAACGTTATTAAAAATAATAACGGACGTAAAGGGAAAAATCTTTGGACGGAGCACGGCAGCGGCGGAAAGATAACCGTTTATAAGGCGTTCAGCGATTCCGATGAGGCAGGCTTTATTGCCGATACGATGCGCGCGCTCAGCTCCGAGGGTTACAGCTACGGCGATATGGCAGTGCTTTACCGCGCAAATTCGTCATCAAGAAGCCTTGAGGATATGTTCATGCGCCGTGCAATTCCGTACCGTGTGCTTGCAGGGCTGCGCTTTTACGACAGGAAGGAAATCCGCGATATGATTGCATATCTGCGCCTTATAAAAAATCCGTCGGATGATATCAGCCTTAAAAGAATAATTAACACGCCGCCGCGCAAAATAGGAAAGGTGACGCTTGATTCAATCGCAGCAGCTGCTGCGCGCGATAACACAAGTATGCTTGATGCAATCGGAAGAAACACCGGAATGTTTAACAGCAGCGCGGCAGAATTTTACGGATTCATAATGAAAATGCGCGCACTTTCCGAAACAGAGCCGATTGATGAACTTGTGAACGAGGTTTACGAGCTTTCCGGCTACCGCGCATTTCTTGAAAATGATGAAAAGGCTGATGAACGTATGGACAATGTGGGCGAGCTCATAAGCGGTGCGGCTCACTATTGCGAAACTGCGGAGAATGCGTCCTTTTCCGATTATATGGATAATCTTGCGCTTATAAGCGATATCGATAATTACGATGAAGAACTTGACGCCGCCGTTCTGATGACGATTCATGCCGCAAAAGGACTTGAATTTCCGATTGTGTTTATCTGCGGCTTTGACGACGGTATATTTCCGAACTTCATGTGCATGTATGACCAAGGCGAGATGGAGGAGGAGCGCCGCCTGTGCTATGTCGGCATAACGCGCGCCAAGGAAAAGCTGTTTCTTACCTGCGCGAAAAGCAGAATTGTATACGGGAAGTCAACGCAGTATCGTCCGTCACGCTTTCTTGAAGAAATTCCGGAGGAGGTTCTCGATGTGATTGACCCGGCTCCGGCTGCGCTTGATATTAAAATTCCGCCGCGGTTTGACGGAAGAAAGGTTCCCGAAAACTCGCTGCTTGAGGATTCTCAGCCGCATTTTGCACACAAAACGGCAGGAAGCTCTTTCAAGGCAGGAGATCGCGTTCTACATAAAAAATTCGGCAGCGGTACCGTTATTTCCGCAACGCCCGTCGGCAATGACATTCACTATGAAATAGCATTTGACAGCGTGGGCACAAAAAATCTGCTGGGACTTTATGCCTCGCTTACCAAGGGTGAATGATGATGTATAACAGGTTTGCTTATGTATATGACGATTTAATGAATGATGTTGACTATGAAAAATGGGTTGACTATTATTTCAAGATATTCCGCCGGTACGGTCTTGACCCGAAGCTCGGACTTGACCTCGGCTGCGGCACCGGGAATCTGACAACCGTTTTTGCGGACCGCGGAATTGATATGACGGGAGTTGATTCATCTGCCGATATGCTTTCGGTTGCCGGCAGAAAAAACACAGGGGAATCGATTCTGTATCTCAATCAGAATATGACGGAATTTGAGCTTTACGGAACGGTTGATTTCATCGTGTCGGGTCTTGACTGCATTAATTATATTACTGATAAGCGCGATTTGATGAAGGTGTTCCGCCTTGCAAATAACTATCTTGAGCCGGGCGGACTGTTCATTTTCGATATTAACACTCAGCACAAACTTGAAAACGTGCTCGGAAACAATGTTTTTATCCTTGAAAGCGAAAGCTGCTTCTGCTCATGGCAGAATGAGTATGACAGGCGCAGAAAAATCTGCGATTTTTACCTGACGTTTTTCTGCAATGAGGGGAAGCACTACAGCCGCTTTGACGAGGTTCATTCCGAACGCGCATATTCGATTGACGAAATAACATTGATGCTGGAAAAGGCCGGAATGAAGCTTCTGCGCGTTTATGATGACCGCAGCTTTGACAGTCCGAAATATGACAGTGAAAGAGTGTTCTTTGTGGCACAGGAGCAGGGGAAGAAAAGATGATTGCGATAATCGGCGGGGGCGCCGCCGGCATGATGGCGGCAATTGCCGCCGCACAGCGCGGTGCAGATGTAACATTAATCGAACAAAATAAAATATGCGGAAAAAAGCTGCTCATCACGGGCAAGGGGCGCTGCAATATAACAAATGCCTGCCCGACAGAGGATATATTTGCAAACATTCCGACAAATCCGCGCTTCCTTTACAGCGCTGTATATGCATTTTCGAATTATGACACGGTTGATTTTTTTGAAAAATGCGGTGTGCCGACGAAGATTGAACGCGGTGAACGCGTTTTTCCTCAAAGCGACAGGGCAGCAAGCGTTGCTGACGCACTTGTGAAAAAAATGCGGTCACTCGGCGTAACAATTCTGCACGGAAAGGCTGATAAAATTCTTACTGACGGCGAAAAGGTGACGGGTGTTTCTGTCGGGGAAAAGGCAATTGCGGCAAACGCGGTTATCCTTGCAGCCGGCGGAAAAAGCTATCCGCGCACCGGATCTGACGGATTCGGGTACGGCATTGCGGAACAGCTCGGTCACAGTATAACTCAGCTGCGCCCGGCGCTTGTTCCCGTTGAAACATTTGAAGATACAAAAGCAATTATGGGTCTTTCGCTTAAGAACGTGACCCTTACCGTGACTGATGCAGGCGGAAAAAAGCTCCACTCCGAATTGGGCGAGCTTTTATTCACGCATTTCGGGCTTTCCGGTCCGCTTGTGCTTTCGGCAAGCAGCCGCATGGGAGTAAATCCCGAAAAAACCGTTGTTGAAATAGATTTAAAACCTGCGCTTTCCGAGCAAAAGCTTGAGCAGCGTATACTGCGCGATTTTTCGAAGTATATTAATAAGGATTTCCGCAATGCGCTTTCCGATTTGCTGCCGCAAAAACTTATTGACGCGGTGATTGCGCGCTCGGAAATCGATCCGTATAAAAAGGTCAACAGCATTACGCGCGAAGAACGGCGCCGCCTTGTAAATGTTATAAAGCGATTAAGCTTCACGGTAAAGCGTTACCGTCCGATTGAGGAGGCAATTGTCACCTCGGGCGGCGTAAGCGTTCGTGAAATCAATCCGAAAACAATGGAAAGCAAAAAGGTTAAGGGTCTTTATTTTGCCGGAGAAATAATTGATGTTGACGCTTATACGGGCGGATTTAATTTGCAGATAGCCTTTTCGACAGGTCATCTTGCCGGGGAATCTGCATTTGAAGGAGAGTTGGAAAATGACAAAAATAGCGATTGACGGTCCTGCAGGCGCCGGAAAAAGCACAATTTCAAAGCAGGCCGCAAAGCAGCTCGGCTTTGTTTACATTGACACGGGCGCAATGTACCGCGCGGTCGGTCTTAAGGCTGTGCGCATGGGCATCGGCACATTGGACGCCGGCGGACTTGAAAAGCTTATAAAAGAAATTGAAATAGATATCCGCTATGAAAACGGGGAGCAGCATATTTATCTGGACGGTGAAGACGTGTCGGGAAAAATCCGCACTCCGGAAATATCAATTGCTGCGAGCAACGTTTCAAGCATTCCGGCAGTCCGCACTGAAATGGTTGAGATGCAGCGCCGCCTTGCGGAAAATCATAATGTTATTATGGACGGGCGCGATATCGGCAGCTGCGTTTTGCCGGACGCGGAGCTGAAAATATATCTCACCGCATCGGTTAACGCGCGCGCGCTTCGCCGGTGCAGGCAGCTTGAGGAAAGCGGAATGAGCGCAAGCCTTGACGATGTAAAACGCGATATTGAGCTGCGTGACAGGCAGGACATGACGCGCGCCGCGTCGCCGCTTGTGGTTGCGGACGGGGCAAAGATTGTTGACACATCCGATATGTCGCTTGAAGAATCGGTGAACACCGTGATTGATATGATAAGGGAGTATACGAAATGAATTTTTATAAATTTTGCGTAACTGTTGTGCGGAACATTCTCTATGTCATAATTCGGTTTCGTGCGTACGGCAGTGAGAATGTTCCAAAAGAGGGCGCTTTTCTGCTGTGCGCTAACCACAAAAGCAATATTGACCCGGTGCTGCTTGCGGCAGGTATCAGCCGCCGGCTTACATTTATGGCAAAGGATGAACTTTTCCATGTTCCGCTTTTCGGGCGGCTGATTCGCAGACTCGGCGCTTTTCCGATAAAACGCGGCAAAGGAGACGCGGCAGCCGTTATGGCGACACTGAAAATCCTCAAACGCGGGGAAGCAACCGTTATTTTTCCGGAGGGAAAACGAATGCGCCGCGGCGAACGCAAGGAAGTAAACCCGGGTATCATCCGCCTTGCAATTCAGGCAAAGGTACCCATTGTTCCGGCATTTGCGGGCAAGCATACCGTTACATACGGAAAGCCGATTGTCTACAGTGCCGACACCGATGTGCGTGACGGGGAAAAGCTCCGCTTGCTTGCTGATGAGCTGATGGATACAATCTATGGTTTGCAGGGTTAATATCCGGAAAGGGATGATTTTATGGCGCATGTTGAAGTTGCAAAAAGCGCCGGTTTTTGCTTCGGCGTGAGCCGCGCGGTGAAGCTTGCGGAGAGCGCCGCCGAAAACGGCGGAAAAATCGCAACGCTCGGTCCGATTATTCACAACGACTGCGTTGTTGAACGTTTGGCGCAGAAAGGCGTCAGAATAATAAATTCCCCGGATGAAGCGCTGCCCGATGAAACAGTTGTTATCCGAAGCCATGGAATTGACGAAAAAACAGAGCGGCGCATAATTGAAAACGGGAACAGATATATCGATGCCACCTGTCCGTTTGTGAAAAAAATTCACAGGCTCGTCAACAGTGCATATCAGGAAAATAAAAAAATTATTATTATCGGCGATCCGAACCATCCCGAAGTGCGGGGCATAAACGGCTGGTGCGGCGGCAGTGCGCTTGTTGTTCAGAGCTGCGAAGAAGCCGAAAATATTACAATAAATGGAGAAAATGGTGCAATTGTGGTATCTCAAACCACATTTGACCGTGAATTGTGGAAAAAAATTGCGAAAATTATAAAAAACACTTGCCAAAGTACCATAATATTTGATACAATATGTAGTGCTACGAATGAACGGCAGGAGGAGGCGCGTTCTCTTGCCGAAAAAAGCGACTGCTTTATAGTAATCGGTGACAGGAAAAGCTCTAACACAATGAAGCTTTTTAATCTTGCAAAGCCGCTGTGCGCAAATGTGTATTTTGCGGAAAACGCAGCATCGCTTCCGCGCATCTCCGTCGGAGACGGGGAATTAATCGGTATAACCGCCGGTGCCTCAACACCGGATTGGATAATTAAGGAGGTTTTAAAAACCATGGTAGAAGAAAAAAACACTAATATTCAAGGAAACGGAGAGCCTACATTTGCCGAGGCATTTGAACAATCCCTCGTCACTTTATATACAGGACAGGTGGTAAAAGGCACTGTTATCAGTGTGACACCGACAGAAGTATATGTTGACCTCGGCTACAAGGCTGACGGCATCATTTCAGCAGACGAGCTTACGGATGATCCGACCGTAACTCCCGATAAGATTGTAAATGTCGGCGACGAGGTTGAGGTTTTCGTTGTCCGCGTGAACGATGCAGAGGGTTATGTTCGCCTTTCCAAGAAAAGAATTGACGCAATCAAGGGTATGCAGGCAATCGAAAAGGCTTACGAAACAGGCGAAACGCTCACGGGGCGCGTTATCGAAAATGTTAACCGCGGTGTAATTGCAACAACAAACGGCTGCAGAGTTTTCATTCCGGCTTCAATGGCAAGCGAAAGATTCATGCAGGATCTTTCTCCTCTCGTTGGGCAGGAGGTTAAGTTCAGAATCGTAAACATCCGTGATGACAGACGCGGCAAGAAGATAATCGGCTCAATCAAGGTTGTTGCCGTTGAAGAGCACGAAAAGAAGATTGCCGAATTTATGGAGAACGTTGAGATAGGCAAGGTTTACACCGGAACGGTTAAAACGCTTACAAACTTCGGCGCATTTGTTGATCTCGGCGGTGTTGACGGTCTTATCCACATTTCCCAGCTCAGTTGGCAGAGAATCAAGCATCCGTCCGAAGTTGTTAAAGAGGGCGATGTTGTTCAGGTTTATGTTCTTGATGTAAATAAGGAAACAAAGAAGGTTTCTCTCGGATATAAGAAGGCTGAGGATAATCCCTGGGAAATCGCAAAAGCAAAGTTCCATGAGGGTGACGTTGTGAACGTTAAGGTTGTCCGCCTCGTTCCTTTCGGCGCATTTGTTGAGCTTATCCCCGGCATCGACGGACTTGTTCACATTTCGCAGATTTCCGATAAGAGAATCGGTAAGCCTGCCGATGTTCTCTCAGTCGGTGAAAACGTTGACGCAAAGATAACGGAAATCAACTGGGAAACCAAGAAAATCGGTCTTTCTATCAGAGCCGTAATTGAGGATGCACTCAAGGTTGCAGAGCAGACAATTGCAGACGCTCCCGAGGATGTAACAGTTACAACTGAGGAATAATTGATAAAAGAGCGCCGCCGGATTTATTACTGGCGGCGCTTTCCCAATATACGCAGCTATTGGAGGAACGGAAATGGGAATTGAGAAGATTGATGAAAATTTTGCCGTTAAGTCGGAAATCAAACGGGACGGCATAAGGTTTTACGATATTGAGGACGAGCCGTTTCGCATATACGGGGTTTTTAAGGAAAACGGGAGATTTGTAAGACTGCCGGAACAGACTGCAAAACGGGTGAGCGAGGGCGTGGAAGTCCTTCGCAAAAACACGGCGGGCGGCAGAGTTCGCTTTGCAACCGACAGCAGCTACATTGCAATTCATGCCGTGATGGACAATATTGAGGTAATGCCGCACTTTCCGCTTGCAGGCAGCGCCGGATTTGATATGTTCATAAAGACCGATGGCGGAGACATATACGGAGGCACATTCATGCCGCCGAGCGATATGCAGAACGGGTATGATGAAATTATCGACATTCCGCAGCCCGGAATGAAAACAGTGACGGTGGAGCTTCCGCTGTATTGCAATGTTGTCGGGCTGTATATCGGGCTTGACGAAAATGCAAGACTTGAAAGAGCTGAGGACTACACCTTTGAAAACCCGATAGTGTACTACGGCTCGTCCATAACGCAGGGCGGCTGCGCTTCAAAGCCGGGCAGCTCGTATCAAAGTATTATATCGCGTATGTTCGATGTGAATTATATTAATCTCGGTTTTTCGGGCTCATGCAAGGGCGAGGATGCTATGGCAGAGTATATAGCAAGCCTTGATATGAGCGTGTTTGTATATGATTACGACCATAATGCACCGACTGCATCATTTCTTGAAGAAACGCATGAAAGATTTTTCCAAATGTTCAGACAGGCAAAACCCGACACGCCTGTTATCATGATGTCAAGACCGAAATATTATCTGACGGAGGACGATATTCTTCGCCGTGATATTATCAGAAAGACATATGAAAACGCAGTTAATTCGGGCGATAAAAACGTATACTTTATTGACGGAAGTTCTCTCATGGATGATTTCATAAAGGATAACGGAACCGTTGACGGCTGCCACCCGACAGACAGCGGCTTTGCGTGCATGGCAAAACGGCTGAGCGCGGAGCTTGAGCGCTTTTTCCGTTCATGATTAAACGCCGGAGGTGATTGAAAAATGAAAGCACAGCGCGAGCTTCGCCCGCACGGCAGCAAGCTGTTCCCTTTCGATATGTACCTGATGGGCATTGACGAACATATTAATGCACCGTGCATAATCACGCCCATGCACTGGCACGAGGAAGCGGAGCTTATCTATGTTGAATACGGCGAAATCAGCATTTTTTCATCGGGACATTACGAGAAAATGACCTCAGGTGAAATGATGTTTGTTAATCCCTGCGATATTCATGGAATTGAAACAAGCACGGGAAATGTGCGTTATTATGCTTTCGTCTTTCTTGAAGAGCTTCTTGCAAGCGCTGTGCGCGACGCTATTCAGGCGGAATTTATGGAAAAGCTTATCCGCGGTGACGAAATAATTAAGGGTGAAACTTTCCGCGGCGCCGAAACAGCCGTTAAAATACTCGTTGAGGCAAACATACCTCCGAAACGCGATATGCTTGCAACAAAGGGCGCTCTTTATCTTTTGCTGTCATGGCTGAAAGAAAACGGATATGTGGTGAAAAGAACGCATACTCAAACGGAAACCGAGCGCGACCGTGAGATTATTTCATATATCTCCGATAACTGCGCCGCAAAGCTCACTCTTGGTGAGCTTTCGGAAAAATTCCATATGTCGGAGAATTATTTTTGCAGATATTTCAAAAAGCATTTCGGGCAGACGGCATTTGAATTTATTAACTATCACAGAATAGAAAATGCGGCTGAGCTGCTGCGGACAACGGAGCGTTCCGTTACAGACATTGCCATTTCATGCGGATTTGAAAGCATGAGCTATTTCTCGAGGAAGTTCAGGCAGGTAAAATTCATGACTCCAAAGGATTACAGGCGGCTTAACGGATAAAAATAGGGTGAAATGGGAATTATAGGAACGAATTGCAATTCGTTCTTTATTTTTTGTGTCAAAAAAAAGGATTTTTGAAACCGTTGTCGAAAAATATAAATGAACATAAAGGCTGATTGGCAGCGGATTTCTATTATAAAGAAAGGAAGTAACGATGGCAGGCTATTATCCTGAAGAGCTTATTGCCGAGATAACTGCGGCAAACGACATTGTGGATACGGTATCGAGATATGTTCGCCTTAAGCGGTCCGGAAACAGCTATATGGGATGCTGCCCGTTTCATCGGGAAAAAACGCCGTCATTCCATGTCAGCGCGGACAAGCAGCTCTATCACTGCTTTGGCTGCGGCGCCGGCGGCAGTGTGATTCAGTTTATCATGAATGCAGAGGGACTTGATTTTCCGGAAGCGGTGAAGTATCTTGCCGACAAGGCAGGCATCCGTCTGCCGGAGGATAATGTCGGCGCGAACAGCGAGGAGCGTTACCGCCGCAAACAGGAGCTGTACAAGCTTAACCGTGATGCGGCGCGGTTTTTCCGTGAAATGCTTTTGTCAAAGCAGGGAGCGCAGGCGCAGGCATATCTCACGCGGCGCGGCTTGTCGGGCAAAACGATTGCGGCTTTCGGACTTGGTTTTGCGCCTAAAGGCTGGGACGAGCTTTTGCAGAGAATGACAAAAATGGGTTATTCGCGTGACCTTTTGGCGGAATCGGGACTTTGCATCCGCAACGAAAAAGGGCATATGTATGACCGTTTCCGTGAACGTGTAATGTATCCGATAATCGATGTGCGCGGAAATATAATCGGCTTCGGCGGAAGGATCATGTCGGGTGACGGAGCAAAATATATGAATTCGCCCGAAAGCATTGTCTATGATAAGGGCAAGAACCTTTTTGCTCTTAATCTTGCGAGAAAAAGCAAGCGCGGATATTATATCCTTGTTGAGGGTTATATGGACGTTATATCGCTGCACCAGGCAGGGATTGACGCAGCCGTTGCCGGCTGCGGAACGGCGCTGACGGAGCATCAGGCAAGGCTCATCAGCAAAAGTCCGGTGTATCTGTGTTACGACAGCGATGAAGCAGGCATTAAGGCATGTGTGCGCGCTGAAAGCATGTTCCGTGCAATCGGGGGAAAAGTAAAGGTTATAACGATTCCGCATTGTAAGGACGCGGATGAGTATATAAAGAAATTCGGCGGAGAAGCGTTTGAAAAGCTGATTGAAAAGGCGCGTTCGTTTGTGGAATATCAGCTTGACATTTTGCTGTCGGGCGCGGATTTAAACGATGTTTCGCAGAAGATTGAAATTGTGGAACGCGCTGCGAAAATATTTGCCGGAATTCCGAACGCCGTCGAGCGTGAAGCATATATAAACACGCTGTCGGTGAGAACGGGGATAAGCGTTGATTCAATTAACAGCGAGGTGCGCAAGATTAACGGAAAAAATGCGAGAAAAGAAATCTCATCAGAGCTTAAGCGCGTTTCAGCGCTGCCAGGAGATGTGAAAACCCGGTCACAGGGGCGCAGAATATCGGCTGAATCGGGTTTTTTGTCAATGCTTGCGGACAGTGCGCGCGTGTTCGGCCAGTTCGGAAGCCGCCTGTCGGAGGATGATTTTTCCGTTCCGATACATAAGAAAATCTTTGCAGCGATACGTGAGTTTTACGAAAGCGGGCGGCAGGGGAACTGCAGCGATTATCTTGTTCCGCTTTTCCGTGAAAACGAAAAGGAATTGTCCGAGGTTTTGCTGAGCGCACCGAACATAGAAAATCCGATTGAAGCTGCGGCGGATTTTGCCGAAATAATAGAAAATGAGATATTTGAAGAAAAGCTGCGAAAAGCTCAGAATGACGGGGATATTGCCCTGATTGCGCAGCTGCTTAAAGAGAAAAAAGGTGGTAGATAAAATGAGCGAACCGGTAAATAAAAAGGTGATAATCAAGGAATTAATCGAAAAGGGCAAGCAAAAGGGTATGCTGACGGAAAAGGAGATTGAAAATGTTCTTTCCGAGCTTGATGTTGACGCTGAACAGATAGAGAAAATTCATGATAATTTTGAAGCGCTCGGCATTGATATTGTCGGCGATATTGACCAGGAAATTCAGAAAATCGAAGTTCCCGAGGAAGATATTGAGGACTTGTCCGTTCCGGAGGGTATCAATGTTGACGACCATGTTAGGATGTATCTTAAGGAAATCGGTAAGGTTCCGCTTTTATCTCCCGCAGAGGAGCTTGAGTATGCAAAGCGAATGGCAGACGGTGATGAGGTTGCAAAGAAAAAGCTGACAGAGGCGAATCTGCGCCTTGTTGTCAGCATTGCAAAGCGTTATGTCGGGCGCGGAATGTTATTCCTTGACCTTATTCAGGAGGGTAATCTCGGTCTTATTAAAGCTGTTGAAAAGTTTGATTATACAAAGGGGTACAAATTCAGTACCTATGCCACATGGTGGATAAGGCAGGCAATCACGCGCGCCATTGCCGATCAGGCACGAACAATTCGTATTCCCGTTCATATGGTTGAAACGATTAACAAGCTTATCCGCGTTTCGCGCCAGCTGCTTCAGGAGCTTGGACGTGAGCCTACCCCCGAGGAAATTGCAAAGGAAATGGGCATGAGTCTTGAAAAGGTGCGCGAAATTATGAAAATTGCGCAGGAACCCGTTTCGCTCGAAACGCCTATCGGTGAGGAGGAGGACAGCCACCTTGGCGACTTTATTCCCGATGATGACGCTCCTGCTCCGAGTGAGGCTGCATCATTCCTGCTTTTAAAGGAGCAGCTTATGGACGTTCTCAACACCCTCACACCAAGAGAGGAAAAGGTTCTCCGCCTGCGCTTCGGTCTTGAGGACGGCAGGGCGAGAACGCTCGAGGAGGTCGGCGGCGTGTTCGATGTAACGCGTGAGCGTATCCGCCAGATTGAAGCCAAAGCTTTGCGCAAGCTGCGCCACCCGAGCAGAAGCAAGAAGCTAAAGGATTTCCTCGAATAAATATATTGTTCTTTTGATGCCAAAAGAACCAAAACATGGGGGGATGCGCAAAAAGGCAATTGCCTTTAAATCAGTGACGATGAGTATCGAGGACGATGTTCGGAAACGAACGGTTATGTTCTTTTGGAGTCAAAAGAGGGACGTGTTCTTTTGATGCCAAAAGAACCAAAAGCATGGGGGTTTCGATTCCCCCATACCCCCTAAACGACCTCGCAGGGGCGATGATTGCAATATAGCCGCAAAACAGTAGCGTTGTGCCATGTTTTGCGGCTTTTTCGCTCCGCTCCGCGTGATGTGTTTGTGCCATGTGCGGCAAAAAGCGGTATGTGAGCAAAGTGCGGACAACGTGCCTTTGCTCCGACTGCGCTTTGAAAAATCCGCAAAACGGCAGCAAAGCGCCTGTTTATGGAATTGTAATCGTCATAAAATAAAGCTATTTTACTACTCACAGCGTACTTGAACGCTGTGAGTTTATTTTTGTTCCTGCATTTTCGGGGTATAATAAAAACAACGATAAATGCAAGGGAGGAAGCTGCCGTTGTTGGATGAAAGCCGACTTGGACAAAGAATTAAAAAGGCTCGCAAAGCAGCGCATATGACGGCAGAAGCCTTTGCCGAGGCTACAGATATCTCTGTCAGCTTTTTGCGTGAAATAGAGCGCGGCAGCAAAAAGCCGAGCATTGCTAAATTCGTTGAAATAGCAAACGTGCTCGGTGTTTCGGCTGATGAACTGCTGTGCGACAGTGTTGATTCCGCACACAAAATTGTGCTTAACGGAATCGCACAGGAGCTTGACGGATTACCTCCGAATCAGATTCAATTTATCGAAAATATGATTAAGACGATGAAAGCCGTCATTTGATACATAAGGAGAATTGAATTACATGGTTACAATGTATAGGAAAAGATTTATTCAATATTTGCTCGCAGCTTTTACGCTCGGTTTGATGGTCTCAACGCTTTGTTCCTATTTTTCACCCCACAGTAACGCTCTGTATCCGGAACAGTCCGCCATTCAGGCAGAAAAGGTGTACATCACCGCAACAGGACAATGTTATCATTCTAAAAACTGTATATACACAACTTACGGAAGTACTGAGATTACCCTTGCAGAAGCAGAGGAGCGCGGACTCCGCCCTTGTTCGTACTGTCAAGGAAATAGAGATGAGTAGGCGCTTTGCTGCCGTTTTGCGGATTTTTCAAAGCGCAGCCGGAGCAAAGGCACGTTGTTTGCGCTCTGTAAACATATAAATATATGGTTACGCATAGCACAAACACATCACGCGGAGCGGAGCGAAAAAGCCGCAAAACAATAGCACAACGCTACTGTTTTGCGGCTATATTACAATCATCGCCCCTGCGAGGTCGTTTAGGGGGGTATGGGGGAATCGAAACCCCCATGTTTTTGGTTCTTTTGACATCAAAAGAACATAACTACATAACTAAAAAGCCTTTTTCCATGAAAAAATATTTGCGGCGCACATCACGGTTCCGAGCACTGCAATCAGCAGCCACACGGCGAGCGTTGTGTGCCAGCCTGCATTTTCGCAGAGAACGGCAATTCCGTAGCTTGATATTGCGCTGCCGATATATGTGCAGGAATTTAAAACTCCCGACACTGTTGACACATTCCCGTACTTTTTATAAAACGGCGGTATCATGCAGATAAGAATCAGATTCACGCCGTGCATGCAGCCTGTGAGAAGCGCCGAAAGAAGCACTGAAAGAGCCATGCTTTTCCCGGTAACCAACAGAAGCAGAAATGCTGCCGCGCCGCCGCAGGCAAATATCACAGCACCGCAGGCGAGCGGATTTGTGAAATGCTTTCTGTAAAGCGTTGAAGCTGCCTGAAAGCACAGTATCCCGAATATCGGAAGAATAACGCCCGAAAGGATTGCAATAACGTTGCTTATGTTATACGTTTCGGCAATGTAGGACGGCATCCATGTTGTAACGCCATCGCGCAGCATTCCCTGGAATACAATCGCGAGCATAATTCCGATAAAAAGCGGAGATATGAATCCGAGTCCGCTCTGTGCGCTTTCCGCCGCTGCCTCGCCGCTGCTTTCGGCGTCCGCACCGAATCGATTCCACAAAAGCAGCATCATAAGGCCGCATACGGCGCAGAAAACAAACACAGCTTTCCAACCGAAAAATGTGATAATCAGCGGTGAAAACAGATACGTTGCAATTGTTCCGGCAGAACTGCCCCATGAAACCTTGACAACCGCCGATTTATACTCATCATCCGAGAGCTGAGCCGTCATAATTTTAACCATCGGCGGCCACATCAGCGACTGCGCAAGTCCGTTAATGCACATAATGACCGTAAGTGCAAGGGGAGAGTGGGAAAACGGAATCAGAATGTTCATCATGGTTGTCAGCGCAAGTCCGCACGAAATAAGCCGCTTTGCCGAAAATCTGTCGCCGAGGATTCCGCTGATGATCTGCCCTGCGCCATAAGTGATAAAGCTGCCGGTCAGTCCGTGCGCAAGCAGCGATTTTGCAATGTGCGTGTTTTTTTCTATTTCCGATATAACCGTTCCGTAGCTCACACGAGTTATATAGCTTATCATGTATGTAAGACTGAGCAGCAGCGTGAGCTGTGCCGCTTTATTGAGTTTTTTCACTTTCTGTTCCCGCCTTTCAGAATTGTTATCCCGTTTTCCGCATACAGCTTTATCAGTTCATCGGAAATTCCGCTGTCCGTCACGCAGATGTAATCCGAACGTAAATCGCTGACCTTAAGCATTGCACTTTGTTCGAATTTGCTGCTGTCGGCAAGGATATAGACCTTATCCGCCGCAGAAAGCATTGCTTTCTGAATCATGCCAAGACTGTCCTGAAAATCTCCGATGCCGTGCTCAATCGAAACGGCTGCCGGGCAGATAAATGCCTTGTATGCATGAATCCGGCTGATTGCATCCAGTACAAGGCTGCCGCAGAACGATTTTTCCGACGGAATAAACTGACCGCCGCAAAGAATAAGCGTGTATTCCCTGCAGTCCTTTAAAATATCAAGAATGTCGAGAGAATATGTGATAACCGTCAGCCGCTTAAAACTGCGGCGCAGCTCCTCGGCAAGCACTGCCGCCGTGCTGCCGGAATCTATCATAAGAATATCATTCTCCGAAATGCACTGCGCCGCTTTTTCCGCAAGCTCGCGCTTTTCATCGGTGTTGAGATCAAGGCGGTTTTCCAAATCGGAATAAACAAGCGTGCCGCCCTCCTTAACAGCGCCGCCGTGAACCCTTTTGAGCGCTCCGTGCTCCTCCAGAATCAAAAGGTCGCGCCGCACCGTTTCCGTTGAAACGTTAAATTCACGCACGAGATGCGCCGTTGTCACCGCGCCCATTTTTTCAAGCATAGCTTTAATTGCATTTTGCCGTTCTTCTGCAAACATATGCAACAACCTCCAATACAATCCACATTATAACACACAAATCCAAATTGTCAATAAAAAACGCAAAAAAATGAACCGAAGAGAATTATGCCTGACAGGGAAAAACAGGAACAAATGTAAGGGAAATAAAACATTTGATTTTCAGACCAAAGTATGATATAATTGCAAAAAATGCATTAAAAACAGCTGAAAGGTTGTATGAGATGGATTCATACTATACATCTGCCGTGGTGATCAGTTCTCTGTCACTGGCTGCTATGCTGATCGGGACATTTAATAATCATTTTATGTCTGCCGCAAAAAGAAAACTGTTTCAGACCTTGTTTTCGCTTCTGATTTTGCTGAATTGGGCGGAATGGTACGGCGACTTTCTTGAGGCCGCACATGCAGGCATGCGCGGTTTGCATGTGCTTGTAAAAATGGCTGAAATGTGCCTGACCCCGTTCGTTCCGGTTATAGCGGTTCGGATATTTACTTCAAAAGCTGCGCTCAAGGCGGCAAGGGCAGCGGCATACTTTAATTTGATTCTTCAGATATTCTCGCTCTATACGGGCGCTGTGTTCTCGGTTGACGGGATGAATGATTATACAAGAGGCCCCCTGTATTCCTTATATGTTGCAACGTTTGTTGTCGGAACAATTGCGTTTATTGTCGGAAGTATGCAGTTTAACCGCCACTATCAGCATGCGAATAAGCGATTTTTGATGGCAATTATTTCGCTGGTTTTTTTTACGATTGCACTGCCGATAGTAAACCCATCCGTCAGGCTTGACTGGACGTGCCTTTCGTTTGTTATGATTCTTTTTTACATTTATTATAATCAGCTGGTTCAGCAGGTTGACAGCGTGACAGGGCTTCTGAGCAGAAGAAGCTATGATTTGGCTTTGCAGAATATCAGCAAAGAAGCGGCGATTATATTTTTCGACGTGGATGAGTTTAAGAAGATTAACGACACTTACGGTCACAGTTACGGTGATGAGTGCCTGGTTGCGCTTGGGCGCGAGCTGAAGCACGTTTTTGAAAAGCATGGTTATTGTTACAGGTTCGGCGGCGATGAAATCTGCGTGATTCTCCGTAAAAATCCCGCTGAAGCGCAGCAGCTTATCGCAAAATTTTTTGACAGTGTGCAGCGCCTGCAGCAAAAAGACAGAAATATTCCCGGTGTTTCTGTCGGATATGCGTTTTTTAACCCCGATGAGGAGTCTGCGGAGGACGCGGTGCGCCGCGCGGATGAAATGATGTACCGCAGCAAGCGCGAAAAAAAGGCTGCCGTGAATCTATGAAAAGGCGCTTTTTGGAAGCACATGAAAAAAAGTTGAAAAAGTTGAAAAAAAGGCTTGACTTTTTCACGGATATATACTATAATATCGCTTGTGTCAAGCAACGGTCTTGAACATGGCGGCGTAGCTCAGTTGGCTAGAGCAAACGGTTCATACCCGTTAGGTCGGTGGTTCGAGCCCACTCGCCGCTACCATCAGGCCCGTTGGTCAAGCGGTTAAGACACCGCCCTTTCACGGCGGTAACACGAGTTCAAATCTCGTACGGGTCACCATTATTCGGGAGCATAGCTCAGCTGGGAGAGCATCTGCCTTACAAGCAGAGGGTCATAGGTTCGAGCCCTATTGTTCCCACCACAAAAAAGAGATTTGTTTCGGCAAATCTCTTTTTTTTAAACAAATTGAGTGAATCGCAAGCGGTTTTCTCGGAAAAAAGCTCACGGTTGAAAATTGAATAACCGCACAAAGTGTCAGCCGCTTTGTTTGGAAACGGTTGGTGAAAAGGGAATCGGGTCAGAACCCCGAACGATAACAGTCGCCGTAAATATTCGGATGTTTATGCACCGTCGGTGAAAGCCGGTCATTGGGAAACTGAGAAGGCAGGTGCATAAGCGATAAGCTTTGTTTGCAAGGAGCTTGGGAGAATATGAGTCGGAAGACCTGCTTTGGTGCTGTTTTGCAAAGTATTTATTTACAGAAGCGGCAGTTTCGGTGAAAGCGTTTTTCGCTGTGCCGATTTGCGGTGTAACACAGGAACAGTCTGCTGTGTCGATTTAATTTCGGCACAGCTTTTTTGTATCTGAATACCGATGCGGTTGAATCAAAGGAGGATTCAAATGCAGACAGTGAAATTGTTCAAACGGACAGCGGCGCTCTTTGCGGCGCTTACAGTTGCAGCAGCAGCGGCAGCGATTACGGCATTTGCGGACGATGCGCTGCCCGGCAACGGAACAGAGGCAGACCCTTACATAATCAGAACCGGCGCAGAGCTTGTGGAAATCGGAGGAAGTGAAGGCGGCGTCGGTTATATCACACTTGCAAACGACATTGACTTGTCGGCTTACGCAGGACAGCAAACATGCATAATAAAAAAGCTGACCGGTAAGCTTGACGGGGCAGGTCACAAAATCACTGGACTGAACCTGAAGGGAAAAGCAGGTAAATATGGTAGTGAGGTAAAAACCGGTCTTATCGGCGAACTCAGCGGAAGCGTTGAAAATCTCACAATCAGTAACGCTGTTATTACCGGTGCAAACTCAAGTAACTATGTCGGCACGCTTGCGGCATATATTCCCGTTGGAAGCGAGGTTTACATAAATAATTGTGCCGTTACGGGAACAATTGCCGGACCAACAAGTTATACTTCAAATTTATATATTGGAGCATTGGTCGGATACGCTAAATATGTGAGCGGTAGCGAGACTACGGTTAGCTTTAATAATTGCATAAGCGATGTAGATAATACATGCTCCGGCGCACTTAACTCCGGCGGTGTTATGGGCTTGATTGAGGATTATGTTGCACTAAATGTATCTTGCTGCGCAGTGCTTGGAAATGTTGCGGCATATTCAAGTGCGTGTGGAATTCTGGGAATCTACAAAGGCGGTAACGCGGCATTAAACATTAGCAACAGTTATTTCGGCGGAAAACTCAGCGGAAAAAGTAAATGCGGAATAGCGTACAATCAATATAACAAGCCTAAGATACAATGCAGCAAATTTTACTTTGACACTCAAAAAAACACATATACCAAAGCGTTGAGCAATGATGATGTTGACGGCGCAAGCGGCGTTACAACTGCCGGAATAATGGCGCTTGCTTCAACACTTGACGGCTTTGAAGCAAGTGATGAATTCGGCGGCTACCCCGTACCGAAGCAGCAGACGGCAGCTGCATTCTCCGTAACGGTTGACGGAAACGATGTAAAAGTAACGGCGGCAAAAGCAGGAAGCTACAGCCTGGTTCTTGCTTCCTATTCAGGGGAGGCGCTTGCCGATGTACATATTCAAACGGTAACGTTTGCAAATGACGGAGACGGGCAGACCGTTTCCGTACCGGACGGATTTACGGCGGACGGAAGAAGCTTTAAGGCAATGCTTTGGAACGGAATGCGTCCGCTTGCAAAATCAAATAATTAAGCGGAGGTTATATAAATGAAAAAGCAAAATGTATTCAACAGGCTTGCCGTCACGCTGCTTGCAGTGTGCGTTATGCTCGGGAGCATATCCCTTTCGGCATTCGCATTTGAAAGCGGAGCGGACGGACAAATCATCATCTCAACGGCGGAGGAGCTTCTGAGCCTTGCCGAAGCGGTGAACGACGGTGAAAATGCCGACGCGCACGTTCTGCTCACAGATGATATTTCGGTTGAGGGTTCATGGACTCCGCTCGGCAAAAATGCGGTTTTCCCTTTTAAGGGTGAATTTGACGGAAACGGCCACAGCGTTACGGTGACGGTTGACAATCCGAGCCTGAGCTACTTTGGCTTTTTCGGCTGCCTTGAAAATGCAACCGTTAAAAACCTTACCGTGAACGGTGAAATATACTGCTCCGAGCCTTATGCATATGTCGGCGGACTGTCGGCACGTGCGCGCGGAAATGTGACGGTTGAAAACTGCGTGAACAACGCCGTTGTTTCCTCCTATGCAAGGGGAAGCGCCGGTGTTGGCGGAATTATCGGCGGCTATGACGACGGCGCTGAATATGTGTTTGAAAATATCCGCCTTGTTTTAAACGGCTGCGTGAACAATGGCATGATTATGGTAACGGGTGCGGATTCCAAGGCGGTTGGCGGCGGAATACTCGGCTCAAATGCCAACTGCGCACAGCTGACGGAGTGCGAAAACAACGGTGCAATCTATGCTCCCGAAATCTGCGTCGGCGGATTGATGGGTCAGGCAGGATATACAACGGGTGATTTTCACGTAAGCATAACAGACTGCAGATCGGAGGGTGCAATTGCCGGAAAAAGCGGCAAAACCTTCAGACTGTACGGCAGCGGCACAATATCCTCGGAAAACATAATCGGCAGCGGAGATAACGAAAGCGTTTCGGGCGATAATATTGCACTGCCGCTGATTACAGAATCGCAGAAATACTCCTCATCGGCGTTTGTTCCGGCAGACAGTGCGGCAGGGGATTATGTAAACCTTATCAAATCGGGTGAAGCTGCTGACGAAAGCATAACTGTTGTATGCGGTCAGGGCGAAAAGGATATCAAAAAAGGCTTTCTCGAATGTGACGAAAACGGAATTAAGCTTATAAAGCTTAACGACACGGGGAAAATCGCCACTGAAACGGCAACGCTCAGCTTCACGGACGAATCGGGCAGCACACTCAGAAAACCGATTTCAGTAAGCATTGCTCCCGGTGAAAAGGGTGCGCGCACGGCTCTCATGCATAATATCGCAGCAACCTACGCCGGAAATTCGGATGAGTGGGTTGTGTTCGACATGGCTGTTTACGAAGCACTCGGCTTCGGTGAAAACACAACGGATAAAACGGCATATCTCAACAAAGCCGTTAATGCACTTTCTTCGGCAAGCGCACTTGCAACAGACCGTGCAAAAGCCGAAATAATTTTAAATGCTCTCGGTATTGATTCAACACGGCTTACATCATATGATAAAACATCATATAACAATGCCGGAGCGCTTGCAAATATGCAGCTCGGCAGCAGCTACTATGCCGCTCCGTGGATATTGCTTGCAGAGGAAGCGGGTCAGCTTTCACTTTCCGACAAGCAGCGCAGTGACATGATTGACCTGCTGATAAAGGCACAGGGCGAAAACGGACTTTTCTATTCAATATGGGCGAACGAAAAGTATGACGATGTTGATACCACGGGAACAGCTCTTGCCGCACTGGCAAGATTTAAGGATGACGACGCCGTTAAGGCTTTCTGCGATAAGGCGCTTGAGGGTCTCAGCAGCGCGCAGGGCGAAAACGGGTCTTACGGAAATATCAACTCCGATGCGATGGTTATTATCGGATTTGCCGCAATGGGAATCAATCCGTCATCGGATGAGCGTTTTGTTAAAAACGGATGCAGCCTTGCCGATGCGGTTATGCTTTATGTTAACGACGCCGGCAACGGATTTACAACAACTTATATTTCGGGAAGCAGCGGCGACAAGGCGCGCGCACTTGCAACGGAGCAGGGCTTCCGCGCACTTGTAACGCTTGAGCAGCTTTCGGATTGCAGCACATTCAATGTGTATACTATGAAATCCGAGGGCGGACAAAGCGCTCCCGTCAAGGCAGAGCTTAAGCCTTTTGAGGCTACTGAAAAGACGGACGAAAAGACGGATGAAAGCGCCGGCGAGAGCGGCGGCGGCACATCCGGAGGCTCGGCAGAAACGGAAATAACGGTTAAGGCTGAGGTCATTGCGGCAGATTCCGAGGAATGGCTCAGCGAGAGCGTTACGGTTGAAAAAGGCGCAACCGCGGCGGACGTTTTGAAAAAAGCGCTTGCAAAGGCAGGCATGAGCGCAAACGGAATTGACAGCGGATATATCAAATCCGTGACGAAGAACGGGAAAACGCTTGCCGAATTCGACAAGGGTTCAAACAGCGGCTGGATGTACAAAATTAACGGCACTGCTCCCCAAAAGAGTATTTTGGATTGCACGGTTAAATCGGGCGATACGGTAACGCTTTATTACACGGCTGACTATACAAAGGACAGCTCGACAAGAAAATGGTCACGCGGCGGCAGCTCGTCCGCAGGCGCTTCGGAGACGAAAACAGATAAGGAAGAAACCGCGGCGGAGAATAAAGCGGAGCTTCCGTTCAAGGACGTTAAGAACGATATGTGGTTCTGCGAATATGTTACGGAGGCATATGAAAGCGGACTGATGAAGGGCATTTCCGAAACAGAGTTTGCCCCCGAAGACAATCTTACTCGTGCGGCGCTTGTAACACTTCTTTACAGAATGGAAAACGAACCGCAGACGGAGCTTTCGGGCCTTTCCGATGTGGAGAGCGGCGCATGGTATGAAAAGGCAGCCGGCTGGGCATATAAAAACGGAATTGTGAACGGAATCAAAAGCGGTGACGGAGAATATTCCTTTGCCCCGAACGCCGATGTAACGCGTGAGCAGGCAGCGGCAATTCTCTACAGATATGCACAGTTTAAGGGCGCTGACGTTTCGGCAGCGGAAAACACGGATATAAGTGCATTTAATGACAGCGAAAGCATTTCCGAATATGCTGTTTCGCCGTTCAGATACGCAGTCGGGGTGAAGCTCATTTCCGGAAAAACGGAAACAACGCTGAACCCGGATGATAAAACAACCCGCGCGGAAGCAGCGGCGCTGCTTTTAAGGCTGGCACAGATAATTAAATAAGGTAAATAAAGGCGGCAGGGGTTTTTGTGCAAATATAACAAAAATGCCCTTGCCGCTTATTTAATAAATTATGAACAGATGTTAAAATTAATGTTGCTTTTTTGTGAAATGTGTTATATAATAACGATATATCATTTTTTTAGGGAGTTGACCGCATTTGGATATGCTTAAACAGCGCATAATTTCCGATGGAGTTATTCTCGGGACCGATATATTAAAGGTTGACCGCTTTCTTAATCATCAGGTTGACCCGTTTTTGCTGCGCGAAATTGCAATTGAAATTAAAAACCGATATCAAAATACCGATATAACCAAAGTTCTTACGGTTGAAGCTTCCGGAATCGCTATAGCTGCATTTGCTGCACTTGAATTAGGGGTTCCTTTTGTTTTTGCGAAAAAATATAATGCCCGCAACCTTGATTCCGATGTTTACGAGGAGGAGGTTTTTTCCTTTACCAAGCAGAAAACGTTTACAATCCGCGTTTCAAAGAATTACATAAGCGAGGACGATAAGGTTCTTATTGTGGACGATTTCCTGGCAAAGGGCGGCGCTCTTAACGGACTTATCGGAATAACGGAGCAGGCAGGGGCAAAGGTTGCCGGCTGCGCCATTGTTATCGAAAAAACATTCCAGGGCGGCGGCAGCGAAATCAGAAGCAAGGGTTACCGGGTTGAATCCCTTGCGAAAATTGCGTCCATCACCGACGGCAAAATAACGTTTGAGAAAAACTGAATTTAATTGACGGACTGAAAAGTCTGTTTAAAAAATATTTATTGCGGAGGAATTTACACAATGAAGACAATGAAGAAACTGATTGCACTTGTTGTTTCCCTTGTAATGCTGCTTGCATTTGCCGGCTGCGGAAGCAAGAATGAAGCAACAAAAAAAGGAAGCGGCAAGAAGAGCAGCTCCGATTTCAAAATCGGCGTTATTCTTGTAGGCGACGAAAACGAGGGTTATACATACGCTCACATTGAGGGTATAAAGAAAGCTGCCAAAGAGCTTAATATTTCCGATGATCAGATCATCTGGAAGTATAGCATCGGCGAGGATGAAAGCTGCTATGACGCTGCTGCCGAAATGGCTGACCAGGGCTGCAAGGCTGTATTTTCCAACAGCTACGGTCATCAGTCCTACATGGTGCAGGCTGCCGAAGAATTTCCCGAGGTAACTTTTGTTGCAATCACGGGTGACACGGCTGCCGTTTGCGGACAGGACAATGTTTGCAACGCATTCACAAAGATTTATGAGTCGCGCTATGTTTCCGGTGTTGTTGCCGGTATGAAGGTTGCTTCTCTCCAGGCAGAGGGCAAGCTCAGCGCTCAGAATTTTGATAAAGACGGCAAAATCAAAATCGGTTATGTAGGCGCATATCCCTACGCTGAAGTTGTTTCCGGCTACACTGCGTTCTTCCTCGGAATCAAATCCGTTGTTGAGAATGTTGCCATGGAAGTAACTTATACAAACTCATGGTTCGACATCACTGCAGAGGGTGAAGCTGCAAACCGTCTTATGGCTGACGGCTGCGTAATCATCGGTCAGCATGCCGATTCCACAGGCGCTCCGGCGGCTGTTCAGGCTGCTCTTGAAAAGGGTACTGTTGCATATTCAATCGGCTATAACGTTGATATGCTTGAAACAGCTCCCCAGGCAGCGCTCACATCTGCAACAAACAACTGGTATGCTTATTACATCTATGCATTCAAGTGCCTGCTCGACGGCAAGAAGATTGACACAAACTGGGCAAAGGGCTTTGACGGCGACGCTGTTGCAATCACAAAGCTCGGCGAATCCTGCGCAGAAGGCACACAGGAAAAGGTTGACGAGGTTGAGGCTAAAATCAGAAGCGGCGAGCTTCATGTGTTCGATATCAACACGTTTACGGTTGACGGCGCAAAGGTTGAGAGCCACAAGTTTGACTTCTCAACAATGAACGAGGACTTCTCCGCAGTTCTTTACAAAGGACCGACGGAAGAGGTTATCAAGGACGGTTACTTTGACGAGTCCGACTTCCGCAGCGCTCCGTACTTCGATTTGAGAATCGACGGAATCACAGAGCTCAGCAACTAAGTTTTTTGATCAATATTAAGGGGATGCCTCAGGCACCCCCTAATATTGATTTTCGGACATGGTGCAATCGGTTTGAACATGTTTTGAACCGATTGCAATGCGTTTGAAAAACGGCGCAAAGGCTAAGGAGGCAGAAACATGCATGACGCATACGCAATTGAATTAAAATCAATTACGAAAAGCTTTGGTTCGATAAAAGCAAATCATAACGTCAGCCTTGCATTAAAGCACGGCGAAATTCTTGCGCTGCTCGGCGAAAACGGCAGCGGCAAAACAACGCTTATGAACATGCTTTCGGGTATTTATTTTCCGGACAGCGGTCAGATTTTTGTTGACGGCAAAGAGGTTATGATTCGTTCTCCCAAGGATTCCTTTAACCTCGGGATCGGAATGATTCATCAGCATTTTAAGCTGGTTGATATCTTTACCGCAGCAGAAAACATTATTTTGGGTATTCCGGATAAAAAACGCCTTGATATCAAAACAAAAACCGCGGAAATACAAAAGCTTGTCGATAAGTACGGTTTTGATATTGACCTTTCAAAGAAAATTTATGATATGTCCGTTTCCGAAAAGCAGACGGTTGAAATAATAAAAATGCTTTACCGCGGCGCAAAAATTCTGATTCTTGACGAGCCGACAGCCGTGCTCACTCCGCAGGAAACGCGCCGTCTGTTCGACGTTCTGCGCAATATGCGCAAGGACGGAAAGGCGATTATAATTATCACGCACAAGCTTCATGAGGTGCTCGAACTGTCGGACAGGGTTGCAGTCCTCAGAAAAGGTGAATATGTCGGTTCGGTTGAAACAAAGGATGCAACCGAAATGTCACTCACGGAAATGATGGTAGGCAAAAAAGTCAGTCTGAACATTGCAAGAACAGACCCCGTCAACCCGCTTGAGATGATTAATGTGAAGAATCTGACCTGCATTAATGAGGAAGGCGTTAAAACACTTGACAACGTTTCATTCACTGCAAACGGCGGTGAAATCCTCGGAATTGCCGGAATTGCCGGCAGCGGTCAGAAAGAGCTGCTTGAGTCAATTGCGGGACTTCAAAGCTGTGAGAACGGCAGCAGTATTCTTTATACAGAGGAAAAGGGTGCGCAGCCGCAGCAGCTTATCGGAAAAACCGCACTTCAGATTAAAAATCTCGGCGTATCGCTTGCCTTTGTGCCGGAGGATCGGCTCGGAATGGGCCTTGTCGGCTCAATGGATATGGTTGATAATATGCTTTTGCGCAGCTATAACGAGGGAAATACCATGTTCACGGAAAAGAAGCCTTCGCGCGAGCTTGCAATTGAAATAAAGGACAGGCTGGAGGTTGTAACCCCCGGGATAACAACGCCTGTTCGCCGCCTTTCGGGAGGAAACGTTCAAAAGGTGCTTGTCGGGCGCGAAATTGCGCTGCATCCCAAGGTGCTGATGATGGCATATGCCGTCCGCGGTCTTGATATTAATACGTCCTATACGATTTATAATCTGCTCAGTGAACAGAAGCAAAAGGGCGTTGCGGTTATATACGTTGGAGAAGATCTTGATGTTTTGCTTGAACTGTGCGACAAGATTATGGTGCTCTGCGGCGGCACGGTCAGCGGAATTGTTGACGCGCGCAAGACTACCAAGGAGGAACTTGGCTATCTTATGACGAAAAATGTGCGGGAGGATGAAAGCAATGACTGAACAAGCGTCCGTTAAAGAACCATTTATCAGAATAGCAAAAAGAAATCATATGCCGTTTTGGCAGGCGGCGGTTGTTCGTGCAATTGCATTGGTGCTTTCGCTTATCGTAAGCGCACTTGTCATTTTCATGATTGTAAAAATGAATCCGCTTGATGTGTACGGCGCTATTTTTGACGGCGCTTTCGGAACGGAGCGCCGCATTTGGATAACAATGCGCGATATGGCAGTGCTTCTTTCGCTCGGCATTGCGCTTGCTCCTGCTTTTAAAATGAAGTTTTGGAACATCGGTGCGGAAGGGCAGATGCTTATGGGCGGCTGCGCCACCGCTGCATGCATGATTTATTCTAAAAATCTTCCCACATGGATGATATTCGCGCTTATGATTGCGGCAAGCCTTGTCGCAGGCGCTGTCTGGGGCGTTGTTCCGGCAATTTTCAAGGCTCGCTTCAACACAAATGAAACGCTTTTCACGCTGATGATGAACTATGTTGCAATTCAGATAACAAGCTATTGTGTGGCGCTCTGGGAAAATCCGTTCGGTTCAAACACTGTCGGAATTATTAACAGAACAACAAAGTACGGGTGGTTTCCGGCGCTTTTCGGGCAGCAGTATATGCTGAATGTGCTGATTGTGCTCGGACTTACGATTTTTATGTACATATATCTTAAGTGCAGCAAGCACGGATATGAAATCGCTGTTGTGGGCGATTCGGAAAATACTGCGCGTTATGCCGGAATAAGCGTTAACCGCGTTATAATCCGCACCATGCTTATGTCGGGTGCTATCGCCGGACTGACGGGATTTATCGCTGTGAGCGGCGCAAGCCACACCATATCGACAAACACGGCAGGCGGCCGCGGCTTCACGGCAATTATCATTGCATGGCTTTCAAAGTTCAATTCATTTGTAATGATTGCTGTCACGCTTCTTTTGGTTGTGCTTGAACGCGGCGCGGAGGAGATTGCGTCGCGCTTCAGTCTTAACAACTATGCGTCACAGATGATAACCGGCATTATTTTGTTCTTTATCCTCGGAAGCGAGTTTTTCATAAACTACAGGCTTATTTTCCGCGGAAAAGCAAAGAAGGAGGCGTGATTTTATGGCAACATCCGTTATTTCGCTGCTTCAGGCGGCAATAATTTTCGGCACGGTTATAATGTTCGGCGCAATCGGAGAAATAATTGCCGAAAAATCGGGCAGCCTTAACCTCGGTGTTCCCGGAATAATGTATCTCGGCGGCATCGCCGGACTGACAGGGGTTTTCTTCTATGAAAACAGCACTGATTCCCCGAATAAAATACTTTGCGTTATAATAGCTCTTGTTTGTGCATTTGCTGCGGCGGTGCTCGGCGGACTGATTTACAGCTTCCTTACCATAACGCTCCGCGCAAATCAGAATGTAACAGGTCTGACGCTTACTATTTTCGGCAGCGGCGTTGCAAATTTTTTCGGAGGCTCACTCAATAAGCTTGCCGGCGGCGTCGGTCAGATTTCGGTTGCGGCAACAAGCTCTGCATTCAGAATGAATGTCCCTGTGCTTTCAAAATGGGGAACGGTCGGAAAAATATTTTTCTCATACGGCTTTTTGGTGTATGCGGCGATAATAATTGCCGTTCTGGCAAACCGATTCCTTTCAAAAACGCACAGAGGACTTAACCTCCGCGCTGTCGGCGAAAACCCGGCAACAGCGGACGCTGCCGGAATAAATGTCATACTTTACAAGTATATGGCAACATGCATCGGGGCAGGTATCTCGGGCCTCGGCGGTCTGTTCTATGTTATGGACTACACAAAGGGAACATGGGCGAATGACGGCACGATTGAAAGCCTCGGCTGGCTCGCCGTTGCGCTTGTAATTTTCGCTGTATGGCGTCCCGTAAACACTATCTGGGGCTCGTATCTTTTCGGTGTGCTTTATTGGATTTATTTCTATATTTCCGGACTTACAAGAAGCTCGCAGGAGCTTTGTAAAATGGTTCCCTATGTGGTTACAATCATTGTGCTTATTGTGACAAGCATACGGAACAAACGCGAAAATCAGCCGCCGGCAAGTCTGGGACTGGCATATTTCCGCGAAGAAAGATAAATATAAAGCGGAAAGGGGTTGTAACAAAATGAAATCACATTTTGCTGCAGCCCCATTAAAATTTACCTTTTCGGAGGTGTTGTGTATGAATGAAGCATCGGTAAAAAGGCTTGCGGAAATGATTGACGAATGTGATAATATTGTGTTTTACGGCGGCGCAGGCGTATCGACAGAGAGCGGCGTTAAGGATTATCGCAGCGAGGACGGACTGTATAACACCGTTCGGGAGTACGGCGTTTCCCCGGAGGAAATCCTCAGCCATGATTTCTTTGTGCGGAATCCAAAGATTTTTTATGATTTTTACAGAAAATATTTTCTTGCCGAAGCAAAACCGAACAATGCTCACAGGGCGCTTGCGCAGCTCGAAAACGAGGGAAAGCTCCGCGCCGTGATAACGCAGAATATTGACGGACTTCACCAGGCGGCAGGAAGCCGAAATGTGCTTGAACTTCACGGAACGGTGAAAAAATATTATTGCAATTCATGCGGAGCGGATTGCGGAAACGTGTCGGACATTATTTTGGCGGGCGAAATTCCGCACTGCAAGCGCTGCGGCGGAATTGTAAAGCCGCGCGTTGTGCTCTACGGTGAAATGCTTGATGAAAACGTAATCCAAAAAACACTGAAATATATTGACGAAGCGGAACTGCTTATTGTCGGCGGAACATCGCTTGCCGTCAGTCCGGCAAACACGTTTGTTAATTGTTTTCACGGAAAATATGTGGTGATGATCAACAAAACGTCAACGCCGTACGATGAGCGCGCGGATCTTGTTATAAGAGACAGCATCGGAGAAGTTTTTAATGCCGCAGAAAAATTGAGAAGGAGCTGATTTTATGGAAACAAGAGTTGCCCTGATTGCAATTATAGTACATTGTGAGGATTCCGTAGGGGAGCTTAATGAGCTTTTGCATGAGTACGGAAAATATATAATAGGCAGAATGGGAATTCCGTACAGAGAACGCGGTGTTAACATTATTTCGGTTGCGGTTGACGCACCGCAGGACGAGATAAACACTTTATCCGGGAAGATAGGTAACATCAGCGGAATAACTGTTAAGACGGCATATTCCGATGTTGTGAGCGGAAAGGAAAACGGTGACGGCAAGTGAGCATGAATGAAACACCATCGGCAAACAGGGTGCACATCGGCTTTTTCGGAAGAAGAAATGCCGGCAAATCAAGCCTTGTAAATGCGTTCACCGGTCAGAAGATGTCGGTTGTTTCCGATTTTGGCGGAACAACGACCGATACTGTGAAAAAAGCGATGGAGCTTTTGCCGATGGGATCGGTTGTTATCATTGACACTCCGGGGTTTGACGATGAGGGTGAGCTTGGCAAAATGCGCGTTGCCGCGGCAAAGAAAGCGCTTGAAAGCATTGACGCGGCTGTTCTTGTCTGCGACGGCACAAAGGGCATCGGCAAATGTGAAAAGCAGCTCATTAAAATATTTGATGAACATAATACTCCTTATATAATTGCATATAATAAATGCGATTTGGGCTGCAAGGCGCAAACAGATGAAAAATCAATTGCCGTCAGTGCGATTACGGGGGAAAATATCACAGAACTTAAGGAACGCGCTGCAAGACTTATACCATCGCGCGGAAACAAACTCGGAATTGTGAGCGGAATTGTGAAGCGCGGAGATTTCGCCGTTCTTGTCACGCCGATTGACTCGGCAGCGCCGAAAGGCAGGATGATTTTGCCGCAGCAGCAGGTTATCCGCGATGTGCTCGACTGCGGAGCGGCAAACATTGTTGTAAAAGAAGATATGCTGAAAACAGTGCTTGAAAGCATGAGCGTTAAACCTGCCGTTGTGATAACCGACAGTCAGGTATTCGGGGCGGTTTCAAAAATCACGCCGAAGAATATAAAGCTGACATCGTTCTCAATCCTTATGGCAAATTTTAAGGGTATGCTTGAAACGGCGGTTCACGGTGCGGCTGCAATGGACAGACTTAAAAACGGTGACCGTGTGCTGATTGCGGAGGGGTGCACACATCATAGGCAGTGCGATGATATCGGCAGCGTTAAAATCCCGAAATGGCTTAGGGAATATACCGGCTGCGAACTTGATTTAACAATTGTTCCCGGGCATGAATTTCCCGAAAAACTTGACGGATACTCGCTTGTCATTCACTGCGGCGGCTGTATGCTGACGGAAAAAGAGATTCTGGTGAGAATGGAAAAAGCGCGCAAAAGCGGTGTTCCTTTCACGAATTACGGAATTGCTATTGCGCAGATGCATGGGATTCTCAGGCGAAGTCTTGAGGTTTTCCCCGATATATTAAAGATACTTGAATGATATGGAAAGAATATTTATAGCTATTGATTTAAAATCATTTTATGCTTCGGTGGAGTGCGTGGAACGGGGGTTCAGTCCGCTCGACACAAATCTTGTCGTTGCGGATGAAACGCGCACGGAAAAAACAATCTGCCTTGCGGTGTCACCGGCGCTCAAATCTATCGGGATTCCCGGAAGACCGCGTCTTTTTGAAGTTGTGGCAAAAACGGCGGAGGAAAACCGCCGCCGTGCAAAAGCAATCGGAAAAGCTTTTTCGGGCGAAAGCTGCTCTGCGGAGGAGCTGAGAAAAAATCCGCAGCTGAAGCTTTCGTATGTCACCGCGCCGCCGAGAATGGAGCTGTACACAAAGTACAGCACGGATATTTACAGGATATATCTTAAGTATGTCGCTCCGGAGGATATGCACGTTTACTCAATAGACGAGGTTTTTATTGATGTGACGAATTATCTTAAAACGTATAAGATGACGGCGCATGAGCTTGCAATGACAATAATTCTTGATGTGCTGAATACAACGGGAATTACGGCGACTGCCGGAATAGGCACGAATCTTTATCTTTGCAAGATTGCAATGGATATAATGGCAAAAAAAATGCCGCCGGATGAAAACGGCGTACGTATAGCGTATCTTGATGAAGCGGCATATCGCAGTGAATTGTGGAGTCACCGTCCGCTTACGGATTTTTGGCGCGTGGGCAGGGCAACGGCGAAAAAGCTGGAATCAAACCGTCTGTACACAATGGGTGATATTGCGCGTTATTCGCTTTCGCAGTACGGTGAAAATCTTCTTTATAAGCTGTTCGGCGTTAATGCCGAGCTGCTTATCGACCATGCATGGGGGTGGGAACCCTGCACAATTGCCGATATAAAGGCATACCGTCCGCAAAACAACAGCTTGAGCTCGGGTCAGGTACTGAAAGAGCCGTATTCGTTCGAAAAAACGCGGCTGATAGTCAAGGAAATGGCGGAGCTCCTTGCGCTTGACCTGCTTGATAAAGCGCTTGTCACTAATCAGACGGTTCTGACAATCGGCTATGATGTTGAAAATATTAACAACCCATCACGCAAAAAAAGCTATAAAGGTGAAATAACCGCGGATGCATATGGGCGCAAAGTGCCGAAGCCGGCGCACGGGTCGGATAACATAGGCAGATTCACGGCTTCATCACGTCTGATTACGGAGAGTGTTCTGAGAATATTTGACAGGATTGCCGATGAAAAGCTCCTTGTAAGGCGGCTCACGATTGCTGCAAATCATGTTATAAGTGAGAGAGAAATTCCCTGTGATGACGCTCCGGCGCAGCTTGATATGTTCACAGACTACGAAAAAGAGGAAAATGAGCGCGGTCAGCTTGAAAACGCACTTGAGCGCGAAAAAAACATGCAGCGCGCAATGCTTGGCATAAAGAAAAAGTTCGGAAAAAATGCGATAATCAAGGGCATGAATCTGGAGGAGGGCGCAACCACCGTGGAGCGCAACAATCAAATCGGAGGACACAGAAAGTGAGGACTTGGCTGTGGATAAGGATTACAGTGATATAATAAATCTGCCGCATCATCAGTCTGCCGTGCGAAAGCACATGTCAGCGGCGGACCGTGCGGCACAGTTCGGCTCGTTTGCCGCGCTCACGGGGCATAGCGCCGCAATTTCGGAAACAGCGCGGCTGACGCAGCAGAAACCCGAGCTTGATGAATATGAAAAAGAAGAAATTGACAGGGTTTTGCGTATGGCTGCAACCGATAAAGAAATGCGCATAAGCATAACCTATTTCATAGCCGATGAATTGAAGGAC
Source organism: uncultured Clostridia bacterium (assembly GCA_934454525.1). GTDB lineage: Bacteria > Bacillota > Clostridia > UMGS1883 > UMGS1883 > UMGS1883. The sequence continues at coordinate 37,048 of CAKSFM010000006.1, forward strand.
GGCGGAGAATACGCGAATATCCGAACAGCTGTGAAAAGAATCGATTCATATGCAAAGGAGCTTGTAACCGCCGGTGACAGGCATATTAAGATAAGTGATATATTAAGTGCGGAAATTCTCCGCTGAGATAGAGGCTGTGGCAAAATGAAATCGCATTTTGCTGCAACCTCTCTTTATTTCAGTTCGTTTGCCATTGTGTAGAATCCGTAATATATGCCCTTTTTGGACATAAGCTCATCGTGCGTTCCCTCCTCAACAATTCCATCATGAGTGAGAACGAGTATGCGGTCGGAATTTTTGATGCTTGAAAGGCGGTGCGCAATCGTAAGCGTTGTTCGCCCAACGGCAAGTGCATTCAGTGATTTTGCAACGGCAAATTCACTTTCATTATCAAGTGCGCTTGTTGCTTCATCAAGAATTATAATCGGCGGATTTTTCAAAAATACGCGCGCAATGCTGATTCGCTGCTTTTGACCGCCCGAAAGCTTCACGCCGCGTTCGCCGACAAATGTGTCGTAACCGTCCTTTAAGCTGCGGATGAATTCATCTGCGCCTGCCTTTTTTGCCGCGCTGACAACCTCTTCAAGCGACGCACCCGGTTTTCCATAGGCAATGTTTTCGTAAACCGTTCCGGAAAACAGGTAAACATCCTGCTGAACCATGCCGATTGAGCGGCGCAGACTTTTAATTGTGAAACTCTTGATATCCTTTCCGTCAATCGTGATTGTGCCGGAGGTTGTGTCGTAAAATCTCGGAATAAGGTTGCAAAGCGTTGTCTTGCCGCCGCCGGACGGTCCGACAATTGCAACCTTTTCGCCTGCTTTTATTTCAAGGTTCAGATTAGCAAATACCTCATTGTGGTCATCCGGATATTCAAAGCTCACATTATGAAAGGCAATGTTTCCCTTTGGATTATCAAGCGAAACGGCTCCAGGCTCGTCAAATATATCGATATCGGCGTCCATTATTTCAAGAAAACGCTCAATTCCCGTCATTCCGCGCTGGAACTGCTCGGTAAATTCTATTATGCGCCTGATCGTTGCAATCAGCGTTGAGATGTACATAACATATGCAACCATGTCACCCGGCAGGATTTTACCGTAAACAAGGAAAAGTCCGCCGCCGATAACAACCGTCAGATACATAAGTCCGTCAAAGGTTCGCATGGAGGTATTAAACAGTCCCATCAGCTTGTAGGATATTGTTTTAATCCGCAGAAATTCAAGATTGCCGCTTTCAAACTTACAGTTTTCCATATCCTCGTTTGTAAAAGCCTTGACAACCTTATGCCCGAGCAGACTGTCCTCTATACTTGCATTAAGTTCGCCGATCTGGCAGCGCTGCTGTTTGAATGCTGCGCGCATTTTTTTATTTATAATGCGGCAAACAACCGTCATCAGCGGAACAAACACGAAAATCATCAGCGTGAGAGGGATGTTAATTCTTAAAAGAATAACAAATGAAATGCTGATTTTCAGGAAAGCGATGAAAAATTCTTCGGGGCAGTGGTGCGCAAATTCAGTGATGTCAAACAAGTCGTTTGTTATGCGCCCCATAATCTGCCCGACCTTTGTATTGCTGTAATAAGTGTCTGACAGCTTTTGCAGATGTGCGTATGCGTCGCGCCGCATATCGGTTTCGATTTTCGCGCCGGTAATATGTCCGATGCTTGACATATAATAATTAGCAAAGCAATCAACAATGCGCAGCACAAAATATAAAAGTCCGAGCCGCAGCACCATGCTGACTGTCAGCAGAGCAACATCGTCAAGCGCGGTGTTCGTGATTTTCCGCATTATTATCGGAAGCACTATTTCGCAGACGGTTGTGAGCGCCGCACAGAATAAATCCGTAACGAAAATTGCGGCATAAGGCTTGAAATAGGGGAGAAACCGCCGTATAAGCGTTCCCGTTGAATATTGTCCTTTTTCAGATTCCTGTGTCATGTTAATCTCCTTTAAAAAGCAAAACCGAACCCGTGCGGCTCGGTTTTGCAGATGTGTTCAAATCATACTCGAATCATTCCGCCGAATCAAAGCAGAATGAATATGTTCCCGTGAGCATGTCAAAGTCGGCATAAGCAATTTGCCATCCGAATGCGTCTTTAAACACGCTGCTGCTCACAAATGTCATGGAATTTTCTATAAATGTGTTTCCGCTTGCAGTATACTCAGTTCCGTTAATGGTTACCTTATCTGAGCCGGCATTTAAAACCATTTCGGAGAACGGCGCGTCGCTGCCCTCTTTGTTTGTGATGCGGATTTCGCCGTTGTTAAAGGTGATTTCCGCATCCTCGCAGGCTGCATTTGCAAAATCACGAACGGGAATGTAGAACGTTCCGTCGATAACGGGAAGCGCACTGGATTCAACGGGAATCCACACATAATTTTCCGAGGGGTCGTAGTGACCGCCCATCGTTAAATCCTTTATCATGTCGTTGAGCGAGAACGAATTGTCAGCAGTGAGCACGGGGATATTAACCTTTGTAGTGCCGTACTTCGAAAGTGAAGCATTGTACTTAAATGTGAAATCAAGCGTTCCTTTGTTCACAAGCTGCCAGTCCTCGCCGGTTAAAAGCTTGTAAATCTGCTTAATGTCAATCTGCATATCAAGGTTTGCGGAGCAAGCGGTGATTTTTCCGCCCGAAAGACGATATGTAAGTGTGATGCCGTCCTTTCCGACAAACGTAAGCTCTGCCAGCTTTTTCATCATATTCACTGATTCCGCAACAGCGTTATATTCGTCACTGTCATCACCGTAAGATGTCATAAGCGGCTTGTAAAGCTCAAGGATTTTTGGTGAAAGCTCGGAAAGAATTGAAGAAAAAGCAGCTGCGTCAATCTTAACAGTGGCGGTTGAACCGCTCATTTTAATATCGGCATATTTTGCAATAAGTCCTGCCGAAAATGTTGAAATATCATTCATAAACTGTTCGCTGAATACCGAAGCGAAAAATCCTGCCATCGCGTCTTTATCGCTCTGCTCGGTAAGCATATCGAACAAATCGATGTGCATATACTTGTTTGTAAAAGGATATGCATAGATAACGCTGCATTTCGGCGCGGCGGCATCGGACATATCAACAGACATCCATATTCCGATTTTGCATTTTGCATTAAGCTCAAGGTTTTTATTAACTGTGATTCCGTGAACCGAATCGGATGTCAGCGCAATTTCTCCCTTTTTGAAATCCTTGCTGAAGCTCATTTCCGTGACAAGAGTTCCGTCAACGGATAACAAACCCTCAAGCATTGCCTTAACATCGATAAAATTGTTGATTTCATCGGGCATTTCAAGCTCCTTTAAGAGCGCAGCCACTGAATCGGCATTGTCAAACGTCAGCGAAAATGTGTAATTCCCGGTGTAATCGGGATAAACCTGAGAAAGAAAATCAAGAGACTGTGCATTTGCACCGATTGCTGCAAGAACGAGCAGCAGCGCGGTTAAAAGCGCGGTTAGTTTTTTCATGTAAGCAACTCCTTTTATTTTATATTTATATGTTATCACAGTATTTTTGTTAATTCAAGCTTTTTCTGCCAATGAAAGAATTTCATTCGGAGAGGATACAATTGCATCAGCTCCGGCTTTTTCAAGTTCTGCGCGTCCGCGGAAACCCCAAAGTACCCCAATGGAGAAAATGCCGCTGTTTTTCCCTGTTTCAATATCGGTTGCAGTGTCGCCGATATAAAGGCATTCATCCGGTTCAACACCGAGCTTTTCGGTTATTTCAAAAACCGCGGTCGGATCAGGTTTAAGCGGAACACCATTGCGCCCTCCGAAGCAAAGGTCAATCAGATCGCTCCCAAAAAGAGAACCGGCAATTTTCACGGTTGTCGGGTTCGGCTTATTGGAGAGAATTGCCGTTTTGATTCCCCGTTCTTTCAGCGACTTCAGTAGCTCGCAGATTCCGTCATACGGTCTTGCAAGGTAAAGAAATCCGTCATCATATGTTTTGTTGTAGTATTCAAGCAGCGGTTCGTGCAGAGCCATATCGCCGCCGGATTCCCGTATCATGCGCTCAGTGAGGTTTCTTGCACCGTTTCCTACAAGAATTTTATACCGCTCGGTTTCAATCGGCGCAAGATTAAATTTTTTCAGCGCAGCATTGGCGTAATAAGCAATTGAATCAAGCGTGTTCACGGTGGTTCCGTCCATATCGAAAATGCATGCTTTTATCATAATCACATCCCCTTATCTGAGTATTTTAATTATTCTTGTCGAAAAACGCGTGGATTTATGCGGCAGTTTATCGGCAACGAAAAACACGCCGAGCGTAACCGCGATTGAAGCGACTGCCGCCGCGTCGGCAATTATCATGTTATCCGTCAGTTTTTTTACAGCGAAGTAAATGCCTATACAAATTAATATCGGCAGAATATACCCGATGAATGCAAGCAGCAAAAACGCACCGGAATTCATTTGCAGCTTAACAGCGTCTCCGACCTTTGCGGCAAGTCCGTTCGTTGCCAAAACAACCGTTGCCGTCGGCTTGCACTCACTGCTGCAGTTTGCACAGTTTTCGCCGCACATGCTCACCCTTCTGATTCTCACAAGCGCGTTTTTTCCGTTCAGTTCAACGATTTCTCCGATTTGTTCCATATATATCCCCCTTTTCAGGCATATGCGGCAAGCATCTGCCGCGCATTTTCAAGCGACACATCGGTTATCTTGTCACCGCTTATCATTCGTGCAAGCTCCGCCGCGCGTTTTTCGGGTTCAAGCGGATAAACGGAGGTCGCTGCGCCGCTTGAGTCAACACACTTTTCTATAAGCAGATGATTTGTTCCGGCAGCGGCGATAATCGGCAGATGCGTAACGCATATCAGCTGATAGCCGTCCGCAAGCCGCCGCATTTTCGCGGCGATTTTTTCGGCTGCGCGCCCGGAAACGCCCGTGTCGATTTCATCGAACAAAAGCGTCGGCGTTTTGTCAAAATCCGAAAAAACTGATTTCAGTGCAAGCATAATGCGGCTCAGCTCTCCTCCGGAAGCAATCTTTTCAATCGGAGCAGGTTCGCTTTTCGGATTGGAGGAAAACAGCATTTCAACATTTTGCGTACCGTGCTCCGAAAGCCCGCAGTCGGTAAACGCAAAGGTTATCCTTGCCTCGCTCATGTCAAGCGTGGCAAGCTCCGCATTTATGCCCGCCGCAAGCTCCTCCGCGCCTTTTGTGCGAACGGCGGAAAGCTCCGCCCCAAGCCTTTCGGCTTCTTTTTTCTGCTTTGCCGCCTCTTTTTCAAGCGCGGAAAGATTGTCGTCATAGCTCATAAGCTCTGCAAGCCGTGCCTGCGATTTTTCGCCGTAGGCAATAACGGCTTCAAGGCTTCCGCCGTATTTGCGCTTCAGCGAATTTATAACGGCAAGTCTGTCCTCAATCTCATCAAGCTCGCACGGATTGAAGTCCACTGACGAACTGTATGCGGAAATGTCACGTCCGAGCTCCTCAAGCTCATAGTAAATATCGGTCAGCCGCTCTGTGCAGCCTTTCAGTGAATCATCGATTTCAGACAGCCTTTCGCCGCTTCTCAGTGCGGAATAAAGACTGTCGCGCACACCACGGTCACCGCAGATAAGCTGCTGCATTTCGCGGCTGAGTTCGGAAAGCGTTTCTGCATTGTCAAGCACCTTTCGGCGCTTCAAAAGCTCGTCCTCCTCACCGTCCGACAGCTCCGCGCGCGTTATTTCATCAACCTGAAAGCTCAGAAAATCAATTTCCCTTGCACGCTCGGATTCGTCCGACTGCATTTGCGCAAGGCTGCGTTCGGCTGATTTGTAATTTTTGTATGCTTCGCGGTATTGGCTTAAAAGCTCGCCGCTTCCGGAAAAGCTGTCAACAAAGGAAAGCTGTCCCGGAGCGCTCAGCAGCACGGCATTGTCACGCTGACCGTGAATTGCAACAAGTTTTTTCCCTATTTCGCGCAAAAGCGAAACGGGAACCGAAGTTCCGTTTATTTTGCACTGATTCCGCCCATCGCTGTAAAGACGGCGCGATATAATTATATTTCCGCCGTCACACTCGATTCCGTTTTCAGCCAGAACCGCATCGGCATTTTTATCAAAAAAAGAAGCATTGACCGATGCAAAGCCTGCGCCGCTGCGGATAAGTCCGTGTGCTCCGCGGCAGCCGAGCACCAGGTTAAGCGAGTTGATAAGCAGCGATTTTCCGGCGCCCGTTTCGCCGGTGATAACATTCAGTCCCGATTCAAACGACACCGATGCCTTTTCAAACACCGCAACGTTTTCAATATCAAGCTGTAACAGCATAGAAACCGCTCCTCACCCGATTAATGTTTTTATTCTGCGGCAAAGCTTCTGCGCCGCGTCCTCGGTGCCGGCAACGATAAAAATCGTGTCGTCTCCGGCGATTGTGCCGAGTATGCCCGGATAGTGCATTGCATCAAGCGCCGCGGCAGAGCCTTGCGCCATTCCCGTAAGAGTCTTTAAAACGATTATGTTCAGCGCACAGTCGGCGCTCACAACGCTTTTGCTGAATATAATCGACATTTTTTCGACAACCTCGTCATTGTCATGAACGGCGCGGTTGGTGGTATAAACATACTTTCCGCTGCCGTTGAGCCTTTTTATCAGTCCAAGCTCCTTTATATCGCGCGAAACCGTTGCCTGCGTCACATCAAAGCCGACCTCCGAAAGCGCAACCGTCAGATCCTGCTGCGTTTCAATATCGTGCTCGCGGATAAGTTCAAGAATTTTATCGCGGCGTTTATTGCTCATGAAAAAACACTTCCTCTTTAAATTTTCTCAGAATTTCTTCTGTAATATATCGTAAAAGCTCAGCTCAGGCTTGTGCGCCAGCCGCACGGTGTATTCCGATTTTTCAACCGTCACCCTTTCGCCCGGGGCAACAGGGCGGAATACCTGACCGTCAACGGAAAGCTGCGACGCTTCGTCCGAGGTTATTTCAATTCTTTTCGGCGGCAGAACGATGCTGCGCGCCCTGAGCATATGCGGACAAATCGGCGTCAGAACCATTGCGTCCGCATTCGGGGCAATGATCGGACCGCCTGCCGCCAGTGAATAAGCCGTCGAGCCCGTGGGCGTTGCGGCAATAATTCCGTCTGCGCGGTATTTGCAGACCGTCTTTCCCTCGCTCAGCGCGGTAAAATTCATCAGCCGCGATGAATTGCCGCGGCTCAGAGCTATCTCATTGAGCGCATGGTGCGTTTCTCCGTTTTCAAGGCTGACGCGCAGCATAAAACGGTTGTCGTAATGCATATCGTCCGAAAGCAGCAGCTGCACCGCTTCGTCAAGGCGGCACGGTTCGATTGATGCAAGATACCCCAAATGCCCGAGGTTTATGCCCAAAAGCACCGTTTCATAAGGCGCGCACCTTTTCGCAGCGGAGATGATCGTTCCGTCACCGCCGAGAACCACCGCCGTGCCGCACAGCGAAAAAAGCTCATTATCATCGGAAGCCGTTGCAATTCCGAGCACTGCCGCGTCCTGCGGCAGTGCGTACGGCGCGACCTTCCCGGAGAGCTTTTCAATAAGCGATTTGGCAACGCTGAGCGCATTTTCCTTATCAAAATTTACGATAACGGCAATTTTTTTCATAATATCAACCACCTGTATGTATAATTATACATCAAAAATTATAAAAGGTCAAACATAATACAAAAAAATATTAAATTTTCGTTACATGCCTTGTAATTATATCTGCAAAAGGTTATAATCATTTCAAGAAGGAAGGTAAACCATGGAAAAGCATAAGATTGCGAGGATTAACGAGCTTGCAAAAAAGCAGAGAACAATCGGACTTACAGAGGATGAAAAGGCTGAGCAGCACGAGCTTCGGCAGGAGTATCTCAGCAGCATAAGGCAGAATTTCAGACAAACGCTTGAAAGCATTGAGTTTAAGGATTGAAAGGATGGTCGCTATGATGAAAAGCTATGAAATTTTTCTGAAATCAATTATTGACGTTAAGAATTTTGTCAATATCGTGAACGAATATGATTTTGATATTGACCTTGAATCGGGAAGGTATGTTGTCGATGCAAAAAGCATAATGGGCATTTTTTCGCTCGACCTTTCAAAGCCGATAACCATGAGGGTTTATGCCGATGACCCGTCGGAAATCGAAAAGAAAATCGCTCAGTTTGAAAAGAAGTAAAAAAGTTTCAGGCAGACAACGATAGGAGAATATTGTGTCATTACCTGTTGTCAAACAGGGGAAAGAAACACGTATATCACTTTTTCAAGATGATATACGTGTTGTTTATGTACAGTGATATTTTTTTGTAAAGCAGCGCCAATCCTAAAAGCAAAAGAATAGACGTAAGAAAAACAAAGACTGTTTGTTTGGGGTTGACTCTTTCATTCGTACTTTTTCGGGCTTATAAAAGATTAGTTCACATTGTCCCCAACCTTCAACATTCAAAGGTAATGGGATCGGTTGATCAAAATAATCTGCTAAACTTTGGCTATAATCTGGTAACATTTCATTTCTCCTTTATTTTATTTTTGTTGAATTTTCTTGTTTACTGTAGGCTTTGATTGCTTTTAAGAAATAGACTTGAGAATAAAAAATTATTAATAAAGTAAAAGTATGTACATGTTGTTTTACTTTACCAACTCAATTAAAGAGAACGCCCTCTACCTGCTGGATGAGCCGGAAAACAGTTTATCTGCTTCACTACAATTGAAACTGAAAAGATTTCTTGAGGATTCTGCTCGATTCTATCACTGCCAATTCATCATCTCAACACATTCACCGTTTCTGCTTTCTATGCAAGGTGCAAAAATATATGATCTCGACTCAGAACCAATCGGTGTAAAGCCATGGACTCAGCTGGAAAATGTCAAAATGTATTACAGTTTCTTCAAAAGCCATGAAAAAGAGTTTTTCTGATATCCACCCGAGGACATTTTCGATTGACCACGCTGGACTATTCTGTTTCCCCAGAGTATAATACAAATAAAGTTACAGACCTCCGCTACTGATAGCATCCCCTGATAGCTTTTTATAAATCGCCGCAAACCTTTGTAAAATCAAGGTTTGCGGCGATTTTTCTTTTTGCGAAACTTCTTATTGTAAGAATAGTTGCTGTTGGCTTTTTTATTTTATGCGGCTATCCGTACTTATAAATCAGAAATGAATAACTCTAAAAGGAGTTTTTTGTTTCTGCTTTTTCTATTGCCCAAAAGCTGAAATTTGCTTTTAATCATTTTTCAGAGAGGAGAGAAAGAAAATGAACTAATATGTATATGAAGGAGGGAAACAGTGAGACCTCAAATTTCGAAACCGGATACGGGAAAAGATTTTTTGAGTTACAGCTGCCGGGATTGACTCCCAAGAATATGGGGCACAACCTATGATGTTAGTTTTATTTTGACAACAACCATCGTGTATGTACCTTCAACCGAATCGAATTCCATTGAAAAATTGCTATGGTATTGTAAATACAAACGATGGTACAAATTTGACAGACCTATGTGTTTATGCACAATTTTATTTCTGTAAATACTACCCCGGATCTGTTCTAATTTTTTTTCTGAGCAGCCTAATCCGTTATCATGAACTTTTAAGATTAACCAATCTTCCTCGGTGTAAGCAGAAAGTATTATTTTGAATTTTTTTTCTCCAACAGAAAACCCGTGGTTGAATGAGTTTTCAATTATGGGCTGAAAAATCATTCTGAGAATATTTTGATCATAAATATCTTTTTGTATATCATACTTTATTTCAAATTCGTCTTTGTATTTAACATCCATTATTGATATATAACATTTTATTATTTCGATTTCTTCTTTTAAGCTTGTGATACAGTCGGTGTTTAAATTATAACGTAAAATTTTTGCCAGATATACGGTGATGGATTCAATTTCAGAAACTTGATTTGAAATTGCGAGACTCCTTAACATTTCAAATGTATTATATAAAAAGTGCGGGTTCACCTGACTTTGCAAAGCATACATTGTAGTAACGATTCTTGTCTGTTCCTGCTCATATAATTTTTCTTGATTCAAGAGTATTTTTTTATAAAGAGATTTGTTTTTGACTATCATGTTATTTAATGCGTTTGCTATTGTTTCTATTTCGCTTGTGGCCGATATAGACAGCGTCTTTAATCTTTGGTTCAACAGACAGCTGTCTAAAAAAGCTACAATTTGCTGCAGAGGAGCGAGAGTTTTTTTATTTGTATCGTACAAAAAAAACGCTATGATTAACAATAACAGCAACGTTTCAAAGAATACAATAATCATAAAAAAGAAAAGCGAGTTATTTTTAAAATTAAAATTAATATATCCGTCGAAGTGCCAATCGGTTCCTTGTATATGAGTATCTCCGAGTTCTAATTTTAAATTGCCTATATTTCCGTACACGACTTTTGCTTTAAAATAATCATTAAAAAGCGTGATCGATATATCACTGACAAGGTCATATCCGTAGAAAAATTCAGTTAGGTTTATGGATGTCAGCAAGCAATGATAGCCATAATTTTCATACGAGGCGGTTGAATAGTTAATTCTTTTTAGTTTTTTGAATGTGCAAAAGCTTATCTCATTAGCGCTTTTAGTAAAATTATTAAAAAAACAAAATTCTGTCTCATTTTGATTTTTAGAGTATATTTTATACAAAGAGATTAATGCAGACGTTTGGTCTTTGGATGGAGTAAACGAGGAATAGACTATTTCACCGTTCGTATTGAAGACCAATGATTGCAGCGGTTGGACGTTAGACACCACTTTTGAATATACAATGTTGGTCATTTGTGATTTTGCTTTTCCGGAATTATTATTTGTTAATTCAAAAAGATCAGCCTGAGAAGAAATTTCTCTTTCTATACATTCAAGATTTTTAATTTCATTTTGTATTTTTGTGAGAAAAAAAGATTTTGTGGATGTTTTTACATTATATACGTTTTCATTGTATGAACTTATAAATTGAACGCAAAGTATTAAATTGCTGAATACAATTACCGCCAATGAAAGACCTATGAAAATATAAAACTTAACACTGAATTTCAAATTATTTTCCTCCGTTATTTTTTGAACAATGCTGTATAAAAGAAGTTGGAGTCTTCCCAAAATATTGACGAAAGCTCTTGTGAAAATATGAATAGTCTGAATATCCAACTTTTTCAGCAATCGTGCTAATGCTGTATTCTCCTCTCAAAAGCAAGTCTTTTGCTTTTTCAAGCCGTACCGTTTTTAAGTAATTTGAAAAGGTGATATTTAGATTTTTTTTGAACAAAAGACATAGATAATTTCTGTTAAAATAAAATTTTTGCGATATTTGCTCCAATGTAATTTTTTTATGATAATTTTCATTAATATAAGATATAATCCGCGAAAAATTTTGTGTGACATCTTCTGTTTCGGTAATGACATTCTGCGAGAGCTTTGATATGGCCTTTTGAAGGATTATATCTGTTTCGTCTTTGTCAATAGGCTTTAAGCAATAATCTATAACGCCGATATTTATTGCCTTGCGAAAATATTCATAGTCACTGTAGGCAGATATGATTATAAAGAGCGGTTTATCAAGCTTTAATTCACATCTTACCTTTTCTATAAGCGTCAGCCCGTCCATTTTGGGCATTTTTATATCGCAAAAAGCCAGATCTATATCACTGCCTGATTCTAAAGCTTCATAAAATGCAATCGGATCACGATAAGTTTCCGACGCCTCGCAATTGAATTTTTCCCAATCAAAGGAGCGCTTTATTCCTTCAATTATAAGCTTGTCATCATCAATTATAGCAACCTTGTATGCCATACAAATCATCCTCGTTAAAAAATACACTGACATTTATATAATTGCAAATAAATAATTACTGCAGCTCTGCAAATATAAAAATCGCTTTTTATTAAAGCTTGATATATACATTGCTAATTATAGCATACCATATTGCAAAATTCAACGTGAAATCATATTCATACAAGAATGTGTGAGTATTTTACAATAAAACATGAGTTTTTTTGATAACCATGGCTGAGAACAACGTTGAATTTCATTAAGAAGAACCGTTGTAAATATTTGTTAAATGCTATTGTACAAAAGTAAAAACTATGTGAGAAAAGACTATCGATCATACTTGAAGTCATCTCAAAAAAAGATAATTACCTCATTTTTTATAGAATATCATATCATTTTGAGAATGTCAATATGACATACTGACGGTAATCAACCTGCAAGGAAAGCCCCCGTGTATCTGCTTTTTTGCTTTTGCGATAAAATAATTGTGGAGATATTTGAACTGAAAAAAGGACAAAGAAAATGCAGAATGTGAATAATTTGCATAAAGCATATGAGAATTTTTTATATACTTTACTATCTAAAAAGTATATACTTGTACGTAAGTAGTATGTATGTTAGGAAGGCAGAATTATATTATTGATTAAAACCGAGAAAACATAAGTTGCTTTTATTTTAACGGACAAAATCTAAAAGTACAAGGAGAGGCTTATGAAGAAAAATATTATTAAAATTCTGATGCTGACTGCGTTAATGCTGATTATGTTTTTAACTGTGGCAAATGCGCAGCCGGAACGGGAGAATATTAATCAAACGTATGACACAACGGGATACGGTTCGTATATAAAGGTATATCTTAACAAAAAAGATTCCATGTATAATCCTGTAAACACCATGGCTATCGTAAACACAGGCAAGCTTCATGTCAAGTTTCAATACAGTGTAACCGAGAATGGGCAGGGGCCTTTAAGAGTTGAGCTGCGCGGATATACCTCCGAGGTGACTCATGACAAGGTCAATCCGTACTGGGAGGGTTGGCAGTATGACGCAACGGCTGAAAAGCTTGTCAGCGGTACGGAATATTCCTTTGATGCCGTTCTCGACACGAAAGCTTTGGTATCGGGCAAAACCGTTCAGGACGGTCCGTATCTTTTTATCGCAGGAGTCGGATCTACCGTTGAGGTGAAAAATCTCGAATTGTATGCTGAGGGGAATTATGAAGAACCGGTTTACATGCTTGACAAAATGTCCCTGCAGCCTGCTGCCGGTGTTGAAATACCGTATTATAACGGAGAAATTTATGAGCTGAAGCCTGAAAGGTTCGATGTTCCCAGAACTCAGCACCGAATCGCAACATACAAAAATGTTTATGATTTTGTTGAAGGGACAAATTATGCTGTGACCTTTTTGTATAAGGCAGGTGCGAATGTTAAAAAATTTGCACTTGATACGACCGGCGACCCGTCGGAAACTTCGGGATGGAAGAGTGTGGGCAATTACGAATCGGGAACGGATAACGCTGACTGGCAAAATGGCTGTTTGTCGTTTAAGTGTTCTGCAGAGCTTGCTGAAAACGATAGATTATATTTAAGCTATCACCTGAAAGCCTCGTCAAATAATCCGGAAACTGATAATATATATATCACCGATATGATTTTATATGAGATTCCTTCAGCCTCAGCTGTATACAACTCAGGCACTGTCGAAAAGGATGCCAAGGGCGCGCCTGTAGTCACATTAGCATTTAACGGTAAGCCGGATAAGCTTTCGGTTGCAAACGGACTGCTGCTGAACGGACAGCCTCTCAGCAAGGAGGAAGCCGAGCTATTGCCTGCGCCCGATGACAGAACAGTGAAAATCGGAATTAAAAAATTTCTTTCACCGCTCTCAGAGAATAATATTGAATTATCGGAATGTTATGACATATTCGGCAGAGAAGCAGATCTTTCAAATGCCGTTCCGATTAGGTTTACGGCTAATCCGCACATATCAAGTAAGCTGAATTTAGAGTCTTATGTTTATGGAGAAGGCGATTTTTATAAAGTAGTGCCAACCGGTAATTTTGTTGAAGGCGCTACTCCGTGGAAGCATCTGATGGAATATACTTTCCCGGACGGTGAGTTGGATGTTGATGCAAAAATATGTGTCAGAATTAAGATTAGGCTAACAAACGAAAGCCGCGGCTATGTTGGACAGAGGGTATCGCTTATGTGCAAAGACTCTAAGGAGGGAGGCGGAAGAACTGTATTTTCAGAGACGATTGATGACGCTGCTGTGAATGGCTGGCAGACAATGGAGTTTTATTTCACTCCCGGAGAAAATCAACAAGTACCACCGCGTGATACATATATGATATATTTTTGTGTGAGCAGCACAGCGGATATTTTTACTCCCGAAAACTATTATTATATGTCGGAAGCGGAATTTGAATTTGCGGACGGACTTGATGTGTCTTTTATAAAGCGTACGCCCCGAAGCGCTGCTGTTATTGTGGAAAACCATACAAATGAAAGCATAAATTTCAGCGGTACTGTTATAATTGTATGCTACGATAGCTCCGGAGTTATGAGGGAAGCGGTTATATCAGCGCCTTTAAATGAAAAATTAGAAGCAAATGAAGGCTTTGCTTCAATAGAAGTAAAATTAAAAAATGATGTTCAATCGGGTGATAGAATAACAGTATTTTTGCTGAATTCTTTAGATCGGTTGGAACCGCTGAAAAAACAATTGGTTGAATATATATATTAGAGGAGAGGCTTATGAAGAAAAATATTATTAAAATTTTCATGCTGACTGCGTTAATGCTGATTATGTTTTTAACTGTGGCAAATGCGCAGCCGGAACGGGAGAATATTAATCAAACGTATGACACAACGGGATACGGTTCGTATATAAAGGTATATCTTAACAAAAAAGATTCCATGTATAATCCTGTAAACACCATGGCTATCGTAAACACAGGCAAGCTTCATGTCAAGTTTCAATACAGTGTAACCGAGAATGGGCAGGGGCCTTTAAGAGTTGAGCTGCGCGGATATACCTCCGAGGTGACTCATGACAAGGTCAATCCGTACTGGGAGGGTTGGCAGTATGACGCAACGGCTGAAAAGCTTGTCAGCGGTACGGAATATTCCTTTGATGCCGTTCTCGACACGAAAGCTTTGGTATCGGGCAAAACCGTTCAGGACGGTCCGTATCTTTTTATCGCAGGAGTCGGATCTACCGTTGAGGTGAAAAATCTCGAATTGTATGCTGAGGGGAATTATGAAGAACCGGTTTACATGCTTGACAAAATGTCCCTGCAGCCTGCTGCCGGTGTTGAAATACCGTATTATAACGGAGAAATTTATGAGCTGAAGCCTGAAAGGTTCGATGTTCCCAGAACTCAGCACCGAATCGCAACATACAAAAATGTTTACGATTTTGTTGAAGGGACAAATTATGCTGTAACCTTTTGGTATAAAACAGGCGTTAACGGGATGAAATTTGCACTTGATACGACCGGCGACCCGTCGGAAGCTTCGGGATGGAAGAGTGTGGGCAATTATGAATCGGGAATGGGAAATGCTGATTGGCAAAAGGGCTGTTTGTCGTTTAAGTGCTCTGCAGAGCTTGCTGAAAACGATAGATTATATTTAAGCTATCACCTGAAAGCCTCGTCAAATAATCCGGAAACAGATTTTATATATATTACCGATATGATTTTATATGAAACACCTGCGGATACCGTTGCGTATGATAACGGTTCACTTGACAAGGATGCTCGCGGAGGTCCTTTGATTGTGTTCTCATTCAACGGCAAGCCGGATAAGGTTTCGGTTATAAACGGCCTGCTGCTAAACGGAAAACGTCTTGGAGAGGGGGACGCTGAGCTGCTGCCGTCGGATGCCGAATCAGTGGAAATCAGAATTAAAAAGTTTATTTCGCCGCTTTCAGAGAACGATATTAAACTGTCAGGATGCTATGATATATTCGGCAGGGAAATAGAGCTTCCTGAGTCCGCTGCGTTTAGATTTATTGCAAATCCTTATATATCGGCAGAGGTTACTTATTATGATGCTTCAGCTGATGAAATCGGAAAAGCGATAACGTCAATCGGAAACACAGAGAAAATAAGGGCTGAGTTTACGCTTAAAAATAACACTGATCAGGAAAAGACATGTTACATTGTGAATATGACTGTAAATGATGGAATTATAAAGAAAGTGTATAATCCCATTGAAGTTACTGTTCCGGCATATGCCATGTCGGAAACGGTTGAGAGCGATGTCATTGACATTCGGGATGGATATAGCCTTAGAACCTTTTATTGGAGTGCAACCGATAAAAGACTGCGTGCCTACAATTTATATAACGAATTTAAATAAGAGGGTTTTCATATGAAAAAGATTATTGCTGCATTATTGTTCTTATCAAATTTTATATTTAACAATGCCGGGTATGCTGCTGCCGTGACCATGGATAATACCGGTCATGAGTATACAGACACGGTGGCGGAGAAAATACTTGAGGACAGTGAAATCTATGATGCTTCTGTATTCGGAGAGGATCACGCATACCTTATGCAGGAGAACTTCCTTGGGGACGGAATGTATTCCACCAACAGCTGGAACACGGATTTTCGCGGAGGCTCATACAGTGCAAAAGAGGGCTTCGGATTTGAAATACAAGACTCGGATGAAACAGAGCTTTGTTCAATGTCCAAGCGCTTTATGCCGGTTCGTTCGGGCAAGGTTACGTTTGAAACCGCCTTTGTTATAAGGGAGTCTGCGAAGAATGGCTTTTTTTACGAGCTGACAGGTGACGGGAAAAGACTTTTTAAGTTTATTACGAACGGAAATACTTTCTGCATTGAAGATAAATACGGTTCAAAAGTGCTTAGTTCTTATAAAGGCGATGAAAGGGTGTCTGTAAAAGCGGTTATTGATATAGATAACAATTCTGCCGATATTTCCGTTAACGGCAAATATATAGGAATGTTTGAATTTTGTGACCGTGCGGAAATGTTTAACTGTGTAAGCATTTCCACCTCCGCGGAAGAAGAAATGAACGTTGCGGTTGAGTTTGTTTATATCTATATAAACTATATCATCAATGAAAGATTTTTAACGGGAAAAGAGGGCTTTGTCCCGGATGACTGGAAATTGATAACCGATACCTCGGGCGCAGGCATAGTCACAGATAAAAATCAGTCCTTCCCCGATATATACAGCTTTTCTTTAAACGACAAAAGCGCCGTTGATTCCGCCAAGCTTGAAAAAAGCTTTCCATCCTTGAAAGAGGATTTTGTGTTTGAGAATTTTTTTATAATTGATAAAGCCTGCGATGGCGTCAGCATGGCGCTGGGAAGCGATAAGCAGGATCTGATCTCAATAGAAACCAAAAACAAAAACTGGGTTATTAATAATAAATACAATTTAATAGAAAATTACAAGGAAAACTTTTGGTATCACGTGAAAATAGAAGTGAATGCTGAAAATAATACGGCAGATTTCTATGTTAATTACAAGAATGTATTAAAGGATATTCCGTTTAAAAGCGGAGAAATTTCGAGGGTTGCTTACCAAACCCCTGTCAAGCGCAGTGTGGAATTAAGAATAGATGACGTGGTTCTTTATAAAAAAGCGCCGCTGCCGGAGGATTATGTTTCTCCGCCGGAGAAAGCCGAAATTAAAGACGGACTGCACCCGGGCATGCTGCATTATTCCATGTGGAATGAGGGAAACCATTACGGATGGGATTATATATCATCTTATAAAGACAGAATGCCGTATTTGGGCTTTTACAGTGAACGCAGTCCGGAGCTTTGGGACTGGACGATAAAGTTTCAGGCAGAGCATGGCTTGGAGTTTATGATTCATAATTTCTGCAGGGGAAATATGAATGTCAATGCGCCCGTAAAGCTGCCAAAACGCGAGCAGGCTCTTTATGACGGTTATTTTAACGCAAGATACAGCAGCTACGAAAAATTTGCGATTCTTTACTCCAATATAAGCGCGGCAACGCTATTCGGATACGATGATTTCACTGAAAATATTGCCCCTTATTTTATGGAATATTATTTTAAGGATCCGCGGTATTTTGTTTTGGATAATAAGCCTGTTTTATATGTATACGATTCAACAACATTCGTAAACGCAATGGGCGGTCTTGATGAAGCAAACCGCGCAATTGATTTTCTTGATAATTACTGTAAGGAGGAAGGGTTTGACGGAATTTATTTTCTGCCCTCAATAACGACTTATGATATAACTTCAAATCTTGGACAGGGCTCAGGCTATCAATATACAATGCAATTTCAAAGCCGGAATGCCGAAAATCAAAAAAAGGTGAACAACACCATATTTGAAAGATTGAAGATGCCCACAGGAACTGTGGGCATGGGATGGGGCAGAGGAGCATGGCAGGATGATTACACTCTCGCTGTTTCGATGACTCCGGAGGATGTTAACGAGATCAGTAATTATATAATCAAAAAATTTGATGAGCTCGAAGAAAACGGAAAGGAACACCTTAAAATAATAACATATACCTGCTGGGATGAATACGGCGAGGGTCATTATTTTGCCCCTTCATATAAATATGGATTTGAATACCTTAATTCCATAAGAAATGCCGTAACAAACAGCGGCGAGCGAAAATCGGAGCAGCTTCCCGAACCTAAAGCTCTTGCAAGAATGGGCGCGTTGTATGAATCGGGAAGAAGGGATTTGCAGTACTTCAGGCATGGAGAGAAATTTTCGGAACCCGGTGATGATGTAGATAAAGACAGGCTTCAAGTTATTAAGACATGGGATTTTGAGAAATCAAACAGTCTTCTTGGATGGGAAGTTGAAAAGCATATTGAGAATTTAAGAATTGAGAACGGCGCTCTGACAGCGGACGTTGTTGATTGGGATCCCGGAATTGTTATTAAGGATATAAGCATTGATGCGGATATGGTTAAAGCTGTGCGGGTTACCTGCCGCAATAACGGAGGTGGTCAGGCAAGGGTATTTTATCAGACTGATATAGATCCTAATATGGGAGTGAATAAGAAGTCGTTTTATATTGATCAGGAAGATGGCGATATGCACACATATATGGGATATCCGAGTGATAAAACAAAGCTTGAGGGAACGATTACCGCATTAAGATTTGACCCTGCTGATAAGTGCGATGAGTTTGAGGTTAAAATGATAGAGCTTCTCGGATACAGGGAAACGCCTGAGGAAAAGGCTCAGTTTGAGGAAGAACAATACAGGAGGAATAACCCGTATAAAATCCTATACGGCGGTAATGAGCTTGTAACGGTGGTTCCGCCCGTGCTTCGGGACGGACATTTATACGCGCCGATAAACAGACTGATGGAACAGCTGTCCGCCAAAATACTTTGGGATTATAATTCAAAGAGCTATACAGCCGAACGCGACGGTAAAAAAATTGTTATTCATGCAGACAGTGAATTTGCTGAAGTAAACGGTAATTCCGTAAATCTTGAAAACAAGGTTTACTATGATGACGGGAATCTTTTTGTGCCGATAAGAGCGGTGTTCGAAGCTATGGGAGCGAGCGTTGAATGGATTGCAGATAAAAACAGCGTTACGATTTCGTTTCCTCCAAAAAATGACGGATATAATTATTTGGCAAAGCGTGACGATAAAAAACCGATGAGCTTTATGTTTGAAACAAACTCTGATTTTGAAGGCTGGGCAAAAGAATATAATATAGCGTCAATGAAGCTTAGCAGAGGCTCGCTTGTGCTTTCTGTCAGCGGTTCGGAGGCGCATATACTTCTTAACGGAATTTCGGCGAACGCTTCAAAATATCCGTATATGAGAGTACGCATGAAAAACGAGACAAACGCAACGCTGCTCAGAGCTTTATTTGCTACAAGCACGGACTCAAAATTAGGCGGCGGAAAGAACGTTTCGCTTCCGATAACGGCGAAAGACAGTGACTATAAAGAGTATGTTGTTGATTTGTCAAAATGCGGTGCATACAATGGTGTTATTACAAGCATTCGTCTTGATTTTATCGGCAGCCAAGGAAATGCCGGGAAAATAAAGGTTGATGAAATTGAATTTTTTGAATAACGTTTTTAATAATAGCAGACCCAATCGTTTTATAAGGAGCTGCACTGAAATTGGGAGAATTAAAGGATGGGTTTTATGAAAAATAAAATAGGTTTTCTTATTGCTGCAGTGATTTTATTATCGGGCGCTGCTGCCAATGCGGCATTTTTAAATAATGCAATTGTTGATTTTGCCCGAAACACCGTTACCGTTACAGGCGAAGCAGGTGCGGATTATGCTAACAGGTTCGTTTCTTTGCAGCTTGTTAATCCGGGGAAGGATTTTGCGAATCTCTTTACTGAGGACGGAGTGCTTAACAGGTCAGAGCAGTCCTTCTCGGACGATAACGGAAAATTTGAATTTACATTCACTATGAACGGAGAAAGCGGAGATTACCATTATTTTGCAGGCGTTGACGGGCTGGAACAAACACTTGATTGCCCTGCGCCGTTCAGGTATTATAATCCAAAGTACGTTGAGGACATATGGAAAGAAACGGAAAAGGCGATTAATACAAATAATGATGATTCATTAAAAGAAATCATTGATAGGTATGCCTCTGTTTTACAGATTGATACGACCGAATATAATTCTTTCCCCGATGATTCAGCACGGCAGAATGTCAGGAAAGGAATTTTCAGAAACGGAGTCGGGGATATTGATGAGTTTGCCGCTGTTTTTTCAGATGCTGTTTTTGCGGTTAATTTGCACTATGAAACCGACGATGCAGTTTTTGATACGAAAATATCAGCCGTATTTGAAAAAGCAGAGAAAAAAATCAAAGCCCTTTATGACAGCATACCGCCCGATGAGCAGAACAGGATAAAAAAGGGTGTTAAAAGCAGCGAGTTTTATAACACAAAGGATATTTTAAATATTTTTAAGGAAAAAGTAAGGTTATACACATTAAACTCTAAGGTACTTTGGACGGAGATAGATGATTTTATAATTAACGAGGGCTGCTTTACCTCCGAGGAAATTCTGTCGTACACAAAAAGAGGCAATAAACAGTCAACAGCGGTGAAAATTCTTAAAAAGCTGCCCTACGCTTCAATAGATTTGTTTTTGTCCGACTTGAGAAATTCCGCAAGCGAAAACGGCGGAGGTAAAAGCGGCGCGTCCGCATCGGGAGCAGCGGATAAGCGTCCGCTGGTAAATTATAATGCAAGCGTTAACCCGGCAATCACATCTGATTTTACTGATCTGGAGGGTTATGACTGGGCGCTTGCAGACATTCACAAACTTAGTAAAGCAGGTATTATTAACGGCTTTGAGGGGAAGTTTTATCCCGGCAGCAGCGTAACAAGAGCGGAATTTCTGAAAATGGCTTTATTGTCAGCCAAAATAAGCATTATTGATGGCAAAGAAGGTCAGTTTGAAGATGTAAACGGCAGCGAGTGGTATGCGCCGTATGTACTGACGGCGGCAGCTGCTGATATTGTTTCCGGGGTCGGCAACGGACTATTCAGACCTGACGGCAGTATTACAAGGCAAGACATTGCGGTTATATTATACAATTTATTAGATCGTGCCGAAAAATTAAAAGGCAATGAAGTGAGCTTGCCAAGTGATGTTGATTCAATTTCCGACTATGCAAAGGAATCTGTTTGCAGCCTGATGAAATTGGGTGTTATAACAGGATTTGAGGATGGCACATTCAGAGGTAATACAACTGCAACAAGAGCAGAAGCGGCAGTGTTGATAGGCCGATTCTTAAATCTGATTGATTAAGCACACAGAATATATTATACGAGGAGGTTTGGAGATGAAAAGAATCATTTCCATAGCGATAGTTTTCGTTCTTTCCATTGCTAATGCTGCTTTTGCTGCGGAACATAGCATATCGGCTTTGGACATTAAACTATACAATGAAGCTTTCGGGCTGTTATCCGGTCTTTCGGTCATAAGTGAGAATTCCGATGAGTTTGCAATTGATAAACCTATATCCAGAGGAAGATTCGCAAAGCTTATTGCAGACTGTATGAAACAGAAATTCGATGCCGGGTATGATGCGAATGAACAAAGCGGGTTTTTAGATGTAGAGGTTAATCATGAGTATTATAAAGAAATTTCTTATTTAAAATCAGCCGGTCTTTTAAACGGAGACGGTTCCGGATATTTTCGCCCGGATGATAGCATCACTTTCGATGAAGTAAAGCACCTTATGTTGGTTATGCTCGGCTACCGTGACTATATTCAAATGAACGGGGGATTTCCGGGCGGGGACTACAAGGCAATGAGCAAAGCGGCAATAAAATATAATGGTTCTAAAGATAATACATGCAGGTCTTTGCTGCCTTTGATTGTAAAATGCTTAGAGGGAAAGGTTTCCGCGTATGATAAAATGTCCGTTAATTCTATATATTATACGAATGAAAACACAATTAACGGACTTGAAATGTATTTTGATGTAAGAAAAGATAAAGGCGTTTTACAGGCATGCGGAGCAGAATCGATTATTGCGGATAAGGATATCGGCAAAGGCAGAGCAGTGATAGATCATGTTGTTTATAACTGCAAGCCCGAACCGGATATTTATATAGGCGCTTCGGTGGAGTTTTACTATAAAATTTCCGATAATGATGTAAATGATATTATAATGATAAGTCCGTCGGCAAATGGTGAAATACTGGAAATACCTGAAACAGATTTAGATGATTTCAGGAATATGACATATCATGTGAACGGACGCGGGAAGATTAAGGTAACCGGAAGTGAAACAATTGTTTATAATTCAAGCATAATGACCTCCTTTAACGAAAAGCTTATGATTCCGAACGATGGCAGGGTTGTTTTTATTGACAACAATGGTGACGGTGATTATGATGTGATAAGAATTTACTCTTACGAAAGTTTTGTGGTTGCATCTGTCGTTAATAATTCAGACGAAACATTTACAATATACCCGAAGTCAGCTTATAATCTTCCGTCATATCAAACAGACGTTGATATATCAAAGCTGTATGATTCAAATGGAAAAGAAATCAGCTTTAATCGTATTAAAACGGGAAATTCCGTTTCAATATACTCCTATTTAAAAAATGACAGGCATATTATCAGTTGTGCTTATGTTACCGACAAAAAACTTAAGGGAGATTTAACAGCAAGAGGATTAAAAAATGAGCGAACGGAGCTGACAATAGATGATACGCCATGGAGGGTTTCCGATTCGTATAATGCGCAGGCAAAAAAATTAGAGCTTGATCTTAACTACATATTTTATGTCGATTATTTCGGAAATATAATTGGTGTGGACGGATTTTCACCTACCACGATGGCATACGGTTATTTGCTGCAGGTTAGAGAATGTGAGCCAAATAAAGATGATCCGCCTGTATTAAAAATATACAGTGAGATCGGCAGCGTAGTTAATTATATGTGTGCGGATAGAGTTTATATTGATGATGTGAAATATAAACCGGAAGATATGGACAAGCTTGTTGCAAGGCTTTGCAATAATGACGGGGTCGGTAATATTATACGTTATTCTGTTAATTCCGAAAAGGAAATTATTCGGATTGATCTTTGGGAAAACATGGACTACGATGCTTTGGACTTCAAGACATATAACCGCTTAAAGCTTGTTAATCCTGCATCGGAGCTTTATCTCAAAAGAGCTTATAAAAATTTTGGCGGCAGAATAAAGTATGACGATAGCACAAGGTTTTTCTTACTGCCGTCAGATAACAGAGATATTGAAGATGGAATACGTATCGTATCGTTTAAGGATTTCAAAACAGACGGGTATTATGAAATTTCGTCCTATACATCCAATACAGACAGCATGATTCCTGAGGTGTGTCTGTTAAAGAATATGACGGACAGAAACAGTGGATATGCCTCCTGCGGGGTAGTTACAAAGGTTGCATATACATATGATAAAGATACCGGTGATTATTATAATTCAATAAGGATTGACAACAGCAGTTCGGGAGCGGAGTTATTGATTAAGGATGATGTTGTTTTGAAATCACTGCCGGATAGGGAAGTAAAAAAAGGTGATATAATAAAATTTTTTACAAATTATGATGGCTTTATAGATAATATAAAACTAATTTACAGAGCCGATGGAGATAAAGATTATCTCAGTCAAGCTGAAGCGTTTACAAACGGAGCCAGATTTGCAATAGGCAACGTTTTTGATAAAGATGATAAATATGTAAAGATACACTTTGGCGAATTAGTAAGCGGTACATATCCTTTGCCGGCAAATATGGAAGTACATAACTTAGATAATTTTAAAAAGATTATTGTTATAGACGCTTCAAATTCGAAAATTCTTATTTCAAGCGGCACGACAGATGATATTTCAACATATATGTCAGATTCAGTTGGCAGCAAGGTTGTACTCAACACAGAATTTGGAGAGGAAAGGTCTTTGTATATTATTAAGCGATAGGCTCTTATATATGGAATTGTTGATTGTAATTTCAGCTTATTTTATATAGGACGGGGAGATGTGATATGAAAATCAAAAGACTGTGTTGTATTATTATAGCGTTTTCTTTTTTATCAGGTACGGCAGCGGGAAACGCGGGCAACAGTTGTTATAGTGAGGTTTCTTTGAATAATTTGCCGTTTTCCCGCGACTCAGAATTCCCGGCATATATTTCACCGGAAATTGAATATTCCTTGTCTTTTTCAGATGATTTAGATGCTGATTCAGTTGATGTGACCAATTTATACCTAAATGATAACGAGCTCACTGATGAGGACGCGGATGTAATGGCTGAGGAAAACAATTTAAAGATTGTTTTTAAAAATCCTGCGATTTCCGAAGGGGTTGAATACAAACTGGATATTAACGGGATTAGAGCTTCGGACGGTAAGATTATAACTGTGCCCTCGATGTATCTTAAAGGTGCGGGAAATATACCTGTAACATGGGATGTATACTTAAAGAAGGGGCTTGATAAAGTAAAATTTAACGGTAATGCAGAGGGCAAAGTCGGAGTGGAAGCACAGGTAAAAAATAACACGTTATCCGATCTGGAGCTTGAGCTGATATGCGAAACA
The DNA here is from genome assembly GCA_934454525.1 of uncultured Clostridia bacterium. Taxonomy (GTDB): domain Bacteria; phylum Bacillota; class Clostridia; order UMGS1883; family UMGS1883; genus UMGS1883. Next base: position 61,834 of record CAKSFM010000006.1, read on the forward strand.
GATAATGATAATTTCGAAAATACAAAGTCGGAGCTAATCACTGTAAGAACAGGAGAAGAAAAAAAACTTGTTTGTGAGACGGTTGTAACAAGAGGATCTCATGCGTTTGCGTATGTTCAAAAATCGGATGGAACACATATTACCGAAAAAATCTGCTTAACCGAAAAAACAACACCTGTTTCATATTACCTTGTTGACGAAAGATTTGCAACCGCATTAAAGGATCAATATGGAACGCCGCTTTTTTCGGGATGGAGAATTAACAGGGGCAGAAAAACAATAAACAAAGTTGACTATTTACCCTATAACAGCGCTGTTCTTAAAGATTCCTCCATGGGTAACAGGATTACGATGGAAAAATCATTTTTAAGTCAAAGCGATGGAGTTTTAACATTTGAAGCGGGGTTTACTCCCTCCAACTCATCCGGGCAATTTGAAATATCGCTGATAGGGTATCGTGGTGAGGAACATGTTACCGCAATGAGGATTTTCACAACAAAAACAAATGTTGCGATATCCGATGGAATAAATCGTATCATGGCGGAAACATTGTCCGATAACAAAGACTATAACTTTAAAATAATTGCAAATTTGAATAACAGCACGTTTTCAGCATACTTAAACGGGCGGCTCATAAAAAAAGATGCTGACTTTATTCAATGCGCGGATTTTATTAATTCCGTCAAAATCAGCACACCCGGAGAGGGCGTTATGGATGTCGGAATAAATTATGTGAGGCTGTATAAAAACTATGGCGTAAATGAAACATTTATGTGCGCGGGAAACGAGTTGGATGAGTGGACAAGGAATAAAGAGAATGTGTATGTTGAAAATCAGTATGGTATGTTTGACAGCGACTCAAACTGCATAGCTTTGGGAAATGCGTCATTGCGCGGAACGATTGAAAAAGAACTGGATTATATTCCGGAAAACCCTGAGATATCCTTGTCATTCAAATTGAATGAGGAGAGCGTCCTTGGAATATCTGTTTTCGGCAACAATAATTCGGTAAATATATCGCGTGAAGTAATGACATTCGGAAATTGTTCTTATTCGTTAAAAAAAGGCATTTGGTATACGTTGAGTATGCGAAAATCCGGAGCTTGTAACAAAGTATATATAAACGGTATTTTTATCGGAGAAATTGCCATACCGTTTATAAGCCCTTGTATTAGCATTTCCGGGACGAACGGAGTATGCGTAGATGATATTTATGTGAAAGAAAGAGAATGTACCTCTCTGGCAGTTAGCAAGCCGGCAGATGATGGGTACAGCATTCATATGATGTCTTATCCGATGTGGAATGAAGGAAGTCATTACGGCTGGGACAGAATTGCGGAGTATCCGGAGAGAACCCCTTTGATGGGCTTTTATGATGACTGTAATGAGGAGGCTATGAATCTGCAAATCAAATGGCTTGCCGAACACTGTGTGGATGTCATTGTGTTCCCGTTTGCACGTTTGACCGGCAATTGTAATTCTGCGATAAAAAACACACAGCGTGAGACTGCTTTATTGTCGTATAAGAATGCCGAACTTGCGGACAAAATAAATTATGCTGTTATGTGGAGTGCAATAAGCGAATCCACTTTTGGCGGAAAAGATGATTTTCGTAACAATATAGTGCCTTATTGGATAGAACACTACTTTAAAGATAATAAATATGCAATTCTTGACAACAAGCCCGTCCTGTATATCTATAATCCGGATAAGCTGATTAATATATTAGGTGGTGTATCAGCCCTTAAGCAAGAATTGGATTATCTTGATCAGGAAGCAATTAAGAACGGATTTGACGGCGTCTATACTATAGCAAATCTTGAGGGCGCGCAGCTTACCGATACGGGAATTGATTCAATATTCTCATATGCTGTTTTGGGGAACGGCGGAGTGGCTGTAACACAAATGCAGACATTGAAAATGCTTGAAGCACAAGCAAAGGTTTTTGGAACAGATGTTCCGGCTGCTGCATATATGGGTTTTGATTCTCTGCCGTGGCGCGGAAATGCAGAAGGCAGAGGAACAACAATAACACCCTCGGCTTTTAAAAAATACTTAATTGAATTAAAAGAAACCAGGCTTTCTGCGGGTAACTCAAAAAAAATACTTTATCTCGGAACATGGAATGAATATGGCGAGGGGCATTTCTTTATGCCGACGAAGTTATATGGATTTGGTTATTTGGATGCAGTGAGAGAGGTTTTTTCAGGATATGATGCCGAGCATACAGATTGGATTCCTGATTATACCGGGCTAAAACGATACGGCACTATGTATACCGGACTCGGCGCTCCTTCAAAACTATATAATAAATCAAAGGAAGTGTCACCGGATTTTACGGAGGTTGTTAAAGGCTGGTATTTCGGAAATGCTCAAGATCGTGCCGAATGGAATGTAAAATATGCAGAAAAATCGGCAGGGAGTAATGGTCAAACGATGCTGCTTACTTATAAAAACGCTGCATCGGAACCGGAAATTGATGTTGATATCTCACAGGATAAAATTAATGCAGCGGATATCAGATACATAAGGGTAACCATGAAGGCTGATTTGTCAAAAATAGATGGCAAATTGTTTATAATGCATTTTACAACTGATGAAAAGCCAGCATTGTACTCAAATTCTTCTATGAAAAGCTTTCTGGTTAGTGATAAGTTGCGCACCTATGTTATTGATACACATAACAATGCTGATTGGAAAGGAACACTTGAAAAACTATATATATGGCCGGTCCATGTCGCCACTAAAAGCTGTATTCCGGGAACAGAATGTGAAATCATGTCAATTGAACTTTTGAAATAAGTGAGTATTTTACAATAATATATTAACTTGTTCCATATACAAAATTTAAATAAATGATATAATTTAATTAATCTTATAAACCTTGGAGGGATTTAAATGATAAAATTTAAACGGTTGATTTCAGGATTGCTAATTATTGCGGCAGCGCTTTCAATGGTGGGCTGTGAGGGGTTAAGATCAAGTAATGAAATAGATACGATAGTCTGGTATATGCCGAAGCCTATATCAGATATGTCGCATCAGCAAATGGTAGAAGATGCCGCAAATAAGATTATAGAAGAAAAGCTTGGCTGCAAACTGCATTTTGAATTCATCGATTCCGGAAGCTGGAACCAGAAGATGAGCGTTATTATTCAGTCCAATGAGGAATTTGATATCTGTTACGATGCAAAGGAATCATTTATTGCAAATGCTAAAAAAGGTGCATATGTAGATTTGTCAGAATATTTAGATAAAAACGCATCTGCCATAAAGGAAAAGGTTGATGATTATGCGTGGAATGCGGTTACGCTGGACGGAAAGGTTTATGCTATACCCGGACAAACATTTTATGTGCCTTATTCGGCATTTGCTTTCAAAAAAAGTATTGTTGATGAATTTAATATAGATTATAAAGAAATTACAACTTTTGAACAGTTAGAGCCCGTTCTTAATATGATTAAAACGAACAAGCCGGATATGATTCCTATAGCTGCTGCGGCAAATTCGTCCATTCCGGCGCCTAAATCCGAAAGATTTTGCGATACCTCACTGGTGGGTATTGCATTTGACACGCAGACCGGCAAGTACGTATCGGATTTTGAGTCGGAATATCGCTTGAACATATTTAAGAAAACCTATGAATTTTACAAAAAAGGATATATAGCAAAGGATGCCGCAAGCAACAATGAAATTATATCGGATATAAAAACAGGCAGATATGCGGTGTTCGGCGGAAGAAGAAGCGATGAAAAAACGACTAACCTTTACGGCTTTGACTGTGTTGAGGCTGAGCCTGTATATGGCATAGTAGGAACAAACAATATTAATAATTCGCTTGCGTGTGTGAGCGCTACGTCAAAGCATCCGGAAAAGGCTGTGCAGGTTTTAAATCTTATCTGGAGTAACCCCGATCTCTCAAATCTTTTGGCTTACGGTATTGAGGGTTCTGATTATGAAGTTGTTTCCGGCAGTGACCCTAAATCTGTTATTCCAAAGGCCGGAACGGAGGCAAAATGGTCGATCTGGCATAATTGGCTTGGCCCGTTATGGGATCAGTGGGATTCAACATGGAACTCTGCCGAAGCGCTGAATAAAATGAGAGAGATTAACGCGGAAGCTCAGGTTTCTGCCGATGTTGGGTTTGTTCCCGATACCGATGATCTTAAAACGGAAATTGCAATGATTTCAGCAGTAGTTTCCGAGTCCATTTCCGTCTTTAATACAGGTTCAATGCCTGATTTTGATGAATACTATAATGCAACCCTGAAAAGATTGAATGATGCAGGAATAGATAAAGTTTTGGACAGCGTAAACAAGCAGTATAGAAAATGGAAGAAAAATCAGTAAAAGGCAGGGGCGGATTAAATGAACGCAAACAATACGACAGTATTATCATCAGGAAAACGTATAAGAGATTTTAAGAAAAATTTTCCATTACTAATTTTGGCTTTGCCGGGTCTAATGTGTCTGATATTATTTAGATATTTTCCTATGTTTGGATTAATACTGCCATTTAAGAATTATGAATACTCAAAAGGGTTATTTGGAAGCAGCTGGAGCGGGTTAAAAAATTTTGAGTATCTTTTCAAAAGCCGCGATGTGCTGTCTGCCACAATGAATACTATAACCTATAACCTGTTATTTATAAGTCTGGGAACGGTTATAGGACTTATATTGGCGCTTATGCTTTACGAGCTGACGGCCGCACAAGTAAAAATCTATCAAACTGTTTTATATCTGCCGTATTTTATATCATGGGTCGTTGTGGCTTATATTGTGAATGCACTGTTTGATATGGATTTTGGCTATTTTAACAAAATATTGGCTTATTTCGGCAAAGAAACCGTTATGTGGTATGCCGAGCCTGATAAGTGGCCGCCTACAATAGTACTTGCTAATTTATGGAAAGGAATGGGCAACGGAGCTCTCATGTACTATGCGGCATTGATAGGTATAAGCCCCGAGTATTATGAGGCGGCAAGGATTGATGGAGCAGGAAAGCTTAAACAAATTTTCTGCATATCATTGCCTATGATAAAAAATGTGATCATTGTTTTATGTATTATAAATGTAGGAAAGATAATGCATGCGGATTTTGGATTGTTTTACAATTTGCCCATGAATTCATCGGTTCTTTACAGCAAGACAGATGTCTTGGATACATATGTTTACCGGGCTCTTATGACAATGAACGATGTTGGAATGTCTTCGGCTGCTTCGTTTTACCAAGCTGTTGTGGGATTTATTCTGGTGGTGGCAACTAACTTGATTGTTAAAAAAATTGATCCTGACAGCGGATTGTTTTAGCAAGTACTTAATAAAAATCAGAGGGTAGTATATGAGAAATAGTGATAATAACAGCAACAGAGGTATTTGCTCTGCCTCGGAAAAAGTGAGCGTTTGTATAATTCATTTCGTAATGATTTTGCTCTGCGCAATAACGATATTATTGTTTTTGGTTGTTATAGGCGTTTCGCTGCAAAGCCAGGTAGAAATTAATAAGATCGGCTTTCGCATAATACCTAAGAAATTTTCTTTTGAGGCATATGCAACGATATTTAGAAATTCAAAGTCAATTTTTGACGCCTACATCATAACAATTTTTACAACTGCAGTCGGCGCATCTGCAGGAACGGTTATTATGTCCGGTTATGCATATGCAATGTCAAGATATGATTTCAAATACAGGAAATTTCTAAACTGGGCAAATTTGATTACTATGCTTTTTAACGGGGGGCTTGTTGCAACATATATAGTTTACACACGCTGGTTTGGACTGAAAAACAATATTCTTGTTTTGATTCTGCCGCTGATGTTTAATCCATGGAATGTAATATTAATGAAAAGCTTCTTTTTGTCTATACCGATGTCTATCATAGAGGCGTCAAAAATTGACGGAGCAAGTGAATTTACGACATTTTTTAAAATAGTTGTTTCAATGTCAAAGCCTGTAATTGCTATGATTATGCTTTTCCAAACATTAATTTTCTGGAATGACTACCAATCATCACTTATGTATACGACAAATGATGCGCTTTATAAATTGCAGTATCTGCTTATGAAAATCCTTACCGATATGGATTTTATCAACAGCGGAATGGCAGCGGATGCGGGGATTGTGCTTGAAAATGTTATTATCCCAACCAAAAATGTGCGAATGGCTATGTGCGTTATTGCGGCGGGACCGATGCTTTGCATTTTTCCGTTTTTTCAAAAATACTTTTCAAAGGGCATTACACTGGGCGGTGTAAAAGAATAAATAGAATTAATTAAAAGGAGAGATTTTTATGAAAACTGTATGTAGCGCAAAGAAAGAAAAGAGAAGAATAAGATTTGTAAGCAAAGTGTTGTCGTTTGTAACCGCGTTGTGTCTTTTGCTGAGTATGACATCGTACGCATCTGTTGTATGTTTTAATGATGATGATTTTGGCATCTTACTAAATAAAGTGTCTGAGGCTACAACAACGTCAAATGGTTTTGTGCAGTTTAGTATTGCCGGAAATAATGGTAATATCAATATGTATAATTCGCAGGGCATGACAGAAATAATTAAAAAAAGTATGTTATATATCAGCTTCGATTATAGTATTACCGAGTCCGGCAAGTCCGGATTACGAGTGGAATTAAGAGGATATGGCAATGATAAGGTAAAGGAAGGAATCAACCCGTATTGGTCAGGATGGCAGTATGATGCTTCTGCTCCGGTCACTGCAAACGAGATTCACCATTTTGAGGCTGTTTTAGATGCTAAACAATTAATGATTGACGCAAATGCGTCAAATATAGCTAATTCATATCTGTTTGTAGGAAATGTTGGTTCGACATTGACGCTTTCAAATATCAGAATCAGAGAATGGACATATTCAGGAAGAACACTTGCGGTCAGAACTAATGATTTAGAAGCTTTTGACAGTGATAAACCTGAAGGATATACGGGAAATGTGTGGCATTTAAATAACTCCGGAGCGGCAAAGAAAACATCAAGAATAATTCAAGATTTTATCTGTACATTTAATGCCGGTGAAGAATATGCAATAGAATTCTGGTATAAAAATGTTGACGCGTCGGCATCTTATTTTGCTTTGGTCAACAACAATAATGTGGAATATGCAAAGGTTGAAGACCTTGTTACAACCGGAGAATGGACAAAAGCGCAGTTTAACTTTATCCCGGATTCAGATATGAGTGGAACGTTTGCAAACATAACAAAAAAAGATGTAAACGGAGATGTCTGCTTTACAGATTTTGTCGTATTACCAAAAATTCCTGTTTCAGATACAATTGCGGTAACAGAGAATGAGATAATGGTTGTTAACGGCGCTGAAATTAATATTGAGGGTTATTTTGATGCACCTGAAAAGCTTGAGCTTAAAAAAGACGATAAAGTTATAGAAGCTGCAAAATCAAATGCATCAAGTGATTTTTCGGGATACACAAAAGCAACTTATCAAATAATTTACAATGAGTCGTTTAGTGATGAAGGAATTTATAACATATTCTTGAATGATTTATGGAATACTCAGAGGAATGTTGCGGTTAAGTTAATCAAATACAGCGATGAATTAAAGCAGCTTAGTCTTCAAAAAGCCGATTGGACGGAGATTTATTCTCAAGAAAATCTCAGTGTTAACCACTCCGCTTTTGCTAAAACAGATGATGGAAAATTTGATTTAAAAGGATATTTGGCTTCCGATTGCGCGGTATTCAAGGTGGAGTTTGACATTAAAATCGATGCGCCTGTTTCGGATGATTCTGTTACGGAGATAACGCTGAGAACGGGCAGCGACCCCGGTCACACGGTGTATAAAATCAATAATTCGGAGCTTACTGCCGCAAACAGGCACTATAGTTATATAGATAACCAAAGTCTTTCCGATAGATACAATTTGTCTAACGGAAAAATTAATGACCGTTATAAAAATTCGCAGTGGTGGTTTTTCGTGAGAAACAGATGCGCTTCACAGAATGTAACCTTATCAAATATAAGGATTTATGCGCTGACTAAAAATGCAGCCGGGAGCATTCTTTTGGGTACTGCAAGACTGGAAAATAAGAATGCCTCGCAATCAAAGTCTTTAAACGGAGCTTTGGCTGTAGCAAAATATGATTCAAACAAAAATTTAACCGAATTTAAGGCTGAGAGCTTTGAGCTTGCCGACAAGACTGTATTAAGCGGTGAAACGCAAGTTGTTCTTAAAAACGGAGTGCAGTCGGGGGAAACCGGATATGCAAATATCATTATAGATATGGAATCAAATGCTGACGCATCAAGCTATAAGTGTTTTTGGTTTGATTCACCGACAAATATCAGACCGCTTGCCGCCGCATGCACTTATGGCGGATAATTGGTTGAAAGAATAAATTGGTTCAGTAGCAGAGGGAGATTTTATGAAGGATAGTATAAGTGTCTATTATGTGAATCCAAAAAACAATTTTAGTTTTGAAGGATTAATAAATGAGGCTTTTTGCTTCGTAGAGAATCATCAATTAAAAGACAGAACTCTTTGGAAGCGCTTTGTGCGGCAGTATGAGCTTCATTCCGATTCCGATAATGGCTGGAGAGGCGAGTATTGGGGAAAGATGATGAGAGGAGCTTGCTGCGTGTATTCATGCACAAAGGATTCGGAGCTTTACAATATACTTACAGAGACTGTCCGGGATCTTCTTTCTGCTGCTGACAATGACGGGTGTATAAGAAGCTACCCGAAGGGCAAGGAATTCGGCAGCTGGGATTTGTGGTGCAGAAAGTATGTGATGATAGGACTCTTATACTATCTTGATATATGCGAGGACGCTTCTTTAAAGAAAACGATTGTTGAAAGCTTGAAAATTCAAGCTGATTACATTGCTGTTTTTTTTGAAAACGGAAAGGGAAGAAAAAACATAACTGAATTCGGAGCATACAGAGGCATTAATTCATCGTCAATATTGGAAGCATTTGTCCGAATGTACGAAATAACCGGTGAAAAAAGATATCTTGATTTTTCAAACTATATAGTTGAATGCGGAGGAACCTCAGTAGGTAATATATTTGAATTTGCTTATAAAAATGAGCTTCCCCCATATCAATATCCGATTACAAAAGCATATGAAATGATTTCATGTTTTGAGGGATTGCTGCGCCTTTACATAATACAGCGTAATGAACGGCATAAAACTATGCTTATTAATTTTGCCGATGCTGTTTTACGAACTGATTTTACAATAATCGGCGGTGTAGGTTGTTCGCATGAATTTTTTGACCATTCAACAGTAAGACAGACGAACCCCGGCTTTGGAAATTCGATGCAGGAAACCTGTGTCACTGTTACGCTTATGAAATTTTTGCTGAAGATGACAGAAACATTTGGGATCAGTAAATATGCAGACGCTTTTGAATGTTCAATGTATAATGCCTATCTCGGTTCGCTGAATACGGATATGATAGCAAACGATAAAGTTCGCGAAAAATTTCCGGAAGCAATTATCGAACCGCTTCCCTTTGACAGCTACAGTCCTCTATCGGATGGAGTCAGAGGAATCAATATAGGCGGATTAAAGATAATGCCCGATAATCATTACTACGGATGTTGTGCTTGTATAGGCTCGGTTGGTATAGGAATGTATCATAAAATGATGTGCATGGGATTTGACTGTGGAATTGCAATAAATCTTTACAATGCAGGCATTATTGAAACATTTACTCCTGCAGGAAGAAAAATTAAGCTTGTTTTGGAAACGGAATATCCGAAATCCGGAAGTGTGAAGATAGGTTTGTGTATGTCAGAAGATGAAAAATTTTCAATTCGGCTGCGAAATCCGGATTGGAGTAAGGATACCGCTATAAAGGTCAATGGCATACAACAGCGGGTATCTTACGGATATAATGATATAGATCGCGTGTGGAAAAATGGCGACACTATAAATATTGATTTTGATATGGAACTTCGTATAATCCGCCCCATTCACTATGGTAAGGATTTGCTTTTTACAAAAGTGTACGGCGGTGAGAAAGATTATACAAGTCATTTTGTGGATCATGAGCACGAAACCGCAAGAAATCGCGTTGCAATAAAAAGAGGCCCGATAGTAATGGCAATTGATAACAGACTGGGAAGGGATGTTACAAAGCCAATTCCTTTAAAGTGCGAAGGCGATACTATTAACGGCGGACTTTCGAACGACAAAGCTGCACCATATAAAACTATTGCAGAAGTTAAGCTGCAAGCTGAAGATGGTTCATTCTATATGACGGATTATGCATCGGCAGGGAAAAAATGGTGCAATGAATCGGCTTTAGCGGCTTGGTTTTTAGTAAAATAGAAATATCCTTATTATGCAATGCCGAAATAATCCGGAGGTAATGACGTGAAACGAAAAATCCATTTGTTATGCAATGCTCATATTGACCCTGTTTGGCTTTGGGATAAAAAAGAAAGCTGTGCCGAGACCATTTCTACATTTAGGGTAGCAGCAGATTTTTGTGAAAAATACGATGGCTTTATTTTCAACCATAACGAATCATTGCTTTACGAAATTGTAGAGAAGTATGAACCACTGTTGTTTCAAAGAATTAAACAATTAGTTAAGGCGGGAAAATGGAGAATTATGGGCGGATGGTATATACAGCCGGACTGTCTTATACCGTCAGGCGAATCTTTTATTCGTCAAATCGAGGTTGGAAATCGCTATTTTGAAGAAAAATTCGGCGTAAAAGTTAAAACCGCAGTTAATTTTGATTCTTTCGGACATTCAAGAGGACTGGTTCAAATACTAAAAAAAACCGGTTATGATTCTTATGTCTTTATGCGTCCGCTGAAAATTGTGCCGCAAAATGATTTTATCTGGAAAGGATATGACGGGAGCGAAATTATTGGGCATAACACAAACAGCGGTTACAACTCTCATATAGGACGGGCTGTGCGCAAAATAGAAAATGCCAAGCAAAGATTTCATGATGGAGATAATCTCGTTTGCTGGGGAGTAGGTGACCACGGCGGAGGGCCATCAAAAATTGATCTTGATGAAATAACGCAATACATAAAAAATGAGAAAGAATTTGACGTAATACATTCATATTTTGAGAAGTATTTCGATTCTATAGATAAGACAAAGCTCAAGATTGTCGATAAATCATTAGTTCACTGTATGGTTGGCTGCTACTCTTCCATGAACAGAGTTAAAAGAAAACACAGATTATTAGAGAGTAAGATTGATCTTTGTGAAAAAATGCTTGCCGTCAGTGGTACGGAATACAGTGAAAAAGAAATTTTGGAAGCTGAAAAAGCCATGCTTTTCAGTGAGTTTCATGATTCGCTTCCGGGAACGATGATCAGAGAGGCAGAAGAAAATATTCTGTCGCTTATGAGTTTCGGCGAGGAAATTTTAGACAGATACTGCCAGAAAGCCTTTTTTAGTCTTTGCAGGGGGCAGAAAGCGGTTGAAAGCGGCGAAATACCAATCATGGCTTTTAATCCACATCCTTATTTTATCACAAAGGAAATTGAAATGGAATTTCAACTCGGTTCTCAGAATTGGAATGATAATGAATATACAGTTGCGAGGGTGCGCGATGAAAACGGAAATTATTTGCCTGCACAAAATGAGAAAGAAAGCTGCAGCCTGTCATTGGATTGGAGGAAACGTGTTGTATTCAGGGCGGAATTAAAGCCGCTTTCTCTTAATAGATTTGATTGCAAGCTTGAAGTAATTGGCAGCGCTAAGCGGCCTATACAAAAATGTAATTCTACAGATACACATTTGGTTTTCGAAAATTCTGCACGCAGTATTAAGATTAGCCGAAAAACCGGATTAATTGATGAATATGTTGTTAACGGACATAATTATCTGAATAAAAGCGGTATTAAATTGTCGGTATACGCGGATAATGAAGATCCTTGGGGAATGAATGTTGACGGCTTTTACGATGAGATCGGAGAATTTAAGCTTCTTTCCGATGAAGAAGCAAACGAATTTAACGGATATCCTGGCGAATCTATAGAGAACGTTCGTGTAATAGAAAATGGGGAAGTGCGCACAAAGGTTCAGGCAACTTTTGGTTATGGAAAATCCTTCGCAGTTATCACATATATAATTCCCAAGTATGATTCCTATGTTGATATAAATTTAAAAATATTTGCCAATGATGTCAATAAAATGTTTAAACTAAAGTTTGATACAACATTGAACGGTGAATTTATAGGTCAAACAGTATTTGGCCGTGAACCGCTGTTAAAGGGCAATAAGGAAGTATGTTTTCAAAAATGGTGTGCATTATCTAACGGAAAACACAGTCTTGCTGTGCTGAACCGCGGCACATATGGCGGAAGTGCGGACGGGAATTTTATGAATCTTTCAATTATTCGTACGCCCGTTTATTCAGCACACCCTATTATGGAACGTGAGATTACCGAGCATGACAGGTGGAACGAGCATATAGATTTAGGAGAAAGCAATTTTTCGTTCAGAATGTGCACTGATATGAAATATATTGATTTTGATGCGGAAATTTTCAATAAAGAGATTTTTGCAATGTCTTTTTTTCCGCCCGAATCAAAAGGATGTAAAACAAATACGTTTTCCATAGACAATAAGAATATAATTTTGTCACGGTATGTAAACAATAATGATGATATTTTAGTTCGTATGTTTAATTCCTCCAATGAGGATACAGTTGTAAATATAGCTGCCAATAACGGGAATTACAGTGTTTCGTTTACTCCGTATGAAGTGAAAACCTTTAGGCTCAGTGATTTTTCCGAATGTGAATTTATATAAATAAAACTTCAATTATTGCTTATGGGGAGTACAAAAAATTATGGACAGAATTTTAAAAATGGATGAGGAAATCAAGCTCTTTATAAAAGAGCATTGGCGCAAGTCGATGAACGAACCGACAGGAGTTCTAAAATACAGATTTTTGGATCCGGCAGCCGATTATCGCGGGCAGCTGTGGGACTGGGATTCTTTTTTTTGCGGAACGGCGCTTTTGGAGGTATATGACGACACTGCTGATTATCTTGAAGGATGCGTAAAAAATTTTATAGAAAATCAGGCTTCTGACGGATCTGTTCCTTATATGATAGATGTCGGAGAAGAAAAAGATTTTTCATACGCGCTTCCGGTTTTAAGCCGGGCCCCTCGCTCCTCAGACAGCGATCTTAACTCGGTAAAACCGCTTTTGGCGCAAATGGCGATGCTCGTTTATAAAAAGAAGTCAGATACAGCTTTTTTAAAAGAAGTTTACAATGGGCTGAAAAAGCACATCATGCATTGGGAAAACACCCAGATGGCGCAAAACGGATTGTTTGTCTGGAGAAGCTGCCGAGGCTCCGGCACCGATAACCATCCGGCGGTTTATGGCAGACCTTTAAACTCTTCGGCAGGCGTGGATGTTAATTGCTTTATGCTTTTGGAATATAAAGCAATGGCAAGCATAGCGGCGCTGTGCTGTGACGCAGATAAGCAAAATGAGTATACCGAGAAAGCCCGTTTGTTAGGTGAGCGCATTAATAAAATTATGTGGGATCCGATTGATGGACTCTACTATCATATTGATGTGCTGTCAAAAAAACCTGTGCTTCCAAAACAGGAAATCAGCTGGAGCGTACCGCTGAAATTCAGAACATGGACATGCTTTATTCCTATGTATGCCGGTATTGCCCCGAAGGAATATGCCGATAGAATGGTCGCGGAGCATATTATGAATGAAAATGAATTCTGGTCAGATTACGGGGTTAGGACTCTTGCAAAAAATGAGCCGATGTATACAACTGCGGAAACAAGCAACCCGTCTAACTGGCAAGGTCCCATATGGATTGTTTCTTCATATATCATATATAAAGGCTTGCTTAATTACGGGTATGTTAACGAGGCAAAAAGACTTTGCGAAAACTTACTTGCAAATCTGATTCGTGATATTGAAGAAAACGGCGCTATGCACGAATACTATAATCCCGAAACAGGAAAAAGTAATATTAATCTTGGATTTATGAATTGGAATGCTCTTGCCGGAATAATGGCAGATGAGCTTGAGTGTTACGGCTTGTGAGTTATCCTTGGTATAATTTTGTATAATCTGACGTGCTGACTGCTGAAGTCATGCCGATTTCCCGGAACAATAAAACTTGGATTAAGGAGGTGTTTATTTAATGAAGTACACACTAATGGTGATATCGATTATCCTGTCAGTGATGAATGCATGCCTCCTGAAAGCATTTTCAAAGAATAAAGAAGAAATTTCTCCGTTTTTCTTTAATACCGGAGTTAACATCGTTTGGACTGTAATTTTATGTTCGGTTTATATAAGAAACGGAGCGGAGCACAGCAGTGTTTCGATTGCTTTCGGCGCTTTTTACGGAATCCTGCTGTTTGCTTTTCTGTATTTTAAAACGCAGTCAATGGCGACAGGATCCGTGTCTTTAAGCACTTTAATAGGCAGCTGCGCGTTCGTTGTAGCAACCGGATTTGGAGTGATATACTGCAATGAAACGATAAATATTTTTCAGATTATAGGGATGATAATGCTTTTTGCAGCCTTATTCCTATGCGTTAATCCGAAAAAGAGCGGAGAAAAAATCAGCGCAAAATGGCTTTTGTATTGTTTTGGTTTTTTTCTTTCCGGAGGTTTTGTCGGTGTTTTATATAAACTGTTCGGAAAATCGTCAGGCAAGGGAGAGGCTGACGCTATGATGCTTACAGCATCCATTCTTTCAATGCTGTTGTTCCTTTTGTCAGAATTGATTAAGAATAAAAATAATAAAATACCGCATATAAGTAAATCAGCATTATTTTTTATTCTGTTCAGCGGAATAGCAAGCTGTTTGTATATCAGAATGAACCTTTCTCTTTCGAATTTGATTCCGAGCGTGATTTTCTTCCCTGTCAGCAACGGAGGAATGGTTATTTTATCAACAATTGCAGGAAAAATTATTTTCAAGGAAAAACTTAGCGGAACTCAAACGGCGGGTATTATCATAGGCTGTGCAGCCGTTGTGATAACAGGCTGCGGGGAAGCCTTGTTCAGGCAATTTGTATAATATGTTAACAAATAGGAAATAAGAAAGAAGGAATAAAAATGAAAAAGAATAAAATCAGAATCGCCTTTGTTGGTTGCGGACAATTTTGCCGGCATTTCGTGCCGCTATTTAAAAATCATCCTGCCGTTGAATATGTGGCAGTTTGTGATAAATTTCCGGAACGTGCAAAAAATTTCATGGAAAAATTTAAGGTTAACAGAATTTTTGATTCTTTTGATTCGGTTATTAATTCAAATGATATTAATACGGTAGCAATATTTACGCAGAGAGATTTACACGGTCAAATGGCTATAGAGGCTTTAAAAGCCGGAAAAAATGTTTATTCAGCGGTTCCCATGGCTCTTAAGGTTGAGGAAATCAAAGAAATTGTACGTTTGGTCAAAGAAACCGGTCTTACATATATGATGGGTGAAACCGGAATATATCGCCCGGCATCCATTTTCTGCAGAAGGAAAATGGCATTGGGTGAAATGGGTGATATGGTTTATGCCGAGGCGCAGTATAATCATGATATGAAGCGCCTTTACGATGTTTTCAAGTATACAGAAGGAGAAAACTGGAGAAAGATGGCCGGGCTGCCGCCGTTTTTATATCCTACGCATTCAACCTCTATGGTGCTTTCCGCTGCGAACGCTTATGTGGTTCAGGTGTCGGCTTTCGGATATGAAGATAAAATAGACACGGATATTTTCGGTAAAGGAATGAACTATTGGGACAGCCCGTTTTCAAACAGCTCTATGCTTTTAAAATTAAGCAACGGAGCAATTGTCAGAATAAGTGAAAACCGCAGAATTGCCTGGCATACCCCCGAAACATATATAACATCGTTTAACGGAACCAAAGCCTCGTATGAATGCTCTTTAATGCAGCATAATTATGTGAAAATGAATGAAAAGGGTTTGGTTGACTATGAGGATGTGAGCGATTTGCTGAATCCTTTTGAACTTACCGAACATAAATTTGAACAAGATTATTTAAAACAGGCGGTAAATGGGAAATGGGGTTCAGCCGAAGCGCCGATTCAAGCATGCACGCGTCTTCCGAAAGAATTTGAAAATCTGCCTACAGGACATGCCGGTACGCACAAGTTCATGGTTGATGATTTTTGCCAGGCATATGCGTCAGGAAATCTTGCTCCGACAAATGCATGGCAGGCAGCAAGATATAATATTCCCGGTTTAGTTGCTCATCAATGTGCCATGGAGGGAGGAAAAACGGTTGATATTCCGGATTTGGGAAACCCGCCGGCAGAATTTAAGGTTATTTCGCCTGACAGAACACACAACGAGGAGGATTATGAATGATGGGCAGACGAACACAGCTCTTTATGAGAAACCCGGATATCAGCGGACTTCCTCCGTTTGCGCTTGCGCAAGGGATGGCTTTGCACACGCATTGTGACAGATATGAAAACAGTTGGAACAAGCTTATAGAAAGAACATTTGGGCAAGGATATGACTTTAATAGCTTTATTGTAGAAAAAGGTGGATTTCGCCCCGAATATGTTTTGTACCTGAGTCATAAGGATAAAATAATTGCTACGGCAACAGCGGTGGAAAATTCTTTATTTCCGGGTGAGGGGTGGTTGAGAATGGTCGGAGTAGATCCTGAAGCACGGGGAATGGGCGCAGGGCGCTTAATTACTTTGGCGGCAATGCATTCACTTGCAGCACGGGAATATAGCTCTATTGTGTTATCAACCGATGATGAACGAATACCCGCAATTAACTTATACTATAGCTTAGGGTTTCGCCCTATATTTAAGGATGCTGGTCATAAGGAGCGCTGGGAGAAAATCATGCCGCAAATAAAATGCAGATAGCGCTGTTTATATTAATCTTAGGCTGCATACAATAAGGTGTTTATTAATTTAATGTATTTTTAATTTTGCTCAATAGGAAAGGAAGAATTTACTGTGTCAAGTTATATCACAAAGAAAACCCCGGGAGATACATCGTGGTTTACACATGATCGCTTCGGAATGTTCATCCACTTCGGATTGTATTCATTGCCTGCAAGACATGAGTGGGTAAAGAAGATGGAATGTATCAAAGAGGATAAATATGAAAAGTACTTTGAACATTTTAATCCTGATATGTTTAATGCAAAGGAGTTGGCAAAAAAAGCAAAAGCGGCAGGAATGAAATATGCTGTACTGACAACAAAACATCATGAAGGTTTTTGTTTGTTTGATACCAAATACACTGACTATAATGTTATGAATACTCCGTTTGGGCGTGACATTGTAAGGGAGTATGTTGACGCATTTCGCGCAGAAGGAATAAGAATAGGGCTTTATTATTCGCTGATTGATTGGCATCATCCCGATTTTACTGTTGATTTTAATCATCCGAGACGAAATGATGAAAACGCGCATAAACTTAACGAAGACCGTGATATGAAGAAGTATGCGAAATATATGCGCGATCAGCTGACAGAATTATTTTCAAACTATGGAGAAATAGATATATTGTGGCTTGATTTTTCTTATAACTATGAAGATGACGGGTGGAAAGGCAAAGGTCCTGATGACTGGGAGATAGAAAAGCTCTTTGAAACAGTCAGAAAACTTCAGCCTAATGTAATAATTGATAACAGAGGAGGCATCGATCAGGACTTTTGGACACCCGAACAGTACCAGGTAACGGAATGGCCCCGACACAAGGAAACCGGTGAAAGAGTTGTGTGGGAATCATGCCAGACAATGTCAGGTTCATGGGGGTATTATAGAGATGAAACAACATGGAAATCCCCCGAAATGCTTATTCGAATGCTTATAAATACTATTTCGCTTGGCGGAAATCTTATCATGAATGTAGGTCCTACAGCAAGAGGCTACATTGACTCTCGTGCAAATAATGCATTAGAAGCGTATGCAGAATGGATGAAGTATAACAGCCGTTCAATTTATGGCTGCACAATGGCTGAACCGGAGTTTGTTGCCTTAAACGGATATAAATATACTCAGAGCCTGGACGGCAAACGCTTGTATGTACATCTTTTTGAATATCCGTTCAGATATTTGGAACTGCCGGGATTATCGGGTAAAATAGAATATGCACAGTTTTTACATGATGCCAGCGAAATAATCTTTACCGATAATGAGGTAAAAAGTCTTGCGGATTCTTATGCAAAGGATCTTTCCGGTACAACTATTCTTGAAATTCCGGTAATTAAACCAAACGTGATTGTTCCGGTTGTTGAACTGTTTCTTAAATGATATTAACAGGAAAACATCGTATAACGCTTTAGTGTCAAAATGAATTAATAGTATATGGGTGCGTTTTGCTTTTTTATATTAGTATTTAAATAATGTATAGACTTAAGTTGTTTACTTAGGGGGGGCTGTGGCAAAATGAAATATGCAAAGATATTGAAACTTCCGGGCATGGAGGTTAATACAAACAAATATCCGATTCGATTGCCGCAGTCCTTTGAACTAAGAAAGCTTTTGGAAGTGATTTGATTGAAATATATGGTTGGATTGCAATACTTAAATAAAGAGTTTACCGATATAATAATTGAACATAAGGAATATATCTATGAAGTGTATTTCTCATGGGGTAATTTTGCCAACGGCCGGAATAATCAAGCGGAAAACGATGCTTATACAGCGTGGGAGCTTCAAAAGTTACAGGTTGAAGCACTCGAAAAAATATCCGCTGCAGGTATTCCGGTTAATTTATTGTTTAACGGGAATTGCTATGGAAGGGATAGCCAATCTAAAGCTCTTTTCAATAACATAGGCAACACGATTGAATATATTCAGGAAAACTATGGCCTGCAGTCGGTAACCACAACATCACCTTTAATTGCTGAATTTATTAAAGCCAATTTTCCGAACATAGAGGTTAGAGCCTCAGTGAATATGTCTGTCGGAACTATTGAGGGTATGGATTATATATCTGAATATTTTGATGGATATTATATGCAAAGAGAATTAAACCGTAATTTTGAAGCTATTAAAAAGCTGAAGGAATGGTGTGATATACACAATAAAAAACTGTATATGTTGGCAAATAGCGGCTGCTTGAATAATTGCTCTGCACATACTTTCCATGATAATCTGGTTTCACATGAAAATGAAATTTCTCAAATGGATAATGCGTATGGATTTAAAGGCATTTGTCACGAATATTTAAGGAAACCGGAACATCATAAGGCTCTTATTGAAAATACTAATTTTGTAAGACCGGAGGATATTCATAAATATGAAAGATATTTTGAGGCGGTAAAGCTTGCAACGAGAACAAACAAGCGCCCCATTAATATACTTAAAAGTTACATAAACGAAAAATATGTTGGAAATATTTTAGAACTTTTGGAACCGGCGCACAGCATATACCCATATGTGCTTGAAAATGGTGAACCGCTTAAAATTATTAAGGTTGATGAGGAGATTGCAATATATGAGGAGGGCAAATAAATGCTGACAAGTAAAATGATTAAAGAGGCTGCACTTACAGCCGGAGCAGATAAATGCGGAATTGCACCGATGTCAAGATTTGATGGCGCTCCGGATGATATGAATCCGCAGTTTTTGTTTCCTGAAGCAAAAAGTTGTATAGGTTTTGTGTTCAGAATTCCCAGGGGCGTCCAAAGGGGGATAGAAGAGGGAACTCAATTCTATCAGTATCCTTCGATGGCTTATGGCGGGATTAATGAAATATTTGCTCCTTCGGTTTTATATCAGGTGGGTAAGGTTATCGAGGATGCCGGTTATGAAGCATTTGTATACAGAAATACAGGAGCAAGAGGCGCTGTTTCTGATATGGATGGAAGTCCGGGCAACACAATTTCGCCGGAAGAACAGATAGAGGTTAATGAGGGTTCGAAAAATGCAACCCCTCACCATAGAAACGTACAGTTCACAAGAGCAGCAAGAGATATAAATGTTGCTCCGGATCTTCAGTTCCAATTCCGTTTGGCAGCAGTTGCTTGTGGTCTTGGTGAAATAGGTTGGAGTAAAATGTTACTCACACCTGAATTTGGGCCGCTTCAAAGAGTTGCATTTATTTTTTCTGATGCAGAGCTTGAATATGACGATATGTATGACGGAGCGCCTCTTTGCAGAAAATGCGGCGCTTGTGTGAGGGAGTGCCCCGGAGGTTGTATTCCAACGATAAATTCAGGAAAGACAATCACTGTTAATCTGGATGGCAAAATCTGCGAATGGGGAGATATTGATATGTGGCGTTGCTATGCCTTTTACACCCATGCAGGAAAATACTTTAATCCTTTTGTGCCTAAAGAAGTATGGGAAGCAGATGAAAACGGAGACCTTGATCTTATGGTTGGTAAAAAGAATATTGCAAATGAAGAAGAGGTGACAAAAATATATAAATCTCTTTCAAAATACTTTCCAAGCTGGGTTGGATATAATATGGCAAAATGCGGCGGTTGTATCAGAGCTTGTGTATCTATGCTTGAAAAAAAAGGTGGCTGTATGGAAACAAGGTTTAAAGAGCCGCTTCGCACAAAAAAAGCATGGAAATTGAATAGATAGGAGAGAATACAATGCTTACAAGTGAATTTGTAAAGCAAAGAGCAAGAGAGCTTGGAGCGACATTTTGCGGAATAGGCAAGGTTTACAATGAAGATAATCCGCAAAGAGATCCCAGGATGATATTGCCAAATGCAAAATGTATAATAGGGTTTGGGTTTATAGTGCCAAAAGCAATGTATAAAACCATGGATCGACAGAGCCAATTCTATACATATACAAGTATTGGCGTAAAATATATAGATGAGGAATTGGCGGAAATATTTCTCCTTAAAATGGCAGGGATCATTGAAAACGAAGGTTATGATGCATGCCTTCAAAAGTCAGTTCCCAATCTCAGAATTAAAGGAGATAAAGAAACTAATCCTGAAGTTGTTGATACATACGAGCTTGTTCATGCAGAAGCAGTTGAAGAGGGAAAGCCGGCTCCTGAGGTAATTATTGATTTTGGGAAGGCTGCAAGGGCTTGCGGACTTGGAGAAACAGGACTGAACGGTAAAATCATAAACAAGGAATACGGTCCGTTTATGAGGTATTGCTTTATCATAACAGATGCTCCATTGGAAACTGATGAAGAATTAAAGGAAGCAATTTGTGATAAATGCGGCGAATGTATTAAGGCGTGTCCCGGTAATGCTGTGAGCGAGAATGGGTTAGACACGTGGCAGTGCAGCGTCTACTATAAGGGTGCGCACAAATCAAATCCATTTATAACAGATGATTTTTTAAAGGACGCCCCTGAAAGAGACGCAATTTTAAACGGTGAAAAAAGATTTGATGCAAAATCCGCAAGAGAAATATACAGGGAAATGGATTTTCTTCCTAAAACGCAATGGGGTTATTCGCCTTGTCTTTGCGGCAGAAGGTGTGATATTGCCTGTTATAAGCATATAAGGGGGAAATTCTGAAATGAGAAACAAGATTATAGAGCTTGCAAAAGCTAATTGTGCAGACATTGTTGGCTTTGCATCAGCAAGCAGATTTGATAAAAATGATAATATATTTAAAATATTGCCTGAAACAAAAACCGTAATAGGTTTGGCGTTTAGAGTGCTGAGAGGAATTTACAGAGGCACAGAGGAAGGCACAACATATTATCAATATACAACTATGGGCGTTGAAAATATTGAAGAAACGATTATGCCTATGGCACAGTTTAGGGTTGCGTCATTACTTGAGGAACAGGGATATTTAGCTCTTCCACAACGCAGACATCAGCAGATAATGTCAAAAGAAAGTGATACAAATCCCGAAGTTGCATATGATTCAATTTACCGAGGCAAAACGCAGGAGACGCAGATTGATTTCTTAGAAACTGCAATCAAGTGTGGATTGGGTGAAAAAGGCTTACATAATGCACTCTTAACAGATGAATTCGGTCCGATGGTTAGATATTGCTTTATTTTAACAGATGCAGAGATTGAAGAAAGCGATATTGTAAGACCGCACCTTTGTGACAAATGTGGAGAATGCATAAAAGGATGTCCGGGAAAAGCTATTTCTGAGGATGGTAATTTGGATACGTGGAAATGCGCAGTATATTATAATGGTGCTAACGGAACAAAAAATCCGTTTATGCCTTATGATGCTTACGAGGATTTGGAAAACAGAATAGACATTATTGCGGGAGAAGCCGAGGTTAGCCCTGAGATGGCGAGAGAGATTCTTGACAGAACTTGGTTCTATCCGCCTGCACAGCATGCATATCAATGCTCAATATGCGGAAGAAGCTGCGATACCGCTTGTTATATTCATCTCGAGGAAAAAGGTGTTTTAACCAAAAAGTTCAATTCGCCATTCAGAAAAAGAGATGTGTGGAAATTTGATTTGGATGATTTTAAGACACAAAAATAGAAATATCAGTAAATGAGCTGTGTCTACGGACAATACTCTTCGGGGTATGCAGAAATTAGTCGCCCCAGCAGAGTTTAGTAAGAAAGGGGAAGAGTCAACCCCGAATTTTGTGTAAAGTCTTTACGAAGCCTCCAGAATAGCAAAGGCTCTTAATGATAAACAAATGCAGGGCTTAAATTATAAAAACGCTTATGCTCATCGAACCACAGCACAGCAATGGCGCGATTCTACCATATTTTATATATTACGTCAAGAGGTTTATACAGGCGCCGTAATACAGGGGAAGTCGAAAAATATTTCCTACAAAAATAAGAAGCGGGTGAAACTGCCAAAGTCGGAATGGATAATTGTTCGGGATATGCATGAAGCCATCATTGAACCTGATTTGTGGAATTCGGTTCAGGAGCTTTTGAACAATCACAAATTAAGAGATAAACAGTTTAAGTCAGAAGAGAATGCTGAAATTAATCCCTTGAAAGGGAGAGTATATTGCAAAGAATGCGGTGCCGGGATGTGGCTGATGAGTTATCAATGCGCCAAAGAACGCTATAAATACTATCGCTGCAAGACAGTGAAAAACAGCAATGGAATTTGTGACAATGTGAACAGCATCAGACAAATTGATTTAGAGGCAGCAATTCTGGCAGAATTGAAAAATGTTATAAAAAGCTATATGGATTCCGATAAAATTGATGTAACCGGCAATACAGGCTTGTACAAAAAAACAGAAGCTTTAAATCAGAAAAAATGCAACCTTTTTTGTGCGCAAAAAAATGTCGGCAAATGGCTTTGTAAAGGCATTTTGTAAGAAATATTCTTCTGCCTGTAAAAGTATATGCGAAGCACTTGGCAAGCAGAACAACAATATATAAGAAACAACAAAGATATGATAAAACTAATTATGAATCAGGCGCAAAATACCACTCCGAAAATGCACAGCAAACGACTTGTTTTTATGATAAAATTTGCACGAATTGCAATGTATAAAACCGTTGAAATTCGCACAAGTTGAAATTAAAACAATAAAAATGATTTTCATATTTCCACATAACTTGACAAGTGGAAATATGAAGGGGGTAATAAACACAGAAATTTCAACTTGCGCGAGGTGAATCTTATATGAAAACAGAGCCGGAGAGCTTGTGAAAAATTTGTCTGGCAAAATGGCATATAAATTATTCAGGCCAAATTCGCTTCTCGCGATCCCGGATATTGAGCAGGATGCTGAAATGGTGGAATTTATTGATAAACACCGGTATTCTTGTTTGTTCCGATAAGGTGGGAAAAACCAAAATTTATTCTTATGAAGAATATCTGAAAATACTCCGTAAGGACACATAACAAGCACATTTAAAACAGCCATGGCTTTGTTGCCTATGGCTGTTTTGCGTTTAAGTCGGCTCCGTATGGAATGTTATAACAGTAACATAATATTGTAAAATGCAAGAATTGTATAATAAAACGCTTCAAAACGCAAATAATGTAATGAAAAAGGCAATAATGTTGTATAAAATAGAATTGAATAGTTGAGTTTATATATTGATAGCGGATTGGAGGATTTTGATGAAAAATTTTGAATACGATTTTCTGCTTGGAGAAAATAAATTTTACACGCATTATATTTCGGAACAGTACATTGACAATATAACGATGAGGAATGTGCATAATCATTCACACTACGAAATACTGTATATTCTTGACGGAGAAAGAATTTTGTTTGCCGAGAAAAAGCAGTATGCACTGAATAAAAACAGCGTTGCGCTTGTGCCGCCGTATACTCTGCATAAAACGGTGGAGAATGCTGAGCACAGGCAAAAGAAATACAGGAAATATATGATAAATTTCACAAAGGATTTTATAGGTAATTTTTCAACCGCAATGGAAGTCGATGTTTTTTCGGCCTTTCAGCAGAACCAGGTGATTTTTCAGCTGAATGATGAAGAAGCTGATTTTGTTAAGAACATAATGATGGAAATGCTGAAATATAACGATGCGGAAAATTCATGCGATGTTCAGGTATTTCGTTTGCTTCTATGCAGCCTTTTGACTTTTTTTGCAAAGAAGTCAGAAAAAGAAACTGTTTATAATGATAATGTTTTGACAGATAAAATTGTTGAGTATCTGGAAAAAAACTATGAACAGGAAATAACGCTTGATGTGCTGGCAAGGCACTTTTATATCAGTAAGTACGAGATATCACGCATATTTGCGAAAAACGTCGGAATTTCGTTTGTTGAATATCTGACAAGAGTAAGAGTTGAAAATTCAAAAAAACTTTTGCGTGACACCCCTCTGTCAATAACTCAAATATCGGAACTTACAGGCTTTAACAGCTCTTCAAATTTTGCGCGTGTGTTTAAAAAGATTACAAGTGTATCTCCGGTACAATATAGGAAAAATACGCCAATTGATGAATAATATAAGGGCAGAAAAACAAGAATTGTATAGAGGTATTTGATAAAATCACAAGTATTGTAATGAAAATATGTGCAATGTTTTGTATAATATTCACAAAGAGCAGTAATGGGAAAAGGAGAATTGTTTACATGAAAAAGACTCAAAAAATTTTTTTTAGGGTTGTCGGTATCACAGTGATTCTGTCAGTCCTTTGTGCGCCGCTGACAAACGCGGTTTCAACCCCGGTTGCCGGAAGGAGCTACAGAGAGCGCACACTCCTGCTTAACCGCATAGGAATATCTGCGGAATATGATGAAAAGGCACTTATAACGAGAGGAGATTTCACTGTGCTTGCATTGCAGGCAATGGGAGTTGAACCTATTGACGGCGCAGCTGTTTTCAGTGATGTTTCGGGAGAGCAAGGTAAATATATAAACACTGCTGCAATGATAAAGCTTGTAAGCGGAAGTGAGAACGGAAAGTTTGAGCCGGATCGCATAATTAAGTCGGAAGAGGCGGCAGCAATATGCGTGAGAATGTTGGGATATGATGAGGTGATATCAGGAAATTTCCCCGGAAAATATTTGGAATATGCAGCAAAGTTGAAAATAACGGATAAAATTTCTGCCGGTGAAAATCTTTCCGGTGCTGAAGCTGCAAAAATGATATTCAAAACTCTCGATACGAACTATCTTGAAGAAACTTATACCATGAATAGCGGAAAGAGAGAATACAAAGTCAGTGACGGCACATATCTCAGCGAGAGGTTTATGGTTGAAAAACATAGTGGAACTGTCACGTCAATTCACGGCATCTCAATCAATGGCTACAGCGCTGCCGGAGAAAATGAAATCAGAATCGGTGCAACTGTTTACGAGAATCCTTATTACAGCGGATTCGGATACTATACATATCTCGGCAGGAGTGTGGATTACTATACACACGAACGGGATGGCGAAACTGAGATCGTTTATATAGCGGATAAGACGGTTCCGGAGGTTATTGACTTTGAAGATATAACGGATGTGCGCGGTTTTAATTCTGATGATTCTGAAAATGAAAGAAGAAATCCTGTTATTCGTTACAGCGATAGAAAAGGAAAAAACAAGGAAGTACATGTCAGAACAGATTCGACAGTGCTTGTAAACGGAGAAAAACGCCTGTCAGTGACCAATGAGGATTTTGGTCTGCCTTCAGGAAAAGCAACTTTTATTGATTCTGATGATGATGATGTTTATGATGTAATATGTATGGAGCAGCATACATATTACAGGGTGGCGTATTATGACCCGTCAACGGAAAAAATTGAGGTTGAGGACGGCTACATATTGACTGATTTAAGTGAATTTGATGATAAAAACGTTGTATTTTTATCAGGTGATGAGGAAGTCGGAAGTGAAATTCTCGAAGAAGGTTCCGTGATCAGAGTGATGTGCAGCTATGACGAACACGGCGATATCGACACCGGGAAAATGATTGCAATATCAGCAAACACTCAGATTGAGGAAGGTGCGGTGGAATATATCACAGATGATGGGAAAATAGGAGTTAACGGAACAGAATACAGAGTTTTGCCGGACGTGTTTGAAGAATTAAAAAATAAAATCGGAAAAAGCACAGTGTTTTATCTCGGAGATGATGATCTCATCGTAGACTATAAACCGTTTAACGAAAAAGAAGCTCTTATTTATGCATATCTTGTAAAAACGGCTGACGAGGGCAGACTATCTCATGAATTTAAATTCCTGGTTTATAGCGAAAATGAAAAGCTTGAGGTGTTGACGGCTGCTGAAAATCTGAAGTTTACCGGTGAATATAAGGGGCGCTATACCGCAGGAAAGCTTTTGCGTGATGATGAGATTCTCAGCACAATACAGCCGAAACAACTGATTCGTTACAAACTGAATGAAAACGGAAATGTGGATCTTATTGAAACTGCGTACGATTATAGCGCTGAAGAAGGGTATGAAGGATTTGATGTTAATCGCTTTTCGCTTGATTATGCATCGGACAATGCCTTTATATATCACAGATATGTCGGGCCATCCTATAAATCGAATGCTAATACAGTCTATTTCTATGTAAGCAGCACAAGCGAGGAAGAAGAAGATTTTGCTTGTCACAGTTATATAGATATGGGATATACAGTAGACGGTGCAAAGGTTAAGATATATGATTCGGATACCTTTTTGCAGCCGACAATTGTTGTAATTACGGATTATCCGAACAATGCAAAGAGATTGCAGGACAACTGCGGTTCAATCGGTGTTGTGACAAATAAACATGTCGGAAAAAATAAGGACGGAATGTGGGTGACTCAGTTTTCAACTTTTAACGGGAACAGCCTTAACACATATATTGCGAAAAGTGATGAAATAACCCCTCTTAACAAGGCGCATTATAATATTCCGACAACGGTTACAAAGATATCGGAAATAAAGAATGGTGACATTATAAAATATGGTCGGCGCAAGGACGGAGAAATTGACCGTTTTATCGTTGTGAGCGAATATGACAAAACTCATACGGACACATCGTGGGGAGCTTATGCCAATGATTATCCGAACTATCCGTACATGGCAGAGATCAGTTATGTTAAAGGGAAAATTACATCGTTTGTACCGAAAAGCCATCTGACAGTAGAATGCTCGGAGCAAAAATTTGTTTTTTCACGCAGCGGTCTTACATATCTTGAATACGATGTTAAAAATGATAAGCTTACCAGGTCATCCGCACTTCCGCGGCTGACAGCCGGGGACTATGTATGGTTTCTCGCATCAAGAAACGAAATCAGCGTTATTGTAAGGTACATCGATTGACGTGTGAGGATAATAAGGAGGAATAAAATGAAACGTACATTTGAAATGAAAATGCTGTCGCTCGTTTTATCATTGTGCCTTTTCTCGGCGCAGCTGACGGGATTTGCGGCGATTATAAATCAGCGTGTGTTTTATGACGATTTTGAATCCTACAGTGAAGGATTCAATTTAAAAAATGCGGGTTATACAGTGTGGCACGGGGCTTCTGTCGGAAGTGACGGCAGCAATAAATATTTGGTTGTGAACAGAACCAACCCTATTGCCGACGGAGAAAATTGGGGCAGCGATACAAGAAACGATGCAAGAATTGCGCGCCAGTTTGATGAAGAGCCGGGTGAAAAGGTAATTGTTTCGGTGGATTTCATGATGCCCGATAACCCCGAAAATTATTCCGCTGAGATATTCGGCGTAATGTCTGACAACAGCAATAAATTTTCTGCGAATATCCGCATGGAGAGAGGTGTGCTTTATGACGGAAGAACAACATCGGACAACAGTCTGAGAACAGAGCTGAAGCAGAACAAATGGTATAATGCGTTTCTTGTTTTGGATCTTGTGAACGACACATACAAGCTTTACAGCGGAGATTGCGAAAGCGAGGAAAAACCTTTTCAGCAGCCAACCTCCGGCGCAGTGGATCGTTTTGTTATGATGCGGTTGAGGAGCTTGGAAACTCCGATGTATTTTGATAATGTCGGAGTGTCTGCAATTACGCACGAGGCGTTGGAGATAGCTCTGTGCAAGGCGCGCGGAATACTCCTTGAAGCCGAGGCAGGCTATGAAAACGGGCAGTATCCTCAGACGGCATATACTATGCTTAACGATGAGTACGAGCTTGTGAAGCGGATGACAGCTGACGGTTCGCCGGCGGAGGAGGATATAGACTCTGCGGCAACAAGGTTAAATGAGGCGCTTAAACGCTTTGAAGAAAGCAAAATAGATACTGATGCGCAGGATGGAGTCGGAAGATACATACTTTTTAACATTCCGTCGCAGGTTGCGGTGAGTGATGATTCAGACTACAAATGTACGCTTTCTGCGAGCATCTTTGATAAATCAAAACAAATGGTTGAAAATGAAGTTACTTGGAAAATAGCGAGCGGCAGCGGCGCGTATATTGAAAACGGGCAGCTTGTAATAAACAAGGGAACGCGCGGCAATATTGTTATTAAAGCTTTGGCAGGCGATATATATGATTACCACACCATCACTGCAAGCGCCGGAAAAGCATTGAAATATATTGATGTTGACAGCAGAAACGGAGTTGTGCACATCAGCGGTGAATTTGACGAGAAACCGGAAAACGATGTGAATATCACTGTAAAAAATGATGTGCTTGATTTGAACGGGACCCTCGCTGTTTCATCCGATAAAACATTTTCAAAGGACTGGGAAGTTGACTCGCAGCTTCCGTTCGGCGCTCTTAAGGTGACAATTGATGGCGCGGATACTGCTCAATATACCGAAGAAGTACCGTTTTACGGGACGGGTTGGGAAAATCGCGTGCTTGATGCGTTTAACAGTGCTGAAACCGAGGCGGATGTTGAAAAGACAGTAAAAAAATATTATATCGGAATTGACCTTGGCAGAGAATCATATGCATATAATTCGGAAAAGTATAATGCGTATATTTTGAACGGCGTTCCTTATTCAACAATAGACAGCCTTGCACAGCGTATAAAGGAGCTTGCATGCGTTATAGCATTCGAAAATATAACCGCCGGGAACATTCGGGAAGTAATGGATGCAAATATGGAAATACTTGCAAAAAACGGATTCAGGGAGGAGGATTTTTACAGTCTCGGCAGTGATGATGAAGTGATTTTCTATTCATCGGCGCTGAAGCTTTCCTTTGATTCCGATAAGGATGATGCAGCTGCAATTTCGAACGCGCTTAACGGTATTCTGGATAAGATGCAGGCGTCAGACCCCGGGGAAACGGGAGAAGGAGTTATCAAATCGATATTTTCCGATGACTATGAAAGCTATCCCATAGGAAATTCACTTGGCGGAGGTAATTACGGACTTCGGCAGGGCGTTACGGTTATCGGGGATGATAACAATCAGTACCTTGAGGTTAAAAGAACAGAACCTATGCAGAGCGGAGAAAGCTTCGGGTCTGATAATAATCAATATAACGCGCGCGTGTCAAAGGAATTTGATGAGGAGCCGGCAGAGCAGGTGATAGTTTCTCTTGATTTTATGATGCCGGCAAACCCGTATAACTATTCAACGGAGCTGTTTGGCGTTATGTCCGATGACGGTAACTACTATGCGGCCAACATACGCCTTGAACGCGGAATTTTGTATGATGGGCGTTTGACAAGCTCAAATCCGATGGTTACTGATTTTGAAGCAGGCAAATGGTATAACGCATTTTTATATTTGGATCTTGTAAATAACAAATACAAGCTCTATTGCGGAGAGTATGAAAGCGAACTGAAGGATTTTCAGGGAAAGGTTGTTGTTAAAACAAACAGATTGTTCATGGTAAGAGTAAGAAATTACGGGGATCCTTTGTATATTGACAACCTGGATATATCCGGAATTAAGTATGAAAACCTCGGAACTGCTTTGTATCGTGCAAAAGGACTGATGAAAAACAGTGAAACAGGGTATGAAAACGGGCAGCATCCGCAGTCGGCTTACAATATGCTTGAAAATACCTATAATACAATTCTGAAAGCATCTTATGACGAAAGCTTATCAGCCGAGCAGGCAACAATCTATGCTGATACTGTGAATGACGCTATCGAGAACTACAAAAAGAATGTAATCGGGACTTCGGATTCAAGCCGAAATGTCAGCTATATTAAATTCGATCTTCCGTCGGCAATAGGGGTTGACGATAAAAACGGCGGAGCTTTGGAGCTTAAAGCGCAGCTGTATGACGCATTTAACAAGCAATTGAGCATTTCGCCCGAGTGGCGCATTGCAAAGAGATGCAGAGGAGTCTCGTTAAACGGAAACGTGCTTTCCGCTCAGCCGGGGGCGAGAGGCGATGTGGTTGTAAATGCCGCTGCCGACGGAATATATGACAGGCACACTGTGAAGCTGACGGATTTTAAGCAGGTGAAAAAGCTTGATATAGACAGCCGAAACGGAATAATCAAAATCAGCGGAGAAATGAACAATATTCCGCTTGAAAAAACAAAAATTACGCTCAGCGGCAGTAACATAAATATTGTGCGTGAATTCACAACAGATGAAAATGCTGCTTTTTCATTGGAAGAAAAAACAGATAAATCTTTACCGTTTGATTATATTACTGTAAATGCTGAGGGCAGCGATACCACCTTGTACACGCAGAAAATTCCTTTTTATGGTGTCGGCTGGGAAAATGCCGTACTTGAAGAATTTAATAGTGCTGCTTCCGCAGAGGAAACGGGCAATAAAATAGGGCTGTTCTATATAGGTATCGGCGCAGATGCGGAAAAACACGAAAAATACCGGTCATCATATAACAGTCGGGTGTTTGCAAAGAAAACATTTAAGTCATTCGATGAATTATCGAGTTGTATTGAGGATTTGCAGTGTGTTATTGATTTTTACGAATCAACGAGAAGTGACATTCAGCTTGTTGTGAGAAGACAGCTTTCTTCACTGATAAGGAACGGATTTGACAAAGAAAAGTATGAAAACCTGTCGGAGGAACAGAAAATAGGCTTTTACGCATCGGCGTCAGCTCTTGCTGTGAATGTTGCTCAGACTTCTGCGGCAGATATTGCAGCCGCGCTTAACAGCTCAGTTAAGAACATAATGAAAGACGATGAAGTGAAGAAACCTTCCGGTAGCGGTGGCGGAGGTAGTGGCAGCGGCGGATATAAAATTGGATTAGTGACGCCGAACGCGGATTCAAATAATGGCAACGCTGCGCCGTCAACGGAGCAGTTCGCGGATGCAGCACTTGCTCCGTGGGCAGAGGAAGCATTGCTTTATCTGCGCCAAAAAAACATAATGGTCGGCGACGGTACAAATGTGCGTCCGCTTCAGCCGGTAACGAGAGGAGAAGTTTCGAAGCTCATAACCGCAGCATTCAGCTTCAGGGAGGTTTCCGAAAAGCATAGATTTGTTGATTCGGAAAACAAATGGTGGGCAGAGTATGCGGCTGTAATGAGCGGAAACGGAATAATGAACGGAATCAGCGATGATAAATTCGGTGGTGATGAAGCAATTACCAGGCAAATGCTTGCCGCAGCGCTTGACCGTGCATTGCTTGCTGCCGGGATGACGCTATATGACAAAAATGAGGGAATTGAGTTTGATGATATGGACGCTGTTGCAGAATATGCTAAGGGCGCTGTTGAGCGGCTTGCGAAGAAGGGTATTGTAAAAGGAATCGGAAACGGTTTGTTTGCACCTGAAATTCCGGTAACGCGGGCAGAGGCTGCACAGATGATATATAATGTTCTAAAACAGTCCGAATCGAAATGAAAGGGGAGGCATAATGGTTAAGATGAAAAAATTTGTTGCATTGCTGCTTTGCCCGATGCTTCTGCTTTCATCGTTGAGTGCAGCGGCTGATAGTGAACGTGCTGAAAATATTTCTCAATCTGCGGAAAAAACAAATAACCCGATTGAGATTGCAATAACAGTGCAGGAGCGCAACGGGATTGCCGTTCAGGATTTCTTTTTCAGAAGAGGTGTTGCGCTTGAAAAAGGTCAGGTTTATTCAGCCGAAGACATTTGCCTGAAGGAAAACGGAAGGGTAATCACATCAAGCGCGGAAAGCCTTCAAAAATATGACGACGGCAGCATTTGCTGGCTGCTTGTTTCTGGCGTTACGGATTTAAATGCTGATGAATGTAAGACGTTGGTAATCACAAACGGAGCATCTGCTAAAAGTGAAGCGAAATTTGAACAGGATTCCGTCAGAACAACCGTAACAACGGACAAATTCTGCCTTGTGTTCGGACCTTTGGGGATTGAGAGCATTAAATATGAGGAAAGGGAACAGCTTAACGGCATCCCGGTAAACTTATATGCAACGGTTAATAATAAGACATATTATCTTACCGTGACGGAAATAACTGAATTGAAAAATACCTCTGCTTACAGTAAATTCAAGCTTAAGGGCAGACTCAACAACGAAATATGCGGAGAAATGTATGTGACGATACCGCGAGGTGCAGCACGAATACAGGTTGACCATAGAATAACCGTTGAAAATAACTTTTACATACAGTCAACCGGTTTGACGGTGGGAGCTGCATATAACGGTGCGGAGGTTGGCAGTGTTGTTGACAGCGATTGGCTTGACCTTGGGGGTATGCAGCTTTCAAGCTATGATAATACACGTTTTGACGGAGCAACGAATGTTGCGAGCGCAACCGGTTATGTGATAGGCGAGAATTATATCAATTTTGCGCCGATTGTTAACGGCAAGGAATACTATTACTATGATGGATTTTCAAGAACAGCACACTTGTATATAGGCTTTGGCGGCGATGCACAGCAGTGGGCAAAAACGCTTGCAAAGCCGCCGGCTGTCAGAGTTGATAATGAGCAGTATGTGCGCGCCGGGCAGATTATGACAACGCACATGAGCGCGCTTGCAAAAAAGTGCATGGAAAGTTTTAAATTCGGATATTCAAAAAGCATCGGAATATTTAATGCAGGCATATTGCCGTACGAAATAAACTCGGAACTCGGAATGGTGGGAAGATTCGGAACAATGCCCGGAGAAATAGAGTATAATTTCGGAGTGTGCTGGATGCAGTCGGGTGATGAGGAAATGTACCGCCATATGTTTGATTTATCCGAGGTCAGAGCTGACCTTTGTGCATACCGCGGCGGCAGACCCGACATATACGGCTGTTTGCGCGGGGCAACAACTACGGATACCTACCGATTCAACATGGCGCACAGCTACTATGGAGATCAGGGCGGATTATATATGACATATGTGCTGAGCGGCGATGAGTGGGTTTGGGACACATTTAAGATGTCGCTTGCAAAAACCTTGTCAGATATGTATCTTCATCAGTCACTTGACGGAAGCCGTGCATTTCTGTATCGCTCATGGTCGCTTGACACGGCTTCCCCGACAGGCGTTTCGCCCGAATATCATGAAAGCCGCGGTATGATAAGGGCGAGGACTTACTATCTTGCGGCACAGATCCTGGAGGATGACAGGTACCTTCAGGCAATGAAGGATTTGCTGCATTGGTCAAAGGCGGCACAGCGCCCCGATGGTTCCTATCCGCATTTTATTTATAATGACGGAGGGAAATATTTTGACTCCGTCACGAGCGAAGAAATCGTAAAGGACTATGTAATGCTTTACGGTGTGCGCGGCATAAGCCAGCTGCTTGATTTTACGGATAATAAGGATGCCCTCGACATTACGCTTAAGGTTGCCGATTATTTGTGTTACCAGCGTGAGAATTTCGGAGATGTTTTGTGGTATCCAAACTCGGACGCATCGGTTTACCGCTTGAACGACGGCGGCGGCAGGGGTCCCTCTCCGATGACAACTTCACTGGCTATAGATGTGTTGTGCACGGCATTTGAACGCTCGGGAAATGAACGTTATCTCGTGACTCTTGCCGATTTCCTTACCGCATTTTTGGGTATGGAAATAGGCGGAATCGGCGCAGAAGATTACGGCGCGGAGGAAATAGCGCCGCGCGGCGACAGACTTAAGGTCGGAGAAAGTCCGCGCGGAAGCAGCCTGCTCAGATGCTCCGACAATCTGAGTAAAATATTCGATGATAACCGCGAAAGACTTATGGAACTCGGATATGAAAGCACACTGCTTATTTTCGATGAGAAAGCAAAGCCGGCGGAAAAAGGCGAGCTTGTAAAATATGAGTTCCCGGACGTTATACACAATGTATATGAAAACGGCAGTGAGAAAGCGGTTTTTCTCCGCAATATGTGTGCAAAGGACAACGACCCAAACGGAGACTGGAGCAAAACAACGCAGCTTTTGTATAAGGAAAACAGATTATGGCAAGGCGTGAAAAATATTATAAAGGATAACCGAAGCGTAACCCTTGAAAAATTTCTGAAGCAGTCAGAGGGATATTCAGCAATTCAGCGCCCCATTTATGCAGAGCAGTTTAAAGGAGAAGCTGTCGCTGAGGTTGTGAGCTATGACAGTGATAAAATTGAGATTGAATTTGAAGGTGATTTTGACATTGGGCTGAAGATTGCCGATGGAAAATTCAGAATACTTGATAATCGGGGGTACACGGTTACTCGCTCATACAGCGGGGGAAAGGTGCATTTGCAAATTGTCAGCGGCGGAAGCGCAAAGCCTGTAAACGGAAACCTTGAGATTCTGTTTAACGGCAAAGGAAGAGCCATTCCGTATGTCGGAGCAGAGTTTGTTAATGCTGCCGGTATCGGTGATAAAGACCCCGGAATGCCGCTTTCAAAAGATGAGCTAAGAACGCTTATGAAAAAACTGTTTTCGGTTGACGCGGCATTTAACGATGAAAATCCGACATGGGATCAATTCAGCCGGGTACTTGTGCCGGCAATTCAGGCAAATAACAGTGATGTACTGAGAAATTCGGGTCTGACAGCAGCATTTGATATAAACGCTGCGGCTGCCGTTTCGGATGAACAGGCTGTCAGGTATGCCGCTGACGCATTGAGCGTTGATTACAACGGTGAAAGCTTAAGCTCGGATGTTTACCTTGCTTCGGAATCGCTATTCGATACTAAAGTTCAATGGAAGTGCAGCCGCGAGGATATCATTTCACCGGACGGTACATTGAACCGTAAAAATGCGGACTGTGACAGTGTGACGCTGACGGCGACAGTCACCAAGAATGCAGCAGTTGCGGAAAGAACGTTTAACATTCCGCTCAAGAAAAAAACCGTTCCGACGGCTACCCAGGGCCCCGGATTTACCGATGAAACTGCGTTTCCGCTTGTAACGCAGACAAAGGAGTTTGAAATTACTTATACGGCGGTACCGTTTGAAAAGGGCATTGACTCAACAATGTCGTTTACATCGTCGTCAATCGGGACAAGAACAAATGCGGATCTTCCCTATATTGTGCGCTTCAATCCTAATGGCGTCATTGATATGTATAACAGCTATACTTATACAAAGGGTGTGATTCCGTACGAAGTAAATAAAAAGTACTGTTTCAGGGTAGTTATTCGCCCCGAAGAAATGACATATGACGCCTACGTTACACCTGAAGGCGGAGAAGAGTTGGTAATCGGTGAAAACTGCGGGGCAAGGCAGTCAGCCCCCGTTGTTGATAAAATAGACAAAATGTGGACGTGGGCAAGTGTAGCAAATGTATATAAGGTATACGATGTTTCGCTGATTCTGGAAGATGACGCGAAAAGCGAAAGCATTGGAAACGGGTTCAGTGATGAAAACGGATTGATTTTCGGACGCTACAGAATTAATGAAAAAGGAATACTTCCATCGGTTTCCGATGATGGGTTTATTATCAACTGGGCAGAAGCGGGATCTTACGGTAATGATAACATTATGACGATGTATGCAGGCATGGGGCAGGAGCGCAGTGCTTCCAAAACTCTGACAGCACTGCTCCGTGATGCCGGACTTTTGGACAGTTCAGTAAGCGAAGAAAGCAGCGTTACGCCTGCTTCGCTCAGCAGAATTCTGACAGCGCTGGGAAAGGTAAACTGAAAAATCTAAAGACAGAATAGGCACAAGAAATTTGACCGTATGGGTTTCAAGTCACTTATGCCTAAGCGGATATTAACACATCCGCCTAAAACATGCGAAAGGTAGATAACATGAATAATAAGGCAATCGACGCGGCGAAAAGCTTGTGCGACACAATGATGCGGCAGTTTCCGGAGGCAGCAAAGCTGCCTATAGAAGGCAGATTTTTTTATCATCAGGGAGTATTTCTCTCGGGAATGCTCCGTACATATGAGCTATGTAACGATGAAAAGTATTTTGAGTATGCGAAAAAATGGGTTGATTCAATTATTGATGAAAACGGAAATATTAACAGCAATGAGCCCCAGAACTGGCTTGATGATATCCAGCCCGGAATACTGCTGTTTCCGCTCTACAGAAAGACAGGTGATGAAAGGTATAAAAAAGCACTTGATTATCTGATTGGCATTTTAAGGAACTGGAGCAAGAACAAAGCCGGCGGTTTCTGGCATTCGAAAATTCACCAAAATCAAATGTGGTTAGACTCCCTTTATATGGGATCGCCGATTATGGCGGAGTACGGCGCAAGTTTTCGGTTTCCTGAGCTTATTGATGAAGCGGCAATGCAGGCAGTAATTATGTATGAGAATATGCGTGATCCCGAAACGGGTTTGATGCATCATGCATGGGACGAATCAAAACAAGAAAAATGGGCAGATAAGCAGACCGGACTTTCGCCGGAAGTATGGGGTCGGGCACAGGGGTGGTATGTTGTTGCTATTCTGGAAATACTTTCGTTTATGCCTGAAAAACACCCGATGAGAGAAAGACTTGTCACTATTGAAAAAGAATTACTGAAAAATATTATGAAATACCGCGACGGCAAGACAAAGCTATGGTACCAGATTGTTGATAAGGGTGACAGAACGGATAACTGGATTGAAAGCTCATGCAGCTTTCTGTTCACAGCGGCAATTGCACGTGCCGCAGGAATGGGAATACTTGATGAAAGCTGCAAGAAATTTGCAAACGAATCCTTTGACGGAGCATTGAGAAACGTTGTGTCGAGAAATGACAGTGATCTTTTGGTTGAAAACGTATGTATAGGAACCTGTGTGTTTGATTACGATGGATACATAAGGCGTCCGAAATGTGCGAATGATTTGCACGGCAGTGGGGCATTCTTGCTGATGTGCACGGAAATAGCAAAAATAAATTAAAACAGGAGGAAAGAAAAATGAAAATTAACTTTAAGAATGCAGCAGCTGTTGCATGCTGCGCAACATTGGCGCTCAGCCTTGCCGCATGCAGCGGAGGAAAAACAAAAAAAGAAAACAGCGATGATTCATCGCTCACATATTGGGTGCCGCTTAATCCGAACGCGGCAACAAGCGTAAGCAATTACGGCGATACACCCTTTGCAAAAGAGCTGCAGAAGAGGTTAAACGTAAAAATAGAATATCAGCACCCGACGCAAGGCAGCGAGGTTGAAAAGTTTAATCTTTTGGTTGCTTCGGATTCACTTCCGGATATTATCGAATATCTATGGGCTAATTATCCGGGCGGTCCGTCAAAGGCAATAAAGGATAATGTTATACAGCCAATTGATATTCCGAAAAAAGCTCCGAATCTTTACTCTTATATAAAGAAAAATCCGGAAATTGAGAAAATGATGAAAACGGATGACGGTGAATATTTCTCATTCCCCTTTATCCGCGGAGAGAGAAGTCTGCAAACAAGCGCAGGCCCGATCATCCGCAAGGATTGGCTTGACGAACTCGGGTTGTCAGTGCCAGAAACAATTGATGAATGGGAACAGGCGCTCACAGCCTTCAAAACGAAAAAGGGCGCAAAGTATCCTTTATGCTACAGAACATATGTGGAAGCGTGGGGTGTATTTTCCGGGGCTTTCGGCACTGTGGACGGATTGTATGTTGACGGCGGCAAGGTTAAGTACGGTGCACTTGAGCCGGGCTACAAGGAATTCGTTGCAAAAATGAATGATTGGTACAAGAAGGGACTTATGCCGCCGGATTTTGCAACAATGGACGGAAGCCTTATAGATTCGTATATGATAAACGGAGATGCGGGTGCAGTCATCGGAAGCGTTGGCAGTGGAATAGGGAAACTCACAGACGCTGCAAAGACTGAGTGTTATCTTCTTGAAGGCGCACCGTATCCGACACTTAAAAAGGGTCAGCGTCCTCAGTTCGGACAGATGGACAACCGCCTTCCCGGAACATATGCAACACTGTCGCGTGACTGCAAGAATGTTGATCTTGCAACAAAGGTTCTTGATTACGGATACTCGGATGAGGGAAAGATGCTTTTCAATTTCGGTATTGAGGGCGAGTCCTACACTATGGTTGACGGATATCCGACATACACAGAGCTTATCACAAAAAACCCCGACGGACTATCCATGAGCGGAGCAATGGCGCGCTATATTCAGGCATACAATGCAGGACCGTTTGTTCAGGATGTTCGCTATATGGAACAGTATGCGGCACGTCCGCAGCAACAAGCTGCAATAAAGACCTGGAGCAATACGGATATGGAGAAGCATTTGCTGCCGAACATATCGCTGCTGCCGAAAGATACGAATATCATGGCAAAGAAAATCAGTGCGGTAAATTCATATAAAGATGAGATGCTTGTAAAATTCATCACCGGAGCGGAGCCGCTCAGCAAATTTGATGATTTTGTAAAAGGACTTAAGGAACGCGGAATTGATGACTACCTCAAGCTGATGAATGAAGCGTATGAGCGCTATAACAGCAGATAGGCTGAAATTTTGAACGTGTGTTCGAGGGGAGAAAAGGCAGAACATGAAAACAACAAAAAAGACAGAGCCTTATGGCTTTAAAAAAGAATTTCGAAGTAATATGCGAAAAAATTGGTCACTGTATCTTATGGCGCTTCCTGTGTTGGCATTTTATATGATATTTTGCTATAAACCGATGTATGGCGCAATCATCGCATTCAAGCAGTACACACCCGGGCTCGGTATATGGAAAAGTCCGTGGGTGGGGCTTGACAATTTCAGATATTTTTTCAGTAATCCCGATTTCATAAGGATTCTGTCAAATACATTGAGAATAAGCCTGTCGCTTATAATATTCGGCTTTCCGACACCTATTATACTGACGCTTCTGTTTAATGAAATCGGAAATAAACAGTTTAAAAGAGTGGCTCAGTCGGTTTCTTACATTCCGCATTTCATCTCATTGGTTGTAATATGCGGACTGATTAAAACCTTTGTTGCGGATGGGAGTATCATTCAGCAGATAGTTCATGCGTTTGACGGAAGAGACGGAAGCCTGCTGAACCGCGCCGAGATGTTTTTGCCGATTTACGTTATATCTAATATATGGCAGAACATCGGATGGGATTCAATAATATACCTTGCGGCAATTTCGTCAATAGACCCGCAGCTTTATGAAGCCGCACAGGTGGACGGAGCCGGCAAGTGGAAGCGTATGCTGCATGTTACACTTCCGGGTCTTGCACCGACAATTATCATTATGCTTATATTGCAGCTCGGAAATATTCTGAGTGTGGGATATGAAAAAATAATTCTGCTTTATAATCCTCTTATATATGACACGAGTGACGTTATTCTGTCTTATGTTTACAGAATGGGATTTGAGTCTATGGACTGGAGTTACTCAACGGCAGTCGGACTTTTCAATTCCGTTGTGAATTTCGTGATTATTATTTTGGCAAACACAATAAGCAGAAAAGTCAGCGATACGTCTCTGTGGTAAGCGGAAAGGAGATTTTGCAATGAATGAAAATATAAACAATCACATAAAAACAAGCCCGGCAGAAATTATCTTTTCCGTGTTTAATTATACTTTTATAGCA
The DNA here is from genome assembly GCA_934454525.1 of uncultured Clostridia bacterium. Classification (GTDB taxonomy): domain Bacteria; phylum Bacillota; class Clostridia; order UMGS1883; family UMGS1883; genus UMGS1883. Next base: position 101,896 of record CAKSFM010000006.1, read on the forward strand.
GCGCTGATGTTTGTTATGATATACCCTCTGTGGTACGTACTGATGGCATCCTTCAGTGATGCCATCGAGCTTAGCTCATTCAGTGGATTTTTATTCAAACCGTTGAAATTCAGTACAGCAGCATACCGCCTGATGATGAAAAATCCGATGATTCTGCGCGGTTACGGAAATACCCTGTTCGTGCTTGTTGTGGGGTTGGCGGTCAATATGGTTATGACATGCATGGGTGCATACTTCACATCAAGAAAAGATGTAATGTTTTGCCACACAATAACACTTTTAATAATATTTACAATGTACTTTTCGGGCGGAATGATTCCGTTTTATATGACCGTAAAGGGTCTGGGGTTGGAAAACAGCTTGTTTTCTCTTATAATTCCCGGGGCAATAAGCACATTCAATTTGATTGTGCTCAGGACTGCATTTGCTTCGATTCCGCCGGCATTGGAGGAATCGGCACGGCTTGACGGTGCCGGGCATTGGAGAATATTGATTCAGATAGTTATTCCGCTTTCAAAGGCTTCGTTATCGGTTGTGGCTTTGTATTATGCAGTGCAGCACTGGAATGCTTGGTTCAACGCAATGCTTTTCTTAAAGGATAGAGAATTATTTCCGCTGCAATTGGTACTGCGTGAAATCCTTATTCAGAATGACACAAGCTCAATGACTCAGATGGTTGATGCAGGAAACTCAAGCTTTATAGGTGAAACCGTTAAATATGCAGTAATCATCGTATCGGTTGTTCCGATACTGTGCATTTATCCGTTTATTCAAAAGTATTTTGAAAAAGGGGTTATGATTGGTGCGGTCAAGGGATAATATCGCTTGAAGCCATTATTACAGGAGGAAATTATGAGAAAATTTTTGATTAAAGCCGGATCGCTGATTACAGCTATTACCCTTGTGTGCAGTTGTATTTCAATGCATGTGTTTGCAATGCCGGGCTACACTTTTGAAAATGAGAATACCGACGGACTTGTTCCGGCAACAGAAGTTTTATTTTGCGAAAGTTTTGAAAAAGATATTTCCGTGCAGCAGGGAGCATTATGGGGAGATGCACCGCAAACGCTCAGCATTGCAAAAAACGATACGACAGCCTCAGTCGAAAACGGCAGTCTGATTGTTAAAGGTGCCGCAAATGCGGAGAAATCATTGAACCTGAAAAGCGATGTTGCCTTAAAGGGAAAATTTGCGGTTGAATTTAAATTTAAAATGGTTGATGATGCCGCTGTGCCGCTCCTTTTCGGTGCCGGATACGGCAGCGAAATCGGAGAAAAAGCAGCAATTGAAATTGGTGTTGATAAGTTTACCGTTACGGATAAGTTTATCCGTAACCTGACGTATAAGGGAAGCGACCAAATCCGGAAACCGCTTGTTGATCAAACAAGCTCTTGGAGAACGATGATGGATTTCGACAAATGGTTTCTTCTCCACGGTGACGGCAATTCATGGGCACCGTATTCAAGGGATTGGTACACATTAAAGACTGTTATTGACACTGAGTCCGCAGTATACAGCGTTTTTCTGAACGGTTCTCTGTGTCTTAAGGATGAACCGTTCGCGGATAGTGAAAATAACTGGAATGAAACGGGAATAAATCTGCCTTTCATGATGACCACCGGCGACAGTGATCCGATAAAGTATGATGATATCAAAATTTATTGTGAGCCGAATGGCAGAACAACATACTATGCGAATGATTTTAACAGCTATGCAGCAGAGGAATCATGGAACGGAACAACAAGCTATCGTACACAACGTATGAGCCTTTTTGCGGGTGTGGCAGGACTTGGACTTGCGAACATGCAGTCAAAAGGCGGATATATCTATGCGAGGAACAACACGCTTGTGACCGAGTACAGAAACGGTTGCGGCGGTGCATTTGCAGGCTTTGTGCGCATGGATAACAACATGACAATCGATACCGATTTTACGGTGAAGAGCTTTGCCGATGACAGTTATCAGGATAATTATGCGACAGTGCTCGCGCTTACTCCGGTCGGAGCGGACGGCATACGTTTTGCAGTAAGCAGGGACGGGAAATTTATTTACCATTATTATAACCGTACCATTCCCTATATGCCGACAATTCTTTCAAATATAACGATGGATAAGTCGCATCATCTTACCTTGTACATGGACTTTGAAACATATACATGTGATGTGTATATAGACGGTGAGCTGATTGCGAACAATCAAAATCTGATGTACAACATGAAAAAGCGCGGAACAAGCGGATATTATAAGGACGGAGAAGACATGACGATAGGCTTGGGCTATCATAAGGAATCTCCGACAACAGATATTATATATGATAATCTGAGAATATATAAGGATGAACGTGAGAAGGCTTTGGCGGCAGCGGCAAAGGAGCTGAAAGGAATATTCTCCGGAGCATATACTCCTAAGGGAGAAGTTACACTTCCGAATACAATTAACGGTTATTCCGTAAAATGGGAATCAAACAGCCCTGTTATAAAAATTGCGGATAACGGAATCACCGCTGCAGTGAAACCCAAAGAGGAGGAAACCGTTGTTCGACTGACGGCTCATGTAGCGGACAATAAAGGAGAATACGCGCTGGTGCGGAGCTTTTCTGTTACTGTTGCTGCTAATGATGATATTACGGATCTTTCATCTTTGGAAAACTGGCATGTTGTAAAGGGCGAACCGCTGCTTGCGGCAAATCCCGCAAATGAAGCTGACAAGACAGTAAAAATCACGGATAATGCTGAAGCATATACGGATTTGCAATGCCTTGGAAGCAAGGAAGAAATTACGGCAGAATTGTATATGGATAAAAAATCTGCCGGAAATATTTATCTGGCAGACAAAGACGGAAACGCACTTTTAACACTTAAGGTTGGAAAGTTTGCAGCAAGCACGAATCCCGGCGGTGCGAATAATACTGTAGCCGGATTTGAATATCCGTCAAAAAAATGGTTTGCACTTAGCTTTAGGGTAGATTTAAAGAAGCGCAGCTATGATATATATGTCGATGGGAAAAAGCAAAATAATGCCCCCGTTCAGTTTGATTTTTCGAAAACAGCTTCAGATAACGGCGAAATATCACGCATGGGATTTGGATGTGAAGAGGGTGGTTTTTTTGTCAATGATGTCGATAATAAAGCACTTTCGCTTGATGATGGTCTTGAAATACGGAAGATAATTTACAGCGATGCTGACGGAAATACATATAATGCGCCGCAGGCTGGCAGAAATGTTTCGGCAGCGGAAATCTGCAATACATTTGCTGAGAGAGCAGCCGTTATATTTGCGGCAGTTTATGATGACAACGGCCGCATGCTTGCCGCAGACAAGGTTTATGAGAATGCATTACCGAAGGGAATTACTCAGATTAAGTTCAGCGATATTAAAATTCCGGCGGCATGGAACGGTAATTATTCAGTGAAAGCCTTTGTTTGGTCTGATCAGGCATCGCTTGCGCCGCTTACAGATACGCACGGAGAAAATCTCATGCCCACCGTATATATTGCGGGAGATTCGTCAGCCGCCGATTACGAAACTGAATTATACCCTTATACAGGTTGGGGCACAGAGTTTAAGTCCGTGCTGGACGATAGTGTAAACGTTGTCAACATGGCGCGCACCGACTGTACATCTGAGGCATTTATTGCGGCAGATACATTTGAATCTGTAAAAACAAGAATTTTACCGGGAGATTATCTTTTTATCGCATTCGGAAATGATGACGCTGAAAATGGCATATCCGAATCTGATTACAGAAACAATCTGATAAAACTTGTGACGGCAGCGCAGCAAAACGGTGCAAAGGCAGTGATTGTCACTCCGGCAGCTATGTCAGAGAAAGATGTTTCCGCGTATGCCGAGCATGCTAAAGCGGTTGCTGTGAAAACGGGAGCAGACATCCTTGATTTAAACCGCGCGTGGAATAATGCTTTAAACAGTGCGGAGAATCCGGGAGTGTATTACGGAAAGTATATTGACGCTTATGTTAAAAGCGATTTAAAATGGTCACTTTCATCGCTCAATCCGGAAAGCAGTAATTATGATGAATCACAGGTCGGCAAGTATGGACGGTTTTCATCTGTCGGAGCACAGCAGGCGGCAACGCTGCTTGCAAGTATTATCAAATCATCGCAAACGGAGCTTTCTTCGGCGGTAACAGATGGAAGAAATGTTACATACAGTGTAAACGGAAATGAGCTGACAGTTGAGGGAAACGGAGAAATGCCGCTTTACACATCTTTTTCACAAACTCCCTGGGCGAATCTTAAGAATATAGATACAATCAGACTCCGGGACGGAATAACAGCGGTGAGTTCAAATGCATTTTCCGGCTTTGACGGACTGAGTGCAGTTTATATGCCTGACAGCGTGTGTGAAATTTATCCGAATGCATTTCCCGAAAACGGCAAGTGCATACTTTACGGTTCAAACAATTCTGCGGCGCAGCGTCTTTCGGAGGTTAACCCGAACATAGGATTTAAATTTAAAAAGTTCAGAATACTTGCAATCGGAAACAGTCACACACATGACTATATGAACTGGCGCGACTTAATCTTTGCGGATTTGAAAAAAGCGGGTCTTAAAACGGAAATCGAGTTTGATTACACAATTGTCGGCGGAGCGCAGCTCTATTATAAGGACATTCCGTATGTGGGCGTTGAAGGCGAATACAGGAGCCACTACACGCAGGGGTCGAACAGAAACAGAGCGTATTACAATGTTTATTCAATGCTCCGCGATAAAAGCTATGATCTTGTGCTTGTTCAGGATTACCGCGAATCGGTAATGGATAAATATAAGTATTCCTTTGCGCAGGATCTTGCAAAGGTTGTTCGCTGGATAAAAAATGAGCAGCCGAATGCCGATGTTGCATGGGTATCCGATTGGACGGATATGAATAGCACAGGGGCGCGTGAACGGCTTTTAAATCAATGGGAGGAAAATTCCGTTCCGGTTATGAAAAGCGTTGAAGCGCTTGCAGACGATCAGCCTGATTTTGTTGTGCCGATGAGCACTGCACTGCAAAATGCGCGCAGCTCATACCTGGGACGAGTTTATAACGCTCCCGACTGTTACGGTGATAATTCCAATACAGATTGGAACGGAACAAACGGAATCGATAAATTTACCATTCTTGAGCGTGACGGAACGCATTGCAGCTATGAGCTTGGGCGCTATCTTGTAAGCGCAGCTGTATTCGGCAAAGTGTTTGATGTGTATAAGGATTCTATGGACGGATTGGATTTTGAGTTCTTTGATGCTCTTGAAACCACGCCGGAGTATGTTACAAACAGCATATATCCGTGGAACGGCTCGATGACGGAAAACCATATGGAAATAGTGCGTGAGTCAGCTGAGAATGCGCTGAGAAATCCGCAGACAGTAACGCAGTCAGTCTATACTGAGGATCCTGCGGATGCAATAGCGGATAAAATCAGTAAGCTTACATATACGCTATTTACAAATGACGGGATTGCGGCAGTTGTAAACGGTGCAAGTCTTGGTATTACAGTTACGGCAAATGATGTCAGTATCAGTGCAGACGGATTGACTGCAAGTATAACATTTTTGCATGGATACACTAAAAAAACCGTAACCGTAAATAAATAATTATATAAGGAGAAGGGATGAAAAAATGAGTAAAAAACTAAAAGGAACGGCAGCTCTGATTTTAAGCGGTGTGCTGCTTGCAGGCAGCATGGGAATGTCGGCATTTGCAAAGCCGAGCTTCGATTTCAAAACGAATGGCAAAACGGGATTGGTTCCCGTAAAAGAAGTTCTGTTTGAGGAAAACTTCAGCGACCCCAATCTCGGTGCGTTAAACGCAGTTTGGGGGAAGGACAGCACATGTCCGCTGACAGTTATAAGCCGAACCGGAAATTCAGATTCTTCACAAGGTTATCTTGTAATAAACAACGTCGGAACAGATCAGTATTATAAGACAAAAAGCGAAAATCCTCTGAAAGGCAAGTTTGCAATTGAGTTCAAATTTCAGAAAAATACAAATAATACTCCGGCAAGGACGCTTTTTGCTGCCGGTTACGTCGATGGAGAAAATGAGTATACGGCAATTAAGTTCGGAATCGATGAAGCGGATAAGCCCTACTTTATTGACGGTAACGGAAACAGACAAATGTTTATAAATAATTCAAAAACATGGACTGCCGGCTATGATATTCACAGTTACTGGTCATGGGCGGAAAACGAGTGGTACACATTCAAGGTAGCAGTTGATACGGAAAATGCGAAATATAATGTTTATCTCAACGGATGCTTATGTGTTAAGAATGCCGATTTTATTTCATCGGACGGACATAATTGGAGTGAAAGCGGAATTAATCTTCCCTATATAATGGCTGCCGAATATGAAAACGGACAGGATTTTTGCTACGATGATCTGTGCATTTATTCCGAGGTTTCTGACCGTGAAAGCATTTACGCCAATGATTTTAACAGCTATGATTCAGAAACGGCTTGGTCAGGCAGCAGCAATTCAAACTGCACGGGTGTTGCAGGCTTGGGCTTATCGGTGTTTAAAGCAAAGGGCGGAGCGATCAAGGCAGCAGACGGCAAGCTTATAACAGTTTACGAGAATGACAAAGGCGGCGCGTTCATAAACGGATTGGTTGCTGATGATGAGATTACTGTCGACACTGACTTTACGGTTGGTTCCTTTGCTGAAGAAGGAAAGTGGGCATCTGTGATAGCGCTTGTCGGTTCATCAAACAGCGACGGAATTAGATTTGCTGTTAATAAGGACGGAAAACTGGCGCTCGGTTTTTACAACAGAAGTATTTCGGAAACAAGCAAGGTGGCTGATATTACGCTTGGAGAAAAGCATCATCTTACTTTACATGCTGATTTTAGGACATATAAATGCGACCTTTATATAGACGGTGCAGCAGCCGTTACAGGACAGAATATACTATCCAATCCAAGCTATAACGGCAACTCAAATTATTTAAAGAACGGGGAAGGCTTTGCAATCGGATTGGGATATGCGAACAGCTCTCCGACAACAAATGTAACATATGATAATTTTACCGTATATCGTGATAAGCGTGAAGAAGTTCTTTCAGTAATTCCGTCAGCTCTTTCGGAGATTTTCCCCGGAAACAGCCTGATTATGAAGCAGGTCACGCTGCCTTCGGAGATAGCGGGATATGAGGGCTGCAATCTCACTTGGAGTGCGGATGAAAATGCCAATATAAAAATTGCGGAAGACGGAAAAACGGCGAATGTTATTCAGACGAAAAATAATCAGTTTATTAAATTAACGGCAACTGTGTCTGACGAGAACGGTGCATATTCTGTTAAACGTTCGTTTACAGTAAAGGTATATGCCGGTCCGAATGTCGGACATCTCATTAACGATGCCGACAAAAAGACTGTTACGGCAAACGGAAGACAAACGCCGGCAGGTTCTGTGCTTGTTCTTGCAGTTTACAAGGATAATGCATTGACAGAGGTTGTAACTGCAAACACAATTTCAAATAATACAATTCAAGCTGTTTGGGATTATTCCTCTGCTGCGGAGGGTACTTATCAAATAAAGGCGATGCTCTTGGGAAGCATTTCAAGCTTTGCTCCCCTGTGCATTCCTGCCGACAGTATTGATGTAACGGTAGCAGCTGAATAAGAGAATAACGGTATGTTAGAACGGGGGTGTAAAAAAACCTTTTTTACACCCCCGTTATTAAGAAAATTATCGGGATAACGCAGAGAGCGTGAAAGGACGGAGAAATGGAATACACGATAGAGAAACTAAGCGGAAGCTGGGAAATGAAATACAGTGAGGGAAGGTACGAATCGGAGGAAAATCCGTACGGGCATATTGCGAGCGAGGAGGATTATGCCGGAACGGAGCCGGAAAGCATTTGCGCCGACATTATCCCCGGAGCTGTTCCGGGGTACTGGGAGGACATGACGGATAAATTCCGCGAAGCGTCATTTTATTCCAAGCTGCGCTGCAATCCGGAGTACGGTGTGCAGAGCTATCCGATAGCCGGAAATCCGCCCGATACTGCGCTTCCGAACATCACGGGCAGCTTTTTCTACAGGCGGAGCTTTGATTTTGAAAAGGTGCAGGGAGAAAAGAGAATATATTTCGGCGGAGTGCAGAACAGCGTGTCGGTTTGGCTGAACGGTGTCTTTCTGGGCAGACACAGCGGATACAGCACGCCCTTTGAAATAAAAATCCCGGATGAGAATATAAATGACGGCGAAAATACAATTGTTCTGTCCGTATCAAATCAGCGATTAAGCGGCTATGGCGGCGAGCCTGTGTCGGGGCTTACATCGCGCGCGGCAAACGAGTGCACGGGAGGCGTCACGGGCGATGTTGAAATAAGAACCTATAAAAGTCCGCTAACCGATGCGGCGGTGTTGGTGTCGGATGATTTAAAAACGGTGACGGTTCGAACGGAATGCTTGGGCGCGGCGGCGCTTTCGTGGTCGGTATGTGACGGCACCCGAACGATTGAGACCGGAACAGCGGACGGGGATTTTGCATTTTCCGCATACGGGCTTGAGCATTGGTCGCCGGAAAATCCAAAGCTGTATACTCTTAAAATCAGGTGCGGTGATGCAGTGCTTGAAAGAAGCTTCGGTGTGCGCCGCCTTGCGGCTGACGGCACAAGACTTCTGCTTAACGGCAGAGAATATTTTCTGCGCGGAGCATGTGAACACTGCTGCTATCCCGATACCGTTCACCCGAACCATGACAAGGCGCATTACCGCAGTGTTATTAAAAAGCTTAAATCGCTCGGATTTAACCATATCCGTTTTCACACATATATTCCGGAGGAGGAGTATATGCAGGCGGCGGATGAGCTCGGTATGCTTATGCATGTAGAGTGCCCGAATAACACCACGGTGAGCGAATGGAAAGAAATTATGCATTTTTGCAGAAAGCACCCCTCGGTTGTAATCTATTGCTGCGGAAATGAGCTGCTGATTGACGAGCCTTTCATCGAATATCTGAGGGAGTGCGCAAAAGCCGTTCATGAAGAAACAGACGCACTGTTTGCCCCGATGAGCGCAATGCGCGGTGTTGAATATTTCTGGTGCGAGCCGGAGCAGGAGAAGGAACTTAAAGCGGAGCCTTTTAAGCATCATCCGCGCCGCCTTAAAGCGCTTGGGGAATTCAGCGATGTTTACTGCACTTATCCGAACGGCGCTCACAGCTATTTTTCAACCGATTGCAATCCCGAACTGATCGATAAATATTCGGATGTATATCAAAAACCGCGCCTGAGCCATGAAATCTGCATTGACGGAACATATACCGATTTGAGCGTTAAAGAGCGCTATAACGGCACGCGTTTCGGTAACACGGAGATGTTTTCCTCGGTTGAAAAGCATCTCGCCGATAAGGGAATAATCAAAAACGCACCGCTGTATTTTAAAAATTCCTGCGAATGGCAAAGACGCGTCCGTAAGTTCTGCTTTGAAAATCTGCGGCGCAGCGAATCGGTTTCGGGGTATGATTTTCTCGGGCCGACAGACACCCACTGGCACACCTTCGGCTATGACGTCGGCATGATGAACGAATTTTATGAGCTTAAGCCGGGAGAGTCCGTGAGAAATATAAGGATGTATAACTCGGAATCGGTTATACTGTCGGACATCGGGAAAAAGCGGAATTATGCAGCGGGCGATACCTTAAACTGCAATATCCTGATGTCGTACTACGGAGGAAGAACTCTCAGCGGTGCGCGCCTGACAGTCAGGCTGTTTATCGGGGAAAAGGTGCACACTTGCAAAGTCTTTGATGTGGCTGACATTGAAAACGGACGCGTGGCGCAGCTTGCCGCATTTGCGGAAACGCTTCCGCATATCGGGAAAGCAGCGGAAATGAGGCTTTATGCCTCGGTTGAGGCGGACGGTTTTTTTGCCGAAAATGAGTGGGAGCTGTATCTGTTCCCGAAAACAGAGCCGAACGGTTATGACGGCATTACAGTGTCGGACGGCATGACGGAGGAAGAGCTCACAGCACTGCTTGAAAAGGGAAAAACGGTTGTGCTTTTCGGAGCAAATCCGTTTAAAAGCAATCCGACAAGCTTTCGGATTGCCCTTGCCGGGCGCACATCGGGAAACCTTGCAACGGTTGTTTCGGAGCACCATGCTCTGGAGAATTTTCCGCACGGCGGTTTCTGCGGATGGCAGTTTGCGCAGATGATGGAGGGCGGCAGAGCAGTTTGCATTGAAAACGATAAAGTGCAAATCAATCCGATTATCGAAGTTGTTTCAACTCATAAATACGTTGTGCGGCAGGCGGCAATGTTCGAACTCGGAGCAATAAACGGAAAGCTTATTGTATGCAGCTTCCGCTTTGATGAAAATGACCCTGCGGCAAATATGCTTAAGGAGCTGATTGCCGGTTATGCCGCAAGCGAAAGCTTCAAACCCGAAGCTTATGCCGATGAAGCGGCACTTCATGCGCTGATACATGCAAATGTTAAACAGGCAGCGGCAAACACAAATCTTGCATTCAATGCCAATGATAAAACGGCAGTAAGAAACAACAGGAAAAGGTGACGGAGGAACTCATGGAGAAAATATCATACATATCATCTGCGATTGCAACAATACTGGGGCTTTGCGAGCCGTTTAACAAAAAAATGAAAACAGTGCTGATTTTCAGCCTTATGGGGAATCTGCTTGTCGGGATCAGCTATATTCTGACAGGCGGCTTCAGCGGAGCCGCAATCTGCTTTACAGCGGTTGCGCAGTTGCTGATTAACTATTCATATGCTTCAAAAGGAAAAACGCTGCCCAAAGGTTGGGTGTGGGTACATACTGTTGCTTTTCTTGCTGTGAATCTGATGACTTTCCACGGGTGGTACGACGTGCTTTCGCTTGTTGCCGCGATGCTCTTTGTACTGAGCGTGGCGCAGAGCGATGCAAAAAACTACCGCGTAATATACGTACCGAACAACCTTGTATGGATAGCATATGATCTGCTTGCAAAGGCATACGGCAATTTGATGACGCACACGGTTCTGCTGACGGCGCTTTTGATTGCCGTTGCGGTAAGGGACGGAAAGCGCCTGAAATCTGATAAGGAATAAACGGAGGAAAATATGCTTTACAAAAAAAATCAAACACCGAAGCTTGACACGGAGCTTTTTAGAAATCCGACGTCGGAATACCGTGCCGCGCCGTTCTGGGCATGGAACTGTGAACTTGAGGAAAGCGAATTGCTGCGCCAGACGGAATGTCTTAAAGAGATGGGCATGGGCGGCTTTCATATGCACACACGAAGCGGCATGGCAACGAAATATCTGGGCGATGAATTTATGCGCCTTGTGAAAAGCTGCGTTAAAAAAGCAAAAAGCGAAAATATGCTTGCCTGGCTTTACGATGAGGATCGCTGGCCGTCGGGCGCGGCAGGCGGATATGTTACGAAAACTCCCGAGTACAGGGAGAGAAATCTTACGTTTACAACCCAAAAGGACGAGAACGTTCTGCCGAAGAGCGAAGCTGTGAAAAGCGGCGGAGCATATCTGATTGCGGCTTACGATATTGTGTTAAATGAAAACGGCGAGCTTTTGTCATATAAACTCTTAAACGAGGGGGAAAAGGCGGAGGGAATTGCCAGATATGCATACTGCAGGGTAAATCCCCCTGTGCTCCCCGGCTGGCATAACGGCGAAACATATGTTGACACGCTGAATCCAAAAGCAATACAGCGCTTTATCGAAATCACGCACGAAGCGTACAAAAAAGCGGCGGGAGATGAGTTCGGGAAAACCGTGCCTGCGATATTTACGGATGAACCGCAGTTCGTGCATAAGCAGGCGCTGCCGTTTGCCGCAAGTGATGAGGACGTGCTTCTTCCGTGGACGCCCGATTTTGACGAAACATATGAAAAGGCGTACGGAATCAGCATAACAGAGCATCTGCCGGAGCTTTTCTGGGAGCTTCCGAACGGAAAAATATCGCGCGCAAGATATTACTATCACGACCATATCTGCGAACGCTTTACGCAGTCGTTCAGCGACGCGTGCGGAAAATGGTGCGCCGATAACAATATATATCTTACGGGGCATATGATGGAGGAAACAACACTCAAACGCCAGACGGCGGCAATAGGCGAGGCAATGCGCGCATACCGTTCTTTCGGACTGCCCGGCATTGATATGCTGTGCGACCTTACCGAGTATGACACTGTGAAGCAGGCGCAGTCGGCGGCACGGCAGTATGGGCGCGAGGGAGTGGCGTCCGAGCTTTACGGAGTGACAAACTGGGATTTCGATTTCCGCGGACATAAGCGCCAGGGCGACTGGCAGGCGGCAATGGGCGTGACGGTGCGTGTGCCGCATCTTTCATGGGTATCAATGAAAGGCTCGGCAAAGCGCGATTACCCTGCGTCAATCAACTATCAGTCGCCGTGGTATAAGGAATATCCGTATGTTGAGAACCATTTTGCAAGGCTGAACACTGTGCTCACGCGCGGAAAGCCGTGCGTGAAAGTCGGAGTAATTCACCCGATTGAAAGCTACTGGCTGCACTGGGGTCCGTCAGATAACACATCGGAAACGCGGAGACAGAAAGACGCAAACTTTAAAAATATCATAGACTGGCTGCTGTTCGGAACGGTTGATTTTGATTTCATCAGCGAGGCATGCCTGCCGTCGCTGTGCCAAAATATCGGAAGCGAGCTTTCCGTCGGAAAAATGCAGTACAGCGTGATTGTTGTACCCGAATGTGAAACTCTTCGAAAAAGTACAGCCGATATTTTAAATGAGTTTATAAGCCGCGGCGGAAAGGTAATATTTATGGGTGAAGCTCCGAAATATATTGACGCCGCGCCAAGCGATAAAGCAAATGAGCTGTACGGCAGAGGTAAGCATATTCCGTTTGAGGAAACGGCGCTCTTAAATGCGCTCGGAGATTACCGCGATATAGAAATTAAAAATCCGTCCGGAGATGCGGAAAAGCAGTTCCTGTATCAGATGAGAAAGGACGGGGATGAGCACAGCCTGTTCATCGCGCTTGCACGGAGGATTGAGGACAAGTATTGCAGTGCGGTTGAGCAGCCGGCAGAAACAGTAATCAAAATCAGGGGCGAGTTCCGCCCGCTTGTGTTTGATACACTGACGGGTGAGATAAGGGAAATCAATTATTCTGCCGAAAACGGATTCACAACGTTTAATTACAGCTTCTGCGAAAACGACAGCCTGCTTCTGCGCCTTGAACCGGCGGCTTCGTCAAAGCGTTTTGAAAAAGCTGCGGAGAGAATCAAAATCGGGCAGACGGATTTTAAGCATAAGCTTGCGTATAAGCGCGAGGAGGACAACGTTTGTATATTGGATATTGCCGAATATGCATTGGATAACGGCGAAATGCAGCCTGAGGAGGAAATTCTGCGCATTGATGAAAGACTGCGCCGCAAATTTGACTGGCCGCTTGCCGACGGACAGGATGTTCAGCCATGGGCAATCGAAAAGGAGAAAATCACGCATAATGTAACGCTGCATTTTTCATTTGAAAGTGAATGTGAGCTTGAAAACACGTTTTTCTGTGCCGAAGAGCTGGAGTCGCTCTGCATTAACGGTGAGGAAACAGCGCTTAATGACTGCGGATATTTTGTTGACAAAGCCATCCGCAAATATGCTCTGCCGCCGCTCCGCAAAGGCAAAAACACGATCGCGGCAAAAGTGCCGTTCGGTAAGCGCATAAGCCTTGAAGCTTGCTATCTTATCGGAGATTTTAACGTTCGTGCGGAGGGGTGCGAAAAAACGCTCTCAAAAGCAACCGAGACTATCGGTTTCGGAGATATAACAAAGCAGGGAATGCCGTTCTACGGCGGAAATATAACCTACTCGGCAAAAATAAATGTGCCGGAGAATTGCAGCCTTGAGATTAATATCGGAAGGTATGCCGGAGCATTGACAAAGGTGCTTCTTGACGGAGAAGAAGCCGCAAAAATTGTGTTTGCACCGTATAATGCCGAAATTAAAAATGTTTCAAAAGGCGAGCATACAATTGAATTTGTGCTTTTCGGGAATCGGTATAACACGTTCGGGGCGCTGCATAACTGCGGCAGCAGCCTGTGGTACGGTCCGTCGTATTGGTACTCAAAGGGTAATCTGTGGTGCTATGAGTATAACACAAAACCGGCAGGGATATTGAAAAGTCCGGTAATAACTATGTTGAAAAAGGGGTAAGATTCCATGAGAAAAATAAGGTATACAGAGGAACCGGTGAAAATATTCGGCGTTCCGCATTTTGATAAAACAAAGAAGCTGCAAAGACTGCCCTATGAAATGGCAAAAAGCTATGAAGGAATACTTCAGTGCTTCCCGAAAACGGGAGTCAGATGCCCGGGGGCAAGGATGTGCTTTCGGACAAATTCGAAAACATTCCGCATCGGCGTTAAATTTGAAACACTTTCATTTGATTTGGGAATGTCAATTTTCGCCTGCCAGTCGGCACAGGTGCTTATCGGCGAAAGGAAAAGCGCGCGCTATGCCGGCATTGCTTTCCCCGAAAATTACGAGCAGAAAAGCTTCACGGGCGAATTTAAAAAAAGCGGAGATACGGAGGATGTAACCGTGTTTCTGCCGATGGGTGAAATAATCGCGGACGCATGGGTTGAAATTGAGGACGGCGCGCAAATCGAACCTCCCACCGGGTACAAATACAGCAAACCGATGCTCTATTACGGTTCATCGATTACCGAGGGCGCACACGTAACACGGACGTCAAACACATATTCGGCGCTTATATCGAACAGACTCGATATAGACTACTACAATTTCGGATTTTCAGGCAGTGCAAAGGGTGATTTGAGATTTGCGGAATATATCTGCACACTCGATATAAGCATGCTTGTGCTTGATTATGACCATAATGCTCCGACTGCCAAGTTTCTGGAGGAAACGCACGAGCCGTTTTACCGGTATATCCGCGAAAGAAAACCCGATATACCGGTCATCATGACGTCATGCCCGGATTTCGATTATTTTGATGAAAGCGAATTACGGCGCGAGGTAATACGGAAAACCTATCAGAATGCATTGGACCGCGGTGAAGATGTGTACTTTGTCGACGGGGAAACATTTTTCGGTGACAAAGACCGGCACTGCTGCACAACCGACACAACGCACCCGAACGATTTAGGAAGCTACAGAATGGCGGCAGTGCTCGAGCCTGTTATCCGCGGCATTCTTGAAAAATAACCTGAAAGGAAAAAAACGATGATAGAAAAACTGAAAATGCAAACGAGTGCAAATGACTGGATCAGCGGCTTTCCGGTTGGGAGCGGAAGAATTGCCGCAATGGTAAGTTCCGGAAAGAATTGCGATGTTATGACAATGAATCACGAATGGCTTTGGAAAGGCGATACGGAGGTTCCGCGTGAGGCATATAAGTCGGCTGAATTTTTACCGATGGTCAGAAAACTTCTCGACCGTGATGATATTTACCGCGCAACCGGAATAGCCGGAATTCTTTTCGGCGGATACGGTTCGGGGTCGGCAATAAAGAACAATATGGATTGCTATCAGTATGCCGGATGCTTGAACTTTGAGTATGACCGAATGTGCAGCTTTATGAAAAGAGAGCTTGATATTGAAAATGCTATAGTATCGGCAGACAGGAAAATTGAAAATGCAAATGCTTCATTTGAAGCCTTTTGTGACTGCATTAACGATGTCTTGGTTGCAACCTGGCGCTCTGACGAAAAATTTTCGGGCAAATTAACGTATTTCAAGGATATTAAACAGGCGGAAAGTTTTGAATACGATGTTCGCGACAGCTCGCTTACCTATAAGGGAGCATTTGAAAGGGGAATGTCCTTTGCAGTAAATGTGCAGTTTGTAACAGACGGCATAGCCGTAAAAAATGATAAGGGCTGGAACATTGAAAACGCAACGTATATTAGGGCATATTGCAATGTTGGCTGTGCGAAAACAGCACTTGGCGCCGAGAAAGAAGCGGAGAAATATTTTGCGGACTTATCGCATTATGATTCCATCAAAGAGGCGCACCGCCGTAAATTTGCAAAAATAATGCAGCGCGTGGATTTTGAAATAGGGGACAGTTCAAAGCACAAGGCATTTCTTGAGGAGAGAATGGCTAATATAAAGAACGGTAAAGATGATTCCGGGCTTTATAAGCTGATATACGATTATGCAAGATATCTGATGCTGTCGTGCTCAATCACAGCGGAGCTTCCGATGAATCTTCAGGGAAAATGGAATTGCTATGATGAAGCGCCGTGGAACAGCGACTATCATTATGATATTAATCTGCAGATGTGCTATTGGATTGCGGAGTCCGCGGCTCTCGGCGAGTGTGCTGAGGTCTTGTCGGATTACCTTATCAAGCGTATGCCTGCGGCAAGAATATCGGCAAAAAATATTTACGGCTGCCGCGGAATATATTTTCCGCTGGCAGACGATGCATGGGGGCAGTGCACGCCGGAATCAACATATTACGGCGTGTGGATAGGCGCGGCGCCATGGCTTGCGCAGCATTTGTGGCAGCATTATATCTATACGGGCGACAGGGAATATCTGAAAAATACAGCATATAAATTCTTTAAAGAGGTGGCAGCGTTTTACGAGGACTACCTTTGCGAGGATGCGGACGGCGTTTTGCAGATTATGCCGAGCCAGTCACCGGAAAACAGGTTTAAGGAACATGAACGTGAGACATACGGAGAAATTGACGGAGCCATGGATTTCAGGGTAAGCATTTGCAAATCCTCAGCAATGGATATTGAACTTGCCAACGATGCATTTGATTATGCAATAAAATCGGCGGAAATTCTCGGTACGGATGCTGAAAGCATATTGGTTTGGAAAAGGCTTAAAGAGCGGCTCCCAAAGGTTAAAGTTGCATCTGACGGAAGAATCGTTGAATGGGACAGCGAAAAACGCAGGGAAACGGAAATCGGGCACAGACATCTTTCGCATTTGTACGGATTGTACCCATCGGAGCAGTTCACTGCTGACAAAGGTGAAAAGCTGTTTAGTGCTGCCGTAAAATCACTTTACACACGTCTTGATAACACCGGAATAAAGACCGGATGGGGTGAAATGTGGGCAGCATGCATGATTGCAAGAACAAAGGATAACGAACGGTTTTCCTCTCATATGAAACGTATTCTTCAGAATTGCTTCACAGATAATTTGCTTGATCTACACCCCAATTTCTACCCGCATATAGATTCGGATGTGTTGTTCCAAATAGACGGGAATTTTGGTGCGGCAGCTGCAGTAACGGAAGCAATTGTTTCCTATCGCGGTGATAAACTTTATCTTTTGTATAATCTCCCGAATGGATGGGAAAACGGACATATGTACGGTGTGAAAATCCCGGGAGGACACACAGTGAATGTTGAGTGGAAAAACTCTGTGGTAACAAAGCTTGAAATAGAATTTGGCTTTGGGGAGGAGCTTACAGCAGCTGCCAACGGAAAAGAATTTACCGTTCGCGCAAAACAGGGTGAACGAATAGCTCTGATATGAGAGTTGCTGATTAAAACAAACGACGTATCAGGTTTGGTATTTATATGAGCATGGTTACTCTCTAAAACAAAGGAGGAAAAATAATGATAGGTAACGTTATAGTCGGGCAGTCGGGCGGACCGACTTCGGTAATAAACGCAAGTCTTGTCGGCGTTTACAAAACAG
>CAKSFM010000007.1 GCA_934454525.1 uncultured Clostridia bacterium
TACTCTCACCGCGCCGAAGATTGAAATAGACAACAGCGGTAATGTGACAATCACATCGGCAGAGGGCGCGGATATGTACTACACCACGGACGGAAAAGAGCCGACAGCTGCATCGGCCAAATACACCGCGGCATTTCCGGTAACATCCGGCATAACTGTAAAGGCAATTGCTGTAAAGACAGGCTATGAAAACAGCAGCGTTGCAACGCAGACATACACGGCAGTGCTTGCGGCGCCGAGCATTAAGATTAAGGACAGCGAGCTGACAATCACGGCGGCAGAGGGTGCAGTGATTCGTTACACGCTTGACGGAACGATTCCCACTCTTGCAAGCACAGTTTATGAAACACCGGTAGAACTTACAAAAGCGGTTACAGTAAAGGCAATTGCAGAGAAAAGCGGATATACAAGCAGCGATGTTGCAACCGACAGCTATAAGCCTGTGCTTGATAAGCCGGTGATTAAGGTCAGCGGCAACAAGGTTACAATCACAGCTGAGGACGGAGCGGTAATATATTATACGCTTGACGGCGGCACACCGAGCGACAAAGCGGCAAAGTATGATAAAGAAATCACGCTTGACAAGAGCGCAACGGTAAAAGCAATCGCCGTAAAGGACGGTTTTGAAAACAGCGATGTTGCTGTTAAGGACGTTAAGCTTGTGCTTGACAAGCCGGTAATTAAGGTCAGCGGCAGCAAGGTTACAATCACAGCCGAGGACGGAGCGGTAATATATTATACGCTTGACGGCGGCACACCGAGCGACAAGGCGGCAAAGTATGATAAAGAAATCACACTTGCCAAGAGCGCAGCGGTAAAAGCAATCGCCGTAAAGGACGGTTTTGAAAACAGCGATGTTGCTGTTAAGGACGTTAAGCTTGTACTTGACAAGCCGGTGATTAAGGTCAGCGGCAACAAGGTTACAATCACAGCCGAGGACGGAGCGGTAATATACTATACGCTTGACGGCGGCACACCGAGCGACAAAGCGGCAAAGTATGATAAAGAAATCACACTTGCCAAGAGCGCAACGGTAAAAGCAATAGCCGTAAAGGATGGTTTTGAAAACAGCGATGTTGCTGTTAAGGAAGTTAAGCTTACCGCAGCAACTCCTGTAATAAGCGTTAAGGACGGCACGGCAGCAATCACAACGGCAACTGCCGGTGCAGACATCTATTACACAACAGACGGGAGCGCACCGACGGCAAAGAGTTCTAAATATGTTAAGCCGTTCTTTATAGCAGACGGCGTTAAGGTTCTTAAAGCTATCGCAGTTAAAACAGGTTATGAAAACAGCGCGGCAGCATCGGCAGATGTTCCGGCAGTTGTTACACAGGCAATAAAAACAAAATAACAAACCAAATAAAAAGTATACCGATCGGATTACTCCGGTCGGTATACTTTTTCGTTTAATTCTTATTTTAACTATCCTATGCGCTTTTGGATTGCATACTTCAGACTGTTTTTCTGAATTCCTACTTTATATCCTTGACGTGCTCGGCATTGTGGCGCACATCATTGCAGCAGCGGTGAAATTCAGCCAGTTCCGCTTCCGTGAGCGGAAGCTCAACAACCTGCTCCGCGCCGCCGGCACCGATAACTGCCGGAACGCCGACAAATATATCGTTTTCGCCGTATTCACCGCACAATTCGCAGCTTACGGGCATAATCTGCTTTTCGTCATGCAAAACGATATTCACAATTCTTGCCGCTGTTGTTGCAATACCGTATTCGGTGCATTTCTTACCGGAATAGGTCACCCAGCCGCCGCCGATAGACTCCTTTTTAAGCGCTTCGCGGTCAAATTCGAAACGGCTGTCACGCTTGGCACACTCATCGAGAGGGCAGCCGCGGAAGCTGACGCATGACCACGGAGCAAACTGAGAAGCGCCGTGCTCGCCGAGCATATACGCTGTTATGGATTTGTGATCGATTCCGGTCTGCCTTGCAAGTGCGGAAAGCAGGCGCGATGTGTCAAGTCCTGTTCCCGTTCCGAAAACGTGCCCGCGGGGCAGACCGAGCTTTTTTGCAAGCTGCTGCGTTACTATATCGCACGGATTTGTTATATTAAGCAGAATTCCGTTAAATCCGGAAGCTTTTATCTTGTCCGCAAAACCATTGACTGCAGAGATTGTGAAATCCATTTCCGTGAGCCTGTCATGAGTTTCCAAAAGTTCAATTTTACCAACGCTGTTTACAATAACATCGCAGTCGCCGAGGTCGGCAAAATCGCCGACGCTCACATGAACGCGGTGCGGAAGATATGCCGCACTGTCGGCAATGTCCTGCCGCTCGCTTTCAACCTTTTTTTCGTTTTTGTCAACGAGCACAAGTTCATCGCATATGCCCTGAACCGCAAGTGAATATGCAACATGCGCGCCAACGTGTCCCAATCCGATTATTCCTACTTTTCTTGTTTTCATAAAATTATCTCCAATCTGCCCTAAGAGATAACAGACTCAAACCCCATGAGGTTCAAGAAGGCAAATTTGTCGCAATAATGCGTTAAAATGCTCGTTAATAGGCAAACTATTAACTGCGCTTTTGCCTTTTCTTGCAAAAAATTTGCTCTTTTTGAACTCGCAGACCCAATGCGCCGAAAAATTTTTGTTCAGATGTTCTTGCAGGGTGAAGCAAGGCTTGTCGCCTTGCAAATCCCGAAAGAACTGCTGAGCGGAAATTTAACAAGCATTGGGCGCATGTGTTCGGGTTTGTTATGCCTTTAGGCATTAATATTAGCTTTTATATAAAGGTGTAGAGCATGGTAAGCGCTCCGTATATAACGGCAATGATTGCAAATGCCGGAATTGTTTTCTTCATAACGCGCGATTCGTTGCCGATTTCATTAACCGTTGCGCAGGCTGCAACCGTGTTGTTCGGGCAGATAAGAATGCCGAGCGATGCACCGGCATTCTGCCCTGCAAACACTGTAACGGGGTTTATTCCGAGCATTTGCGACGCCTGCGTGTGCAGCGGTGCAAACATTATGTTCGAACCGAGTCCCGTTCCGGTGATGAATGAACCGAGCGCTCCGATGAATACTGCCGCAGCCGGGTACATAAGCTGTGCAGCCGATGCAATATCGCCGGATATGAGTGACATCATGCCCGTTGACTCCGACTGCATGATATATGACACTACAAGCAGCGAGCCCATTGTGATAAGCACGGGCATAATGCTTTTTGCAGTCTGCGAGCATACTGCCTTGATCTCTGTTTTGCTTAACCCCAATGCAATGCAACTGCAATTGCGGTTATCGGGTCAAAGCCGAGCGCTGTCAGAAAAGGTGCGGCAATCGCGGCAGGGGAGCCGGCGCCTGCTGCTCCTTCAAGAAATATCGGAACAAACATACCGACAATTATCAGCTGAACGCGTCTGTCCGAACCTCCGACCCTTGCCACTGTGTTTTTTACGTCCTCAATTGCTTCACTTGCTTTAAGCATATTCAGTATGATAAATGCACCGAATACCATCAGCACAATTTTCAAGCCTTCCTTTAATCCTTTCCACAAAAGC
The DNA here is from genome assembly GCA_934454525.1 of uncultured Clostridia bacterium. Taxonomy (GTDB): domain Bacteria; phylum Bacillota; class Clostridia; order UMGS1883; family UMGS1883; genus UMGS1883. The sequence continues at coordinate 3,517 of CAKSFM010000007.1, forward strand.
GCGTCAATTACCAGGACATTTTCGGAAAACCCGGCTTTTTTTACATTGAAAAACGTAAATGCCAGAAAAACCGTCCAGCAAAGTGCAATCGGAGCAACCGTTGCCGCCTTTTTCTTAAAGGCAAGAATTCCCGTCAGCACCACTGCTATCGGACTGACCGCTGCTAAAAATCTCAGCACTTCCATCTGCAATACCTCATTTCTTTATTATTTGCGGTTTTTATATATTTGTATACGAAAAAATCGGTTTGCCCGAAAGGACAAACCGATTTTTCATCTTCCTGAATCAGCAGCAGCTCAAACCCGGCTGCGCATCGGTCATTATCCTTCGGCATATCAAATTCTTCAGAATAATAAATAGCGCCGTAATAATAATAAAGAAAAAGTCTGCCACTGTAATAATGGCAGACATAACAAAACCGTATACATTTTCAGCGTTGCCGGAGGGTGCGGAAAAACGCGCGCAGAATGACTGCTGTGCACATACAGTCCAAGCGTTTGTTTTCATCTTTACCACTCCTTCCGCAAATTTGCTTACATTATAAATCCGAGTCAGAGTAATGTCAACAGCTTTTTTGCAAATGATAAAATAAAGGCAAAAATTCTTGATTTATGGACAATAAACGACAACACAGAAGAAAGAATTACCTGATAACAGCAATTTTTTCCGCTGAAAGACCGTGCGTTGAACAAAAATGCGGGTTGCGTGAAATGACGGCGGCAATTTCGGGAGATATGCGTTCTCCGGGTATTAAAACCGGAATTCCCGGCGGATATGCCCACACGTATTCGCCGCAAAGCTTTCCGGCGCACTGCGCTGTGCTGACAAATTCCTGTTCTTGTATAAGGGCGTCGCAAGGCGGCATTTCAAGCTGCGGAATGGAGTAGTGCAGCGCGGATTCAGCCTTTTTGGCAAAATTCAGATTCGAGTCGGTTTCATTGAGCGCGTCGGCAAGAACCGACAGCGATTTTTCCGTATCGCCGTAACCGGTCATTGCAAGGCAGTGGGTGTTGCAGCTCATTTCAGTTTCAATATTATATTTCCGGCGCAGCAGCTGTGCAAGTGCGTTTCCGTCAATATCGGCATTTGCAGCTGATATAAGAATTTTGCTTTTATCATATTTGTATACAAGCCGGCTGTCAAAAAGAGCGGGCGACAGCAGCAGCTTTTCGGTATGGAGCATTTCATAGAAGCTGTCAATCGCAGCGCTCCACCGCTGCATCGCACAAATGTCAAACGAGCGGACAAAGCCGTCCGCTGCGGCAAGAAAAAGATAAGACGGACTGCTGCTTTCAAAAACCGAGAGCATATGTTTCAGCCTTTCGGTATCGGTTTTTTCCGGATTTATATGCAGAATTGCAGTCTGCGTTGGGCATGGCAGCGTTTTGTGCAGGCTCTGCACCACTATATCTGCATGTGCGCGGACAGCTCCTCCAGTGAAATACGGAGAAAGGTCAAGATGCGCGCCGTGCGCTTCATCAACCAGCACCTTAATGCCGCGTTTGTGCGCAGCGCTGCAAATGCTTTCAATATCGGATATAACTCCCTCGTATGTCGGACTGGTTACTGCAATCAGGCTTGCATCCGGGTTTTCGTCAATCAGCTTTTCAATTTCCGAAATGTCTGCCGATGCAAACGCGCCGCAGCGGGGAAGCTGCGGAGGAGAAAAAAACACCGGACGGAGTCCGAAAAGCTCAATCGCATGAAAAACCGACATATGGCAGCCGCGCGCGCAGATTATTTTATCTCCGCGCCGGACGGACGCGCCGATTCCGGCAAGAATTCCGCAGGTGCTTCCGTTGACAAGATAAAAACTTTTTCCGCTGTGCCACAGTGCGGCGGCTTTTTCCATGGATTCTTTTAATATTCCGTGCGCATCGTGCAGATTGTCAAATCCGTTTATTTCTGTTATATCAAGCGAGGCGTCCGTATTCATCCACGGTGCGGCAAAGGGATTTCCTTTGTGCCCCGGCATATGCATTCTGACGGAATCATACTTCTTTAATTTATCATAAAGCGCTGTCATAAAATCACATCCCGATATGTATTATACACAAATATACATTTTTTTGCAAGCGGCAATCTTATTTGCAATGCATTTTTTCACGTTTCTTGCCGAAATCTGCCGCAAACGGTATTTTTTTTGCAAAATAAGGCAAACAGCCTTGATTACAGAGTTTTTTGCGTTTATTATATTGGCATGGAGGTGGTTTTCATGAAGAAAACAAATGTACAGCAGCTGGTAACGGCAGCGCTCTTTGCGGCTCTTATCTGCATTGCAACAACGCTGTTTGCAATTCAGCTTCCCGGCGGCGGATTTGCTAACCTCGGAGACTGCTTTGTAATCACCGGCGGAATCCTGCTCGGTTCACCGTTCGGCGTGCTTGCGGCAGCTGTCGGTTCGGCGCTTGCGGACCTGTTGAAGGGATATGTGGCATACGCTCCCGCAACATTTGTTATAAAAGGCATTATGGCGCTTGCAGCATACGGAATTTATGTTCTGCGCGGAAAAAATATCAATGCCTCAACATCGGTATTATCTTCGCTCGGTGCGGAAATAATAATGATCGGCGGCTATTATATTTTTGAGTGCTTTGCGCTCGGCGCAAAAACGGCTGCAATCGATGTTCCCGGAAACTGCGGACAGGCTGTCGTCGGAGTTATTGCAGCGGTGATTATCATGGCGGTGATCCGCAGCAATGCATATCTTAAAAAGTTTTTTCTGAAATAACTGAATTTTTCGGAGGTTTTTTCCTCTTTTTGATAATGAAAGCTTGACGTACGGCATATTTTATATTATCATTATATCAACAACATAACAGGAGGACTGGAAAATGGTTTTTGACAGAGTTAAGGATATTATTGCCGATGCAATGGGGTCGCGTCTGCGTGTTGATATTGAGGATATTCATGAGGACACTGAATTTATTGCCGATCTTCATTCCGACAGTGTTGATATTGCCACAATCATATGCGACATTGAGGAAGAGTTCAACATTGAAATCGATGACGAGCAGCTTGAGGGAATTAAAACTGTCGGTGATGTTGTTGAGCGTATTGAAGCTATCCTCAACTGAGCAAAGGAGTAATTACAGGTGGATATAACTGCATTTCAGAAAAAAATCGGTTATATATTCAAAAACCGCGAGCTTATCGAAGCGGCGTTCACTCATACATCGTACGCAAACGAAAACAGAACGAAAAGCTATGAACGGCTTGAGTTTCTGGGTGACGCCATTGTCGATTTCCTCGTGGGGGAATATTTGTTTACACATTACCCGGAGCTTGATGAAGGATACATGAGCCGTATAAGGGCAACGCTTGTGTGCGAAAAAACACTCAGTGAGCTTGCTGTTGAAATTGGGATTGACAGGATAATGCGGCTGGGTCACGGGGCGGAGCAGTCGGGTGACCGTCACCGTATGTCGATTCTTGCCGATATGTTTGAAGCACATATTGCTGCGATTTATCTTGACAGCGGACTTGACAATGTGCGCGATTATCTCTGCTCCGTTTACGGAACGCTTATTGATGACACCGTTTCCGGAGGAAATATCGTTGATTACAAAACAACTCTGCAGGAAATTCTGCAGCAGCACGGGTCGTGCGTTATCGATTATGATATTGTGGACGCAGCCGGACCTGTGCACAACTGTATGTTCACTGTCAATGTGCGCTGCAACGGGAAAATTCTGGGTACCGGGCGGGGCAACAGCAAAAAGTCCGCACAGCAGAGCGCAGCAAAAAATGCTCTTGAAAAAATGAAATAATTTGCACAGACGGGTGCTGACTCTACGAATCGTAGAATCAGCACCGTTTTTTTGCGCAAAAATAAATTAAGGGTAGGTTTACAATACCGATTTGTTACTATATAATAAAACTATAAAGAAAAGCGAGGTGCAAAATGAAAAACAATAATTTCGGAAAAACAGTGTACAAGCTGCGCAAAAAGCTCGGACTGACGCAAAGTGAGCTTGCGGCGCGGCTCAATGTCAGCGATAAGGCGGTAAGCAAATGGGAAAACGGTGCAGGTTATCCGGAAATCACCCAGCTTCCGGCATTGGCGGAGATTTTCTCCGTTTCAATCGACTGCCTTTTAAAAGGCAATCCGAACGGAATTGCGGTTGCCGGCAATATTCTGACCGATATTGTGAATATTATAGACAAATATCCGGACAAGAATATGCTCACGCATATAAGCAAATCCACGCGCTCTGTCGGCGGTTGTGTTACAAATACAATTATTGACCTTGCGCGGATTGATTCCGGGCTGTATCTTTCAGCGATAGGAAAAATCGGCGATGATGAGTACGGACGGTATGTTATATCCGAGATGAAAAAGTACGGTATCGATACAAGCCGCGTTAAAATTTCTCCGGATCTTCCCACAAGCTTCAGCAGTGTTATGACTGAGGAAAAAAGCGGCGAACGGACATTTTTCTGCCTTAAGGGAGCAACAAGCGATTTTTCGGAGGATGACATAGACCTTTCGGCGCTTGACTGCGAAATTTTTCATATCGGTTATATTCTTCTGCTCGACAGTCTTGACAAGAGCGATGAGGAATACGGCACAAAAATGGCGCGGCTTCTGCATCATGTGCAGAAGCGCGGAATCAAAACCTCAATCGACGCAGTGAGCGCTGAACAGGGATTGTTTGCGGAAAAAATTATTCCGGCACTGAAATACTGCAACTATGTTATTATGAACGAAATTGAATGCTGCAATGTCACGGGAATGAATCCGCGGCGCGCTGACGGCAGCGTGAACGTGGAGTCAATCCGCAGAACAATGGAGAAATTCATTGAATACGGAGTTTCAGACAAGGTGATAATTCACTGCTGCGAGGGCGGCTTTGCACTCAGCGCGGACGGCACGTTTACGGCAGTTGCATCGCTTGAACTGCCGGAGGGATACATAAAGGGGAGCGTCGGCGCAGGCGATGCGTTTGCCGCTGCATGCCTGTACGCTTTGTATAACGGTTATGACGATGTGCATATGCTTGAATTTGCTTCCGCGGCAGCTGCAATGAATCTTTCCGCGCCGGATTCCGTCAGCGGAATGAGGTCAAAGGAAGAAATTGAAGAGCTTAACAGGCGCTTGATAAGAAGAAAATCAATATAAAAACAGAGGAAGCTTAAAATGAAAAAGCATGTAGAGGCTGAGAAGCGCGCAAGAGAGTTTTATAAAAAGGCAGGGATAACTGTTCTTGACTCCGAGCCGATTGAGATTGCCGATTTCGGAAAAAACAATCTTGAAAAAATCGGACTTCAGCTCTGTGTTTATATTAATACTGACAGAGTGTGTGCAAAGGAAATGGTTCTGTTTCCGCATCAGACATGCCCGGAGCATAAGCACGTTGAAACGGACGGTCAGCCCGGGAAAGAGGAGACTTTCCGCGTACGCTTCGGAAAAGTTTATCTATATGTTGAGGGAGAGGGAAGCAGGGATAATATTTCCGCCGAACTCCCCGAAAGCGACACCTCGGTTTATCATGAAATTGTGCTCACGCCCGGCATGCAGCACACAATTTATCCCGGAACGCTGCATTGGTTTCAGGCAGGAGATGAGGGTGCGGTTATCTCGGAATTTTCAACAAGAAGCACGGATGAAACGGATGTTTTTACCGATAAATCCATAATCAGATAAAATTTTACCGGAAAGGAAGACGGAACAATGCTTGTAAATTTAAATGATGTATTAAAAAAAGCGCAGGAGGGCGGATATGCCGTCGGACTGTTTAACACGACTGATACCGATATGCTTCAGGCGGCGATTGAGGCTGCTGAAGAAATGAAATCTCCGATTATTATCGGAACGGCGGAGGTGCTTTTGCCCTACGGAGAACTGTCCCTGATTGCTCCGTCTGTTATTGCGGCGGCAAAGAGAGCGTCCGTCCCGGTTGTTGTTCATTATGACCACGGACTGACCTTTGAGCGCTGCCTTGAAGCGCTTAAGCTCGGCTTTTCAAGCGTTATGTTTGACGCCTCGGTTCTTGATTATGAGGAAAACATAAAGCAAACGCGCGAAATTGTGAAAATTGCGCACACTTTCGGAGCAACGGTTGAGGGCGAGATAGGTCATGTCGGCAATGCGGACGCAGAATCGGGTGACGATGTTTACACATCACCCGAAATGGCAAAAAGCTATATTGAAAGCACGGGCGTTGACGCGTGTGCGGTTGCGTTCGGCACAGCTCACGGTGCGTACCTTAAAAAGCCGAAGCTTGATTTTGACCGTCTGCGTGAAATTCGGAGCGCAACCGAAACACCGCTTGTTATGCACGGCGGCAGCGGTCTTGCGGACGATGATTTCAGAACGGCTGTTAAATGCGGAATTGCAAAAATTAATATTTTCACCGACCTTTGCCTTGCCGGAAGCGCAGCAATGAAAAAAGCTTCCGATGACGGAATCGGATATCTTGACGCGCGCAATATGAAAGTTGAGGCAATAAAAGACGAAGTTAAGAAGAAAATACTTCTTTTCGGCTCGCAGAATATGGGGTAATATATGGATAATAAAAATCTTGATATTTTCTACTTCTCAAGCACCCATTGGGATCGCGAATGGTATCAGGATTTCCAGGGGTTTCGATACCGCCTTGTGAAAATGATAAACAAGCTTCTTGCTTTGCTTGATTCCGATCCCGGGTTTAAAACCTTTCATTTTGATGGGCAGACAATTGCAATCGAGGACTATGAGCACATAAAACCCGAAAATGCGGAAAAACTGAGAGAATACATTTCCAAAGGGCGAATCCTTATCGGTCCGTGGTATACTATGCCCGATGAATTCAACGTTTCGGGCGAAAGCCTGATCCGCAATCTGATGTTCGGGCATAAAATCGCAGAAAAATGGGGTACGAAAGCATGGAAATACGGCTACATATGCGATATATTCGGTCACATTGCTCAAATGCCGCAGATTTTCAAAGGGTTCGGAATAGAATATTCCCTGCTGGGGCGGGGAACGGCAGATTCGGACCCGGCGTATTTTAAATGGCAGTCGCCGGACGGAAGTGAAATGCTCAATTACCGCCTGCCCGATATGGCAGGCTACGGTGAGTTTAATTCGCAGGTTTACGGCTGCTGTGCCGATGAAAAGCTTTCACTTGAGGAGAAAATCAAAAAAGAGGTTGACGCGGAAATTGCGCGCAGCGAAATTCCGATTGTCGTTTTAATGGACGGAATGGATCATACCGAAGCGCACCCCGATACAAGCCTGTTTTTAAAAACGATAGCAAGGCTTTATCCCGGCGCGCGTGTTCATCATGCGGATTTGCGCAAACAGGGAAAACTGCTTGAAAATTATGCCGATAAGCTGCCTGTCATAAGCGGTGAGCTTGTCCGCACGGCTGAACATCAATTTAATTATCTGCATCTTATAACAAACACACTTTCAAGCTACTATTCGCTTAAGCATCAGAATGATGAATGTCAGAATATGCTTGAAAAGCAGACTGAGCCGCTTGCAGCCATGGCTCTTCTCGGCGGCTTAAAACTCGAACGTGCATTTATTGACGAGGCGTACGGCTATATGCTCCGCAACCATGCGCACGATTCAATATGCGGCTGCTCGATTGACCGTGTTCATAAGGATATGGTGTGCCGCTATGACCAGGCTGAAAGCCTGTGCAAAGCGCTGTGCGATGACTATATTCATTCGGTCAGGCGCGCTGATGAATGTGAAGCAGATGGGAACTATGCAAATATTCTTACGATATACAATCCGCTGCCGTTCAGACTGCATAAGACTGCAAGCATTGAGCTTGATTTTTGGCAGGACTTTCCTGAGCATTACAGCGAGCCGTTCGGATATGAGGAAATAAACAGCTTCAGAATTTATGACAGTAACGGCTGTGAAATTCCTTACCGTGTGACGGACATAAAGCGCGGATATGTAAGGCGCCTGTATGACCAGGTAACGGAAATGCGCGATGTGCACACGGTTACAATGACGGTTGATGTGCCGCCGTGCGGAAGTGCGGAATATAAAATAGTTGCGTCAGGGCAGCCTGTGCGCTATATGCAGCGGCTGAAATCGGGTGCGGATTTTGCGGAAAACGAATTTATCGTTATGAAAATTTTGCAGAACGGCAGCCTTGAAATGTTCGATAAAAAAACAAAACAAACCTACAGCGGTCTGTGCATAATGCGCGATGACGGAGAGATAGGGGATGGCTGGTATCACGCAAACCCCGTGAATGACCGCGCGGTTTATTCATCGGGCGGCGGCTGCACGGTTGAAAAAACGGACAATTCACCCTCGCGCTGTGCTTTCACGGTAACAAAAACAATTGATGTGCCAAGGGATATGGTGTCGGACCGATTCGGCTTTCATCGCAATTCCGAAACGGTTCCGCTGAAAATAACCTGCACAGCGGCGCTTTCGGAGGGCAGCCGCAGCGTTGATATTGATATGACGGTTGATAACACTGCAAGCGGACATCGCCTGAAAATGCTTCTTCCGACAGGTATTGCTGCGGATAAATACTTTGCAGGACAGGCATTTTACTTTTGTGAAAGAAAAACCGGCATGAATTATGCAACGCAGAATTATGTTGAAACAGACCAATATGAAAAGTCAACGAACGGAATCGTTGGAGTTCGCGGCGCGGAAAATAACGGACTTGCTTTCGTTTCCCCGTGCGGAATTCATGAATGTGCCGTAAATGAAGACGGAACGATTGCGCTCACGCTTCTGCGCAGCTTTTCAAAAACAGTTTCAACCAATGGCGAAACGCGCTGCCGCGAAATCGGAAAGCTTAATTATAAATTTGCGATCGCGCCGATTGATGAAACGGTTGACAACGCCGCGCTTCTGAACATGCGTGACGCACTTTGGTATAAGCCGCTCACAAGTTTTTCAAAAGCACCGGAAACAGCCGTGCTTAGACAGCCGCACAGTGCGGTTGAGGTCAGCGGCAGCGGAATCAGCACAAGCATTGTAAAATGTGCCGAGGATAAATCGGATGATGCAATCATTGTGCGCGTTTTCAATTCATCGGACACAACGGCGGACGGCGCGGTTAAAGTATGCTCGCCCATCCGCAAAGCCGAGCGCGTTAATCTCAATGAGGAACTTGTAAGCGATGCAGCGGTGAATGGAAATTCCGTTTCGTTCCGCCTCAATCCATGGGAAATTGCAACCTTTAAGATTTATATTTAGAATACAAAAAGAGCTGCGGCAAAATTTTGCCGCAGCTGCAGACTGTCGAAAAAGTCGGTCAAGCACAAGCAAACAACATTTTTATTACAATAATTAAAGAGTTATTTATTTAAACAAATGCTAAAACAAATCAGACATTTGTTTGGATAACGAATAAAACCCCCGAAATTTCGGGGGTTTTGCTTGTTTCCGTCCGGCACACCCTCTAACGTACTTTTGTACGCCGACGAGTGTGTGCCGAACAGATTTACCTTCCTTTTTCAATGTCTGCCAGCGTGTCGATAGGTTTATCGACACGCTGGAGCTGCGGTAAAATGATTACATTTTGCCGCAGCTGTTATGATACAAAAATAAATGTAAATAATCTTAAAAAAAGCTTGCCAAGCGAGGAAATATATTATATAATAATATCATTCTGTTTGACGGGCGGTGATATTTGGTGGAAACGCGGCTGGGATATTATAAGTGGCATATAATTATTGCGGTTATCGTGATTGTGTGCGGATTTGTGATTTATAACAGCGTAACATCGGATAAAGAGCCGGATCTGAGCTTTGTTTTTGTCAGCACAAAGTATATGAACACGCAGTATTTCAAGGATGCAAAATCAGAGATTGAGCTGCTTTTGAAGGATGTCAACCATGACAGCGCGCGTGTTGCCGATGTTAAATCATTTACCGAAAAAAACGAGGAAGATGTTTTGAACAGGCTTGAGGAATGTATTGCGTCGGGGGAATATAACGCATACGTTGCCGATAAACAAGCGTTCGAAAAAATCAAGGATAAGTCAGTTTTCGAAGATGCATCGGTATATATTTCGTCAGACGAAAAAAACGAGTATCTTGAAGATTCGGACGGCAGACTGTATGCCGTTTCGTTAAGGGATAACTCCCTGGCAAAGCGTTTGGGAATGGTTGAAAATGACGGACTTTATATCGCGGTCAGGGTTGACATGGAAAACGGCGAAAGAACCGGCAAAATGAAAAATGCAATGAATATCAGCAAATATATCATTAATAACAGAGACAAGTATAATATGTAAGAAAGGATGAATGTTATGTTAACGGCTTATGCAGCAAAGGCTGCGGAACAACCCCAGCCGGCGGGCGGCGGTCTCTTCACGTTTATTTACCTTGTGGCGATGGTGGCAATCTTTTATTTCCTGCTTATCAGACCGCAGAAGAAACGTCAGCGCCAGATGGCGGAAATGCTCGATAATCTCCAGGTAAACGATGAAATCGTGACGGCAGGCGGAATTATGGGAAAAATCGCCTCGATTAAGGAAGATTCCGTAACAATTGAAACGGGCGCGGACAGAGTTAAAATCAAGCTTGAAAAAAATTCAATATCGCGTGTGCTTACTGTTCACGAATAATTGAGAACATCTCCGAATACCATGTAATAACAATATTCGGAGGTGTTTTTTATGAAAACCGGTGTGAATGATTCTTTCCCGGTCGGAAGATTTTTGTCCGGCTGGGTCACGGCATTTTTTGTTACAGTGATTCTTGCAGCATTGCTTTCGGCAATTTTCAGCTTTGCAGGCGTAAGCGATTCCGCCGCGGAAAAAATTCAGTACGGTGCCAAGTATTTTTCGGCATTTTTAGCAGGACTGTTTTGTGCGCGCGGCGGTAAAAAACGCGGCTGGCTCACGGGGAGCTGTGCGGCGCTGATATATACGGCGCTGCTGTGCGGAATCGGAATGTGCATATATGGCAGTCAGACCGCGAATCCATACATACTTCGCCAGCTCGGAACAGCTGCGTTGTGCGGAGCTGTCGGAGGTATTGTCGGAATAAACAGTAAAAAAGGATAAATCGGGAACAGCAATAAATTTGTGTTGAAAACACATTCGGAATATGATATACTGATACTATAGATTAAATCGGAGGAGACTGAAAAATGGGTAGATTGTTCGGAACAGACGGTGTGCGCGGAGTTGCAAACCGTGATCTTACTTACGAGCTTGCAGCTCAGATCGGACAGGCAGGAGCGTATGTGCTCGGAAGAGAAGCTTGTCATACCCCGAAAATTCTTATAGGAATGGATACGCGCAGAAGCGGTCCGATGCTTGAAGCGGCGCTGTGCGCCGGGATAATGTCGATGGGTGCGGATGTTACATGCGCCGGAGTTATCCCAACGCCTGCCGTTGCATACCTCACGCGGACGCTCGGTTTTGACGCCGGCATTGTTGTTTCTGCCTCACATAATTCGGCTGAATTTAACGGAATCAAGTTTTTTAATTCCGACGGATATAAACTGCGCGATGAAATTGAAGAGGAAATTGAGGATATAATACTTAATGACGAGCCGGTTGCGGAACGCCCGATAGGTGCGGATGTCGGCACGGTTATGCGCAACGAAACGCTGCTCGACCGTTATGTTGAATTTGCAAAATCAACGGTTGGAGTTGATTTTTCCGGAATGAAAATTGCGCTTGACTGTGCAAACGGAGCTTCAAGCAGAACGGCTCCGCAAACCTTTAAAGCTCTCGGCGCCGAAATATATGTTATAAACAGTGCGCCGGACGGAATAAATATCAACCGCAGCTGCGGCTCAACACATATTGAGGGTCTTTGTGAATTTGTGAAGAATAACAGATGTGATTTGGGATTTGCCTTTGACGGAGACGCCGACCGTGTGCTTGCCGTTGATTCGGACGGCGAGGTTATCGACGGTGACGCTATAATGGCAATCTGCGCATCGGAGATGAAGAAAAACGGTACGCTTGACAAAAATACGCTTGTCGCAACAATAATGAGCAATCTCGGTCTTTTCAAAATGGGCGAGAAAGAAGAAATTGCGATTCCGCGCACAAAAGTCGGTGACAGGTATGTTCTTGAGGAAATGGTTGACAAGGGTTATGTGCTCGGCGGAGAGCAGTCGGGGCATATAATTTTCCTTAATTATAATACAACGGGTGACGGCCTTGTTACGGCGCTTCAGCTTGCGCAGATAGTCAAAAAAAGCGGAAAAACCGTGCAGGAGCTTAAAAAGGTTATCACCATTTATCCGCAGGTGCTTGAAAACGCAAGAGTTGCGAAAAGCGGCGATTTTACCTATGTTGAAGATGAAATTATTACGAATGAAATCAACCGCTTGAACACAAAATATAATGGTCAGGGGCGCGTTGTTATCCGCCCGAGCGGAACGGAGCCGCTTGTCCGCGTTATGATTGAGGGGCAGAACCAGGAGGAGATTGCGTCTGACGCGCATATGCTCGCCGCGCTGATAGAGGAACGCCTCGGCATAAAAGCGTAAATTTAGTGCGTTTTCAAAAAAATGCTTGCTATTTGCGCCATTATGTTGTAAAATATAATATAACAGAGGAATACTATTAACGAAAGGATAGAAAAAGATGATATCAGCAGGAGATTTCAGAAACGGAGTTACATTTGAATATGACGGAAGCGTTTATCAGATACTTGAGTTTCAGCACGTTAAACCGGGAAAAGGTGCGGCGTTCGTAAGAACCAAGATTAAGAATGTTATAAACGGCGGTGTTGTTGAAAAAACTTTCAGCCCCACAGATAAAATGCCCAAGGCTCACATTGAACGCAAAGATATGGAATATCTTTACAATGACGGTGACCTTTACTACTTTATGGATCCCGAAACATATGAGCAGCTTCCGGTAAGCGCTGAGCAGATCGGTGACTCTCTTAAGTTCGTTAAGGAAAATATGCAGGTTAAAATCCTTTCATACAAGGGAAATATTTTCGGTATCGAACCGCCGAACTTTGTTGAGCTTACAATCACGGAAACCGAACCCGGTTTTGCCGGAAACACTGCAACCGGTGCAACAAAGCCTGCAACGCTTGAAACAGGCGCTGTTGTTATGGTTCCGCTGTTCATTGATAACGGAGAAACAATTAAAATTGACACGCGTACCGGAGAATATATGGGCCGCGCAAACTAAAGGGAGGTTTAAAAATGAGCTATCTTACAGAGAAAATGTCCTATATAAGAGGTCTTGCGGAGGGTCTTGATATTGACGAAACCACAAAGGAAGGCAAACTCCTTAAGGCTATCGTTGAGGCTCTTTCCGACACGGCTGACGAGATATACGAAATCGTTGAGGTTCAGGAGGATATGCAGGATCAGATTGACGAAATTGATGAAGACCTTGCAGCAATTGAGGACGATTTTTATGAGGATTACGATGATGAAGATGACGAGGATGATGAGGAATTCGGAATAGAGTGTCCCCATTGTCATGACATGATTTATCTTGACCCCGACCTCCTTGATGAGTGCGAGGATACTATCGTTTGCCCCTCCTGCAATGAAGAAATTCATCTTGAATTTGACGATTGCGAAAATTGTGATCATAACTGCGGAGAATAAGCTTTTCCGCAGTAGCTGTCACGCTTCGATTTACTGCGGAGCGTGACAGTTTTTAGTTATATTGAAAGAGGTGCGGCACATGGAAAAAACAATTGAAATTAAAAACGGTTTTCTTACTGTTGAAATAAGCTCGCTCGGTGCGGAAATCGTGAGCATTAAGGATAAGGACGGAAACGACCGCCAATGGAACGGAGATCCCGCGGTTTGGCGCGGCCGTGCGCCGATTATGTTCCCAATCTGCGGCGGACTTCAAAATGACACGCTGAAATTTGGCGGAAAAGAATATCCGCTGAAGAAGCACGGCTTTGCAAAGCTGATGAACTTTGAATGTGAAAGTGCAGGGAAGGACAGTGCCGTTTTTCTGCTTCGCTCCAATGAGGAAACAAAAAAACAGTACCCGTTTGATTTTGAAATGCGCGCGGAGTTCAGACTTTCCGATAACAGCATTGAAATTACCTACGGCGTTAAAAATCCGTCCGGAAGCGAGATATTCTTCTCGTTCGGAGGTCACGAAGCATATGCCTGCCCGGACGGAATCGACAATTACAGCGTGATTTTCGAAAAAGAGGAGCCGCTGGACGCTACGGCGCTGGACGGCAACTACCTCACATATGAAAAAAATCATATCTCCGATAACGGGCGCATTGACCTCAATGAAGAATACTTTGCAAACGACGCGCTTGTTTTTGAGAATTTGCAGTCAAAAAGCGTTCGCCTTGTAAACAGAGTGAACGGGCGCGAAATCCGCGTTGATTTCCCGGACTTTGCATATTTTCTTATATGGAAAGCAGTCGGCGGAAAATATGTTTGCCTTGAACCTTGGAGCGGCTGCCCCGACAGAGTTGATTTTAACGGAAGCTTCAATGAAAAAGAGGGTATAACCCGCCTTGGCGGAGGCGAAACGTTCTCAATGACGCATACGGTTACAATAGTTAAATAACACATGAAAGGTGCAAAGAATATGAAAAGAACAACGATTAAACAGCTCTACCGCACACCGGAGCTGCAGCAGGGTGAAAAGGTGCGCGTTGCCGGATGGATCCGTTCAATCCGCGCAAATAATAAAATCGGATTTGTGTCAATTAACGACGGCAGCTTTTTTGAATGTTTGCAAGTCGTTATTGAAAAGGATAAGCTTGAGAATTATGACGAGATTGCAGCGCTCAATGTCGGCAGCTCTGTTTATTTTGAGGGAACAACCGTGCACACGCCGGACGCAAAACAGCCGTTTGAGCTTAATGCGGACAGCGCTCAGATTGAGGGTACGTCAACTCCGGATTATCCGCTTCAGAAAAAACGCCATTCGTATGAATATCTCAGAACGATTGCGCATCTGCGCCCGAGAACAAATACTTTTTCAGCTGTTTTCCGTGTGAGAAGTATTCTGGCATATGCAATTCACACGTTCTTTAATCAGCGCGGCTTTGTTTATGTTCATACGCCGATTATCACATCAAGCGACTGTGAGGGCGCCGGCGAGATGTTCCGCGTGACCTCGCTTGACCCCGATAATCTGCCGAAAACACCTGACGGCAAGGTGGATTATTCACAGGACTTTTTCGGCAAACCTACCAACCTTACCGTAAGCGGTCAGCTTAATGTTGAAACACATGCAATGGCGCTCGGAGGCGTTTATACATTCGGTCCGACGTTCCGCGCGGAAAAGAGCAATACTCCGCGCCACGGAGCTGAATTCTGGATGGTTGAGCCGGAAATTGCATTTGCTGACCTTAATGATGACGCTGAGCTTGCCGAGGATATGCTTAAATTTATAATTAAGTATGTTCTTGACAATGCGCCGGAGGAAATGGATTTCTTTAATAAGTTTATAGATACGGGACTTATAGAGCGCCTGAACGGCGTTATCAATTCGGATTTCGGCAGAGTGAGTTACACGGAAGCCGTTGAACTGCTGAAAAAAAGCGGAGAAAAGTTTGAATATCCCGTTGAATGGGGTATTGATCTTCAGACCGAGCATGAACGCTATCTCACGGAAAAAATATTCAAACGCCCTGTGTTCGTTATGGATTATCCAAAAGAAATCAAGGCATTTTATATGCGCCTGAACGATGACGGAAAAACTGTTGCCGCGATGGACTGCCTTGTTCCGGGCGTTGGTGAAATTATCGGCGGAAGCCAGCGCGAGGAACGTCTTGATGTACTGACGGCAAGAATGAAAGAGCTTGGTCTTTCGGAGAAGGATTACTGGTGGTATCTTGATCTGCGCCGCTACGGCTCGGCAACTCATTCCGGCTTCGGTCTTGGATTTGAAAGAGCACTTATGTACATTACCGGGATGCAGAATATCCGTGACGTTATGAGCTTCCCGAGAACAACCGGTTCGGCAGAGTTTTAAGAGGTGAACAATGAATAAAGTTCTTAAATATGTTCTGATTGCCGCAGCATTATATTTTGCGGCGAAGCTTGCCGGATTTTTCTGGTCGGCGGTAATTCTGCTCGGAATCTGTATTTTCATTGTTTATAACCGCCGCGCCGTTATCATGACGAGAATGGCAATGCGCGCGTATTTTGGCGGCGGTGATGTTAAAAAAGGTGAGCAGTGGTTTGAAAAGGCATATAAAACGGGCGAAATGACGCCCGAATGTAAGATTGCATATTCATCTTTCTGCCTGCGTGAAAATATGTTTGAGCGTGGGAAAAAGCTTCTCAACAATGTGATTAATTCGCGCTATTCAAGCGCGGAGGACAAGCTCGGCGCCAAGCATAACTTAGCCGTACTTATCTGGCGCGAGGGTGACCTTGACGGCGCGATTGAGCTTATGGAGCAGGTACACGCGCAAATGCCGACAACCGCAACCTATGGCACACTCGGTGTTTTGTATCTGGAGCGCGCGAAAAAGGCAGACGCACAGGCGGCGCTTAAATTTATGCTTGAAGCTTACGATTATAACTGCGATGATAAAACGATTGCCGATAACCTCGGCGAGCTTTATCTGATTCTCGGAGAGAATGAAAAGGCAAAAGAGGTTTATGAAAAGCTGATGGAAAAGGAACTTCAGACGCCTGTTCCGTATTATAATTACGGACGTGTGCTGAAAGCTCTCGGTGATAACGACAGCGCAAGGCAGCGTTTTGAGGAAGCGCTGACAAAGCGTTTCACAAGTGTTATGACTGTAACGCGTGAAGCCGTACAGGCTGAGCTTGACAGCATCAACTGATATAAATAAAATTACTGTGCAGCATTGTTTGCTGCACAGTAATTTTATTTATCCGGCGCTGAGACAGAGAATAAAGTCCTTTATAATATCCTCTTTCACGGAATCCTTGGTATAAACTGCTCCTATTGTCCGGAAAAGCGGAGGGTCAAGCGGAACAGCCGTGACAATGCCTGCGCTTGCGGCAAGTGAAAGCTGCGGCAGAATTGAAATTCCGATTTCATCCGCAGCCATGCCGATTACGGTTCCGTCATCATCGGCGCGCACCGAAATAATGTCTTTCGGAGTGCTGCCGCGGACATAGCTTTTAACTGTATTGTCCGGCGGCATGATGAACACCTTTCCCGTGATATCATCGCGCCGGAATATATTATATGCGCTGCCGCTTTTTGGAAGCACTGCAAGGTACGGCTCGGTAAAAAGCTCTGTCCATATTCCGTCACAGCGGTATATGTCTTCGCCGATGATAACATCGGCTTTTTTTTCGTGCAAAATTCCCGACAGCGAGTTTACGACAATGATACTGATTTTTATGTCGGGATGCATGCGCCTGAATCGCTTGGTCGCTCCCGAAAGAAGCCGCGCCGCAAGGCTGGAATATGTTGCAATTGTCAGCACGTTGCTGCTGCGAAGCTTTTTTGCCGCAGCAAAAAGAGCGCTTTCGGCGGCGGTAAGTGCGCGCAGCCTTTCAATGACCTCCGCACAGCCGTCGTTTATTTCTATTCCCGAATGTGTTCTTTTTAAAATTTGTATTCCGAGTTCGTTTTCTATACTGTCGGCAATATGACTCATTGCAGACGGGGTATACAGATATTCCTCCGCGGCTTTGGAAAGGCTTTTCAGCTCAATTGCACGGAGCAGCATTTCAATCTTTTTTGTATCCATAATATTCTCCGATGTGTTGAAAAATTTTCACATCCCCATTATAAAACGAATATTCACAAAAGTCAACACAGGTGATAGAATTATTGGCAAACGGAGGGATTAAAATGCATAATAATGTAAAAGCAAAGGCATACGGCGGATTAGTTTTTGTCGTTTTTATCTGGGGGATTTCGCCGCTTTTGACGCTTCGGCTGTATCGGTACTATTCCCCGGCGTTCCGTCTTTTTCTGGCACAGCTTGTTTTGCTGCCGGCATATTTGATTATCTCGGGCAAACGCATACGCGAAATTAACGCAAGCTATATCCGCATCGGAATGATCACGGGGTTTTTTCTTGCTTTGGCGGATATATGCCAGAAAATCGGACTTGCGTACACAACACCGTCAAGGTATGCTTTTTTGGAGAATCTTTCGTGCATAACCGTGCCGGCGGTTTCATATTTCATAACAAAGAAAAAACCGCAGCGCTGTGCTGTGGCTGCGGCGGTTATATGCCTTTGCGGCGTGTTCGTGCTGAACGGAGTTTCGTTCCGGGGTTCTGCATGGGGAAGCGGTGAGCTGCTGTGCGCTTTGGCAGGATTGTTTTACGGCGTCAATATCGCCGTAACGGGAGCATATGCAAAAAAATTCTTTGCACCGCTCTATCTTGCCGTGCAGGTCGCTGTTGAAATTGTTGCTTCCGGGATGACGGTGTTTGCGCTTAATGCATGGAAAATTGCTGATAAAAACGGAGCACTTGTTCCTGCGGAAAAAATTGTGTATTCGCTGAATCCGCGCCATTTGCTTTTTCTGGCGTCTGTCACGCTCGTCAGCTCAGCACTTTGCTGGACGGTGAGAACAAATTCCATGAAGCATGTTGAGGCGTCTGCCGTTGCCGTTATCATGCCTTTTTCTGCGGTTATAACAAGCACGGCATCGGTAATATGCGGAACAGAACAGCTGACGGTGCGCCTTGTGCTCGGAGGATTGATTTGCCTTGCTGCAATTTTTATGTCAAGCCTTGATGATATTAAAGGTAAGGCGCAAGACTGCGGCGAAGATTTTCCTCGGTGTTAATCAGGCGAAGCGCCAGGTCGCGCGAAAAATCGTTTGCACTCTCATATTGATTCATATAGCGGTAAACAGTTTTGATACCCATGTTGCAGCCGTCGGTTATAAGGTCGGCAACAGTGCTGTCAGATTCGTTTGCCGTAAGGCGAAAGCCTGTTTTGATTTTACTCATTCCCTTTGCAACGGCGCCGGGTTCTTTATCGCTTTCTCCATACTCGTTCAGCTTGGCATGAGCCTCCTCGCCGAGCCTGATATGCTCATCCCGGCTGTTTTTTAGAATATGCTCCAGAGTTGCACTGTCAATATGTGCGAGTACATCATCAATTGCAGCGACACCCATTTTAATGCCTGCGTCACATTCTTTTAAAAGTTCAATCGTATCTTTCAATGAAAACACCCCTTCGGAAACAGTTTTCCCGAAGGGGCGATTTTTATGACAAATGTTTTTTGAAAATATCAAGCATTCCGTCCGGAGTGTCCATAAAGTAGGGGCGGGCAATATTTTCGCCATCGTAGTCAGCGGCGTGCCACCAAATCCCGACTTTGATTTTCTTATACTTCGGCAGTGATTTAAACATATCCTCAAGCCATGCTTTTTTATCTCCTCCGACTGAGGAACACGAAAATTCCGTAATCATCATCGGTTTTTCACTGATTTTTTCGGCGCGTTTGTAAATCGGTTCATAAATTTCATCGAATGAGCGCCATATTTCACCGCTGTAGTACGTTCCCGTGTTATACCCTGTAAGTCCGTAAACATCAACGTAATCATCTCCGGGATAGTAAAGCTGCTCATCGTTCCACTTAAACCGCGGAAAACTTTTTTCGTTCGGATTCCACACCCAAATCGTGTTGGTGCAGCCTGCCGCCTTAAACTTGTTGTAGAGATAGCGGTACAGTTCAACGTAAATCTGCGGATCGCGCGATGTGTAGTAAGCGCTGTAATTGCACCAGTCGCAGTTCATTTCATTAAACGGACGGAACAGAACGGTTACATCTTTATACTTGGCAACGAGCTTTGAATACTGACTGATAAACATTTCATATTCACCGCTGAGTATTTCATAAATCATGTTGGAATCGCTCACGCGCGAAAGCGGAGTCTGCAGCGTAAGCTCAATCGTTTTGCCTGTTTTGCGAGCATATTTAAAGTATTCTTCTATTTTTGCAACGTAGTTTTTAACCTGTATTGCATAGGCATTGGTGTTAACGCCGTGCCTGTCGGGAAATTCCGTGTAAATAAGGAATGAGCAGAACTTGTAATTCAGTGTGTTTTCAAATTCCTCCATTTTCGGGAAACCGCCGTATTTTTCCGGCGCGAACATTCCCATCTTAAAGTCCGCATCCTCCGCAAAAAGGTCGTTATAGGTTTTCTGTGCGGACGGCGAGAGATGCGAAATTTTACTTGCTTTATATCCTTTTGTGTAAGCATTTTCCTTAGGAACGGAGGGGTCAAAGGTTACAAGACTGTTTACGATATCCATATAGCCGCCGCAAAGATAGAACGGCTTGTCCGCAGTGAAGAAAAACGTATATGTCCGCGAACCGATCATCATATCAACGCAGACATAATGGCATTTGTCGTTCTTCACCTTTGAAAGCGCTTTCCGCGACCACTGGATAACGCGGACGGTGTACTTTCCGTTTTTCGTTGTTTCATTGCTTTCAATGGTATGGTCAGCCTTATTTTCAATGAATTTATTCGAATACTCAAGATATGACTGCCTGTCAGAATATCCTGTGAAGCTTTCCTTAAAAATGCGCAGTGTTCGGTGCCCGTCGGTAAACCTTGTTCCCACATCTGACATCGATGTGTCGATTGACATATTGCGCGGAAGCTTAATTGTGTATCCGTCAACATAGTTTGTGAAATTAATTGAGCCATCGGCATTTACCGAAGATGAGCTCATTTTATCCTGCGGAAGCATATCTTCATTCTGCGCTTTCGGAAGATTTTCATCATCGGGAATAACGGATGCATCCATCCATATCGGAGCGGAAAGCACCCTTTTATTTATTTCCGCAAACGCGGCGGACGCATACCCCGCCGTCATCAATGCAGCACATAATCCGGCAAAAAAACGTTTCATAATGTTAATTCCTCGCTATAAAAAGTTTTCCTTATTAATATATCATATATTAAAGGTAAAATCCATAGAAATTTTATTAAATATTTTCTTTTTTTTTAAAGGCGGTGCAAAAAATGTTGTAATCTGCGGACAGATACTGTATAATTATATGGAATAAATACAAGGGATGGTTATATGGCAGGATTGGGAACGGCAATAAATGCAGCTGCAATAATTTTGGGGGCGCTTATCGGATTGCTTTTGCAAAAGGCTATTCCGGAAAAAATGAAAAAATCAATTGTTCAGGCGCTTTCACTTGCCACGGTTGCAATCGGAATTATCGGGGTTGTAACCGCAGCGTGCACGGTTAAGGACGGAGCGGTTGAAAGCAGATATTCGCTTCTGATGGTGATTTCCATTGCAGCGGGAACGTTTATCGGTGCGCTCTGCGATATAGAAGCGCGGCTTGACAGACTCGGTGAAATCATGCAGAAAAAATTTTCCTCAGGCAGTTCCATGTTTGCAGAGGGATTTGTAACGGCATCGCTTGTGTTCTGCATAGGTTCCATGGCAATCCTCGGCTCTCTTCGGGACGGAATATATCACGACCCGACAATTCTCATCACAAAGGGAATGATTGACGGCGTTATGTCGGTTATATTTGCTTCAACGCTCGGAATCGGAGTGGCATTTTCAGCGGCGGCGGTAGTGATATACCAGGGACTGATTACCGCCTGCGCATCAATTCTTGCACCGCTTCTGACGGAAGCGGTCATTGCGCAGCTGTCGCTTGTGGGCAGTATTCTGATTATCGGAATCGGACTGAATCTTTTGTACGAGCCGAAGCTTAAGCTTGCAAATATGCTGCCGTCGGTTTTTGTGCCGATTGTATGGTACGTAATCCGATCGGTGATAAAATAATAAAAAGCCGCACAAATGCGGCGGAACGGAGTTAAAATGAAAAGATGCGGCGGAGTGCTTATGCACATATCATCGGTTCCCGGAAAGTACGGGATTGGAACACTCGGAAAGGATGCCTGCCGTTTTGCGGATTTTCTTTCGGAGTGCGGTTTCGGAGCGTGGCAGGTGCTGCCGATTTGCCCATGCGATGAATATAATTCACCATATTCGGGCAGCAGCGCATTTGCCGGAAACATATTTCTGATTGACCCGGAGCTGCTTTTTGATGACGGTTTGATTACAAAGGAAGAGCTTGAAGCCTGCGTGTGCAGCGATATTTATTCGGCGCAGTATGATTTTTTAAGGAAAAACCGCCCGGAGATTTTCAAAAAAGCATTTTCAAGAGCGGACAGCGCTTTGCTTGGCGCGGTGCAAAGCTTCATGCAAAATGAACGGGGAATATACGATTATGCATTTTTCTGCGCCCTGAAAGAGCATTTCGGGGGGAGTGCATGGTACGAATGGACGAACGGGTTGAAATTCAGGGAAAAATCGGCAATGGAAACCGCCGCGCAGGAGCTTGAAAATGAAATTTTGTATCATGCATTTTTACAGTATGAATTCTATCGCCAGTGGGATATGCTGAAAAAACACGCAAATGAAAAAGGCATTGGGATAATCGGAGATATGCCGATATATCTTTCGCGCGACAGTGCGGAGGTTTGGGCAAACCCGAAGCTGTTTTCGCTTGACGAAGATATGGAGCTTGTGAAGTGCGCCGGAGTGCCGCCGGATTATTTCTGCGCGGAAGGGCAGAAGTGGGGCAATCCGCTCTATAACTGGGAGGAGCTTGAAAAGGACGGGTTCAGTCTGTGGATTGACAGGCTTCGCGCGGCACGGAAGCGCTTCGATGCGGTGCGCATTGACCATTTCCGCGCCTTTGCGTCATATTGGGAAATTCCTGCCGATAAAAGTGCAAAAAACGGAATTTGGGTGAAAGGTCCCGGAATGAAATTTTTTAATGAGGTGAAAAAAAAGTGCCCCGGTCTTGAAATTATCGCCGAGGATCTCGGTGAAATTGATGATGATGTCCGCGCGCTTCTGAAGCAAACCGGATTCCCGGGAATGGGCGTTATGCAGTTTGCCTTTATTTCCGATGACGACAGCACACATCTTCCGCATAATTATTTGGCGAAAACGATAGGTTATACCGGAACGCATGATAATAACACCATTTTAGGCTGGCTTTGGGAGTCGGATGAGAGCAGCCGCAGATATGCGCTCGACTACTGCGGATTTTCGGGCGACTGGGGAGAGGGCGGCCCGCACAGTGCCGTTATCCGCTCAATCATCAGAACGCTTTGGCGCTCGTCCGCAATATGTGCGATTGTTCCCGTGCAGGATTTGTGCGGCTTCGGCGGAGATACGCGCATGAACCGCCCCGGAATTGCCGGGGGTAACTGGGAATTTCGCCTGACGGAGAACGCCATGGGTGATATTGACGGAGAGTTTTACAGAGGACTTAACCGCCTTTACAAGCGCGGTGCGATGAAAATCTCCGAAAAGGGGGGGAACGATGTTTAAAAATCTTCATGCGGATATTTTTCTTGACAGTATTCTTGATGTTACTCCGCAGCTTTTAAAGCGGCATGGTGCGCGCGGACTGATTCTCGATATTGATAACACACTTATCGGTCATGATGTTCCGATTCCCGATGAAACTGTGCTTGCGCATCTTCGGATGCTGGAGGAGAACGGAATAAAGCTGTGCGTTGTGTCAAACAACAATGCGGCGCGCGTTTCATCGTTCAGCGGAAAAATCGGAGTGAAATATTATACGGCGGATGCACTGAAACCGAGAAAAGCCGGGTATATCCGTGCGTCGCAGTCTATGGGACTGCCGCTGCCGGAAATTGCCGCCGTCGGCGACCAGGTGTTCACCGATGTTTGGGGAGCAAAGCGCGCAGGCTGCTGTGCCATTCTTACAAAACCGCTTCACAAAGGCGGAGAAGGCTTTTTTATAGCGCTAAAGCGCATATTCGAAAAACCGTTCAGAAATTAAGGAGGATTAGAAATGAAAAAAATTTTAGCTGTTTTGGGAGCTGCCGCGGCGATTTTTGCGGCACAGTCGGCCGGCGCCGTGGATGTGTTTGTGAATAATGTGCCTGTGGGTTTTAACGATTCCGTCGGGTATCCGTTTATCGAAAACGGGAGAACGCTTGTTCCGCTGCGCGCATCAATGGAAGCGCTCGGCGCGGAAGTTTCGTGGGATGGTGAGAACAATACTGCCGTTGTCAGAAAGGGTACAACAACCGTTGCCTGCGTTATCGGGGAAAACTGCATTTACCGCAACGGAACAAAAATACTGAATGATGCGGCAGCAGTTATTCGCGGAAGCCGCACATATCTGCCGATAAGAGTTGTCGCGGAGGCACTTGACGCGGACGTTTTGTGGGATGGAAATGTGCGCATCACAAGCGGCGCTGCCGGAAATCTTATATACAGCATTGAAAACAGCGGAAGCCACGTTTCGCCGGCGGAGCTTTGGAATCTTTGGAACACAGCGCTGCTTCAAAAAACAAGTGCGGATTATACCGCGGCGATTGAAACCATAAAACGGATCGCTCCTGATTTTCTTGCCGCAAACGACGGCAACAGCAATGCCATGCTTTATAAGCACCTCGGAGAGTGCTACAGTGCGGTTAATATGTCTGCCGAGGCTTCGGCATGCTTTGCGCGTGAGGCGCAGTTTTGGGAACAGATGGGGAAAACTCAGGAAACGATTGACGCAAACCGCCGCAGCGGTCTTGTTTCGTCGGGTGTGCAGATGTATGCCAAAACAAGCAGTGCCGAATATGCCCCTCAGACAAAGAAAGGCAAGTTTGCCGCAGACCGCGGAATATATCTCGGTGCGTATGCCGAGGGTGACCCTGCTGTACATAATGCATCTTCCGGAAATCCGTTTTACATGAACGCATTTCCGAGCCTTGCGGGGCGCGATATGGCAAGCTATTTGCTTTATCTTCCCGACAGCAAGCCGCTTTCAACATACAAAAGCCATATAGATGCGGCAAAGGCAAAGAACAAAATCATGCAGATTGCAATTGAGCCGACAAGCCTTTCATCAATAACGGAAAATGATTCGCGTTATGTTAAGCTTGCGCAGGACATGGAGCAGAGCGGCGTGAAATTCCTTGTGCGCCTTGCCAGCGAGATGAACGAGGAAAGCTGCCCGTGGTATACAACGGACTATAATCTGTATATCCGGAAATTCCGCATAATGGCAAACATCTTCCATGCATATGCACCGAACAGCGCAGCTGTCGTATGGTCGCCGAATTTCTATCCGTCGAACAATATTTCGCTTTACTATCCGGGGGATGGATATGTCGATTACGTTGGAATTTCTTCGTATGAAAATCATCAGCCGGAAACCGATCCCCTCGGGCAGAATGTTGACCGCAGCCGATGGAGCGATCAGCTCGACACAATTTGCGGACTTTACGGATACAAAAAGCCTGTTATTGTTTCCGAGGGTGCTGCATCGTACATGGATTATAACACATGGGGGGATATAACGCCCTTTGCATCATCGCAGCTTTACGATTTTCTTGCGTATCTCCCGATAAAATATCCGCAGGTAAAAGCATTTTATATCTATGACAATGATAGGGAACGCTATCGTTTCAGTTTGTCGAAAAATTCCGATTATCTGTCGGCATATAAGCGCGGGATCGCATCGCATAGCTACCTTTCCGATCCGGGTACGGACGCAGGCTTTGAATACTACGAGCTTGGAACAAATGCTGCCGTGCCGGCAGCGGTAACCGAGATTTCGGCATATATCAAGACCGTCAAAAATGACATAGCATATGTTGTCTATCGCGTCAACGGAGCGGATTGTGCAACTGCTTATGCAGCGCCGTTTTCCGCAGCGGTAGATTTTGCGCCGTATGCAGGTCAGTCGGTTAATCTGACGGCGTTGGCATTTGATTCCTCCGGTGCAATTGCCGCACAAAAAACATACAGAATTAACGTCAGATAAATATGAGAAAAGCAGAACCGAGGGTTCTGCTTTTCTCATGATAGGATAAACAAAAATTAGGAATTGTCTGATTATTTGGGCTGCTTGCCTATGTAAGCAAGAATACCGCCGTCAACATAAAGAACATGTCCGTTTACAAAGTTTGAAGCGTCGGATGCAAGGAACACTGCCGGGCCGGCAAGATCTTCGGGAGTTCCCCAGCGCGCTGCCGGAGTTTTTGCAATGATAAACGAATCAAACGGATGACGGCTGCCGTCCGGCTGCTTTTCGCGGAGCGGAGCAGTCTGAGGCGTTGCAATATATCCCGGTCCGATACCGTTGCACTGAATGTTGAATTCGCCGTATTCCGAAGCAATGTTTCTTGTGAGCATCTTAAGTCCGCCCTTTGCTGCGGCATATGCCGAAACAGTTTCTCTTCCGAGTTCGCTCATCATGGAGCAGATGTTTATAATTTTGCCGTGACCTTTCTTTATCATTGAGGGAATAACTGCTTTTGAAACGATAAACGGTGCGTTGAGGTCAACATCAATAACCTGGCGGAATTCTGCCGCTGACATTTCCGTCATCGGAATACGCTTGATGATTCCTGCGTTGTTTACAAGAATATCAATAACGCCGACTTCCTTTTCAATTTTTGCAACAAGCTCGTTTACTGCATTTTCATCAGTAACATCGCATACGTATCCGTGAGCGTCAATTCCGTCTGCCTTGTATGCGGCTATTCCCTTGTCAACAAGCTCCTGCTTGATGTCATTGAAAACTATCGTTGCACCTGCAGCCGCAAATCCCTTTGCGATTGCATATCCGATACCGTAGCTTGCGCCCGTAACGAGTGCAACTTTTCCTTTAAGACTGAACATAGATGATTCCTCCTTGTTTTATTATAAAAGATCCTTGTTTTCGATTCCGTCCATATCGGTAAATTCCTGGTTTTCGCCGCACATTGCCCAAATGAACGAATAAGCTCTTGTGCCCACTCCGCTGTGGATTGACCAGCTGGGGGAGATAACGGCTTCTTCATTGTGCATGATGATATGGCGCGTCTGCTGCGGCTCGCCCATCATATGGAACACGATGTCGTTCTCGCCCATATCAAGGTACATATAAACCTCCATGCGTCTGTCATGCGTGTGGCAGGGCATTGTATTCCAGTTTGAACCCGGCTCAAGCTGAGTAAGACCCATTGCGAGCTGACAGCTCTTCATAACCTCGGGATGGATATACTGATTGATAACACGCTTGTTACATTCCTCAGTGCTGCCGCACGGAACTTTTTTCGCCTTTGTGATGTCAATTTTAACGGTGGGATATGTTGTGTGAGCCGGGCAGGAAGAAATGTAGAACTTAGCCGGAGCGTTCACATCACAGCTCTTAAATGTGATTTCCTTGTTGCCCATACCGATATAAATGCCGTCACGCGGATTCATTTCGTATTCCTTGCCGTCAACAGTGATGATACCCTTGCCGCCAACGTTGATGCATCCCATTTCACGGCGCTGAAGGAAATAATCCGCTGCAAGCTCCTTGCCTGCTTCAAGCTTAAGCTCTGCAAGCACGGGCATTGCACCTGCCGTGATTATTCTGTCAATATGGCTGTAAACCATTCTTACATTGTCCTTTGTGAAAAGGTTTGCAATGTGAAATTCTTCTCTGAGCCTTTCTGTTGTGTAATTTTTAACGTCTTTTGCGTTAGCTGCCTGTCTGACTTCCATCTTACTGAAATCCTCCTTAATATATTTTCCGTAAACCTCAATCTGCGAAAGCGCAGCCCATGAAAGGGGACAAACCGCCTGTTTGAAATTCGTTAAACGAATAAATGAGGTTTTTTTCGGTTCAAATGTGATTGTCTGCCCCTCGGCAGTTTCTTCGAAGCATCCCGATTCAATGCTTCCGTCCGAAAATTCAATGTCAATTGATTTCCAGTATGTATCATGCGGAAAATCCGCCCTGAGGAAAAACACAATTTTATCAACCTCGGCCTCTCCGCCGAAATCTATGCGGTAATCAAGATCCTCTCTTGCACCGCCTGCCCATGAATGATAAGGAAATCCGCCGTGCGATTCGTTGTGACAAACGCCGTCAATGGCATTGCGTTCATAAAAACAAGGCTCCTCGCGCGTTACAAAGTTTGCCGTGGCATGCGGAAAACCTTTTGCTCTTCCGTGACAGTCGTACGGGTTCAGGGCAATATTGCGATATGCGTAAATCTCGCTTTCTTCAAGCTCACGCGCCGAGATCGTGTGTGAATTTCCCGAAAATGCGTCCGCACCGAAGCACGCTGTGCGCACTTTTCCGAACGGAACGGAAAATTCAAAACTCCTGTGCGGCATAAGAACAATGCTGCCGTTAACAGAGCCGTCAAGCTTTATAAAAACGAAATTATCGGCAGTGCTTTCAATCCGGATAACGTCACCCTCGGAATATTCCGCATCGTAATGCGCGCATATATCGGTGCCGCTCTCACTCATTAAAAGATTTCCGCCCTTGCCGGTTATTTTGATGGTAAGCAAAAAATATACCTCCCTCGCTTATTTATCATGTATATTATAACATAGACATAATGCAAGTTTATTGCAAATTTCAATCATTTTATTGCAAATATCACCTATCAGAAGAAATAACACTCCATGCGGCAATAAGCTTTTCAAGCGTCATTGCCGCATTTGCAGATGAAGTGGACGGCAGGCAAGCAGCCTGCCGCCCGGTTTGTGAGATGGTATATTTATTGTAAAAGCGTTCGGCAGTTTTGCCGTTGACAAATATTTTTTTAATATTTGCCGCCGTCAAAATGGGGGTGAGGTCGTTAACAACAGCATTTTTAATTGAGCTGTCGGCGCTGCCGCGGATTTCGCATGCGGCAAGCACATCCCAAAGTGCAATACCATGCTCAAGCAAAAGTGCGCGTTTTTCGGAAATCGTTTGCGGCACTTCGCTTTTGAGAACAGCCGCCATCACGCGCCAAAAGCGGTTTTGCGGATGACCGTAGAAAAACATCTGCTCGCGTGATTTGACGGACGGGAAGCTGCCGAGAATAAGAATCCTTGAATTCTTGTCATAAAGCGGCGGAAACGGGTGCTTTATAAACTCCATGCTGTCACTCTCTTTCGTTATTTCAGAACGGCAATTGCCTCGGAAATTGTCTTTTCGAGCGCTTCCTCACCGTAGCGGTCAACATCCTTAACGTTCTTCTCCTCATGAGTTAGGCAGCCGGCGCCGCCGATGCAGCCGCCCGTGCAAGCCATTCCCTCAATAAAGTTTGCGGGAAGAAGATTTTTTGAAGCGCGCAGAAGTGCAATCTTACATTCTTCAATTCCGTTGCAGGAAACGGGTTTGTACTCAAAGTCCGTTATGTTCTGCTCTTTAAGTGCCTGGCGGACAGCGTCCGCAAGTCCGCCGCTGCGCGCAAATATTCTGCCGAAATATGAAGCATTGTCAAGGATTCCGTCCGAAAGCGCGGAAACATCGATATCGCGGCTGTCAATAAGCGCCTGAAGCTCCTCGAACGTCAGCACACCGTCAACATATTGCCGCTCCTCGTCATGCATAAATTCCGCTTTTTTTGCAGTGCACGGCCCGATGAACACAACCTTGCAGTCCGGCTCTTTCTCTTTCATATACTTAGCAATAGCTGCCGCAGGGGAGAGATTGTGTGAAATATGCTCCGCAAGCTGCGGAAAGTCGTTCTGAATATATTTTTTAAATGCCGGGCAGCAGGAGCTTGTGAGAAATGAATCACATTCGGAAAGCTCCTTTGCTTCTGAATATGCAACCATATCGGCGCCGAGCGCCGCTTCAACAGTGTGATAAAACCCGAGCTTTTCAATTGCCGTTATAATCTGACCGAGCCGCGCATAGCTGAACTGACCGGCAATGGACGGAGCGGCAACGGCATAAACCTTGTAAGCGGTGTTGTTTTCGCTTTTTTTAAGAATATCGATAACATTGAGCATAAATGACTTGTCAACCACAGCGCCGAACGGACACTGATAAACACACGCGCCGCATTCGATGCAGCGCTCATTGTCAATATGCGCCGCTTTGTTCTCACCGCTGTGAATGGCTTTTATTTTGCAGGCATTTTCGCACGGGCGTTTTCTGTTGATGATAGCCGTATACGGACACACCTTGGAGCATGCACCGCAGTTTTTGCATTTCGATTTGTCGATATGCGCTTTCTGATGCTCATCAAACGTCAGCGCATTGAATTTGCAAACATCCTCGCAGCGGTGCGCAAGGCAGCCGCGGCAGGTTTCCGTAACCTCATAGCCGCTGACAGGACATTCATCACAGGCAATTTCAATAACCTGAATCACGTTCGGGTTTGCGCTGTCACCTCCGACTGCCGCCTTAACGCGCTCCGCAACTATTGCGCGGTCCTTGTATATGCAGCAGCGTGACGGCGGTTCATTGTCGGGAACAATCCGTTTCGGAATATCGTAAATATTCTGAAGCAGCGTTCCGTTCCATGCTTCGCGCGCAACCTCGCGCAGAACCTTATATTTTGTGTACTGTACCTTGGTATCAAACTTTCTTCCGGGTTTCATTGCTTTCCCTCTCTTTATCAATTTTAAAAGTAACTGACATTGATTGTCTTACCAAGCTCTTTGAGCGTTTTGGAAAGCTCATCAACAAGCTGCATTTTAATATTAAACCCAATCGGCAGTCCGGGGTTTTGGTGAGCCGGGTTAACGGCGCGGCCGACATAAAAGTTAATGTCGGTTGCATCGTCAAGCAGCATACGGGTAATCTGCGACGCTCCGTCGCGCTTTGTATGCCATGCGGACTGAAGCTCACCGCCGGCTGCATAATCCTTGACATATTCAAGCACACGGTTTATCGTAAGAACCCCTTCGGTTACAAGGTCAACGCCCTCAATTTTCGCTGTGGGCGGAATTTCGCTGTCAAGATAATCGATTGAAGCTATCAGCGGTTTCCCGAGAAAGTCTGCCGTTATTGAAGAGGTTGTTCCGCCCGACACAATGTGCTTGCCCTGCTTGGCAAAAAACAGAGTGAGCATTTTATTCGCGTCGGCAGGGTCGCGCGGGGGTCCGAACAAAAGATTCACAACTGCGCGCCGCCTTATTCTGATAGCGGCAGCGGTAGTATCGTCACCCGGTTTGCCGACATACAAATCGTTACATGCGTCAACAATTTCGGAAGCAACTGTGAGCGCCGAATTGTCAGGCTTGTAATTATCCTCCGTAAACCGGATAATATCGGGAAGCTGCCAGCCGAAATTCATCGTTTCGCCGACGCCGGCGTATATCGCCCCGTCGCTCATGGCAATGAAAACATCGCCCTCCTCAATTTCAACTGTCGATTCCGTTATCTCTCTTCCGGCAATGGTTCTTGTTTCCGTAGGATAGTCAAAGCTTTTTCCGCCGCGCAGCAGGATAAGCCGCGGATTGTCGTACTGGATTATGTGCGCATATCTGTTTGCTGTAATTCTGATTATGGTAAAGGTTGAATAAGCAACTCCGCGGACTTTGCAAACGGGCAGCGTTGCTATAACCGTGTCAACACAGTCGTCAACCGTCATTTTTTCGGCAATCATGGTGCTGATGATTTTGCTCGTGAGCGTTGAAAGAATATTCGCCTTAACGCCGCTGCCGAGTCCGTCCGCAAGCACAAGCGTAACCGAATCGTCATCGCGCACAATCTGAACCATATCACCGCAAAGCTGCTCTCCGTATTTTATTATGCTTTTGTAAGCTGCTTCAACACATAAATCATTCATCGCTGAGTGTCTCCTTAAGTTTTGTCAGGGCTATTTTGGTTTCCGCAGTTGTTTCGCCGAGCAGAGAGGCAATCTCCTGGACAATGCGCATCTGCTTTTCAACAACCTTGTCGGTTATTTCGACTGCCGCTTTGCACTGCGTATCGCGCAGGTTTTTCATATCTTCCTCCGCGGTCACGTCTTTCATCATAATCATGAGAATATGATATTCTTTGTCATAAATAATCGTTTCGTCAACATATTTGCGATACTCGGCAAGATATTTGCGGTTGTCGTAAATATTTCTGCCGCTGCCGAGAACACTCATGCAATCGGCAGGATCGAGAACACGCACCACCGGCCCTGAAACAACATCAGCTTCCGGAGGGAGGTTGAGAATCCCTTTTGCGGCGCGGTTAATCTGAACGATATTAAGCTGTTCATCAAGCACCATAATTCCGTTCGGTGTATTTTTAATAATGTTGTCGGAAAAGCTTTCCGCTTTTTCCTTTATATACGGAAGACACATCGAGATGTCGGCCTTGCCCAAAAGCACGGCGACCGCTTTTTCACGGCATGTGTTATAACCGCAGCTGCCGCAGTTAAGCTCTTTTTCCGGTGAGGTTTTTCCCATTTTGCGCAGAATCTCGTTTACGGCTGCACTGCCGGGCATGGAGATTTCGTTTCCGCTGTACTCAAATTTTCTTGAAATTCCAGCCTCCGGAGGTGAATCAACTGCATAATCCTCACGCGAAATGTTTTTAAGAATCGCAGCACAGTCAAACAGCGGATTGCGCGTGTGCTTGCGCATGACAGGCCCCTCGGCGCAGCTGCCGCTGCAAGCTGACATTTCGATAAAGCAGTTTTTAAGTCCGCCGGTTTCGATATTGCGCAGCGTGTCAATGCACTTCTGAACGCCGTCTATTGTAAGATATGTATATTCGGGGTCTTTTTTCATGGTTTTAAGAACTCCGCCCGAGGTGGGGAAGAAGTCGGCAAGCCCGCGTTTTTCGGAATTTCCGGAGCTTTCAACGGATATTCCGCTTTCCGAAAGCCATTCCTCAAGCTCATCGAATGTCAGCACTGCGTCGGCATTTTCCGGATAGGCTTCAGCCTCAGCCTTTTTCGATATGCAGGGTCCGATGAACACAACGCGGCTGCCGCTGCCGAAACGCTCACGGATGAGCTTTGTATGCGCAGCCATCGGCGTTACCACATTCGCGAGATATGAAACGGCATTCGGAAAATGCTTTTCAATCAGCAGGTTTACGCTGTGACAGCAGCTTGATATAATAATGCTTTTTTCACGGTTTTCAATTATTTTTTCATATTCGCGTTTCACAACGGTTGCTCCGATCGCCGTCGGTTCGGCGTCCGCAAAACCGAGTGCAATAAGCGCTTTTCTGACATCTGCAAAGCTTTTTCCGCCGAAGATTGCGGCATAAGACGGCGCAACGCTTGCATAAACCTTTTGACCGCCGGATATCAGTGCTTTTACGGCGGAAAGGTCATTGCGGATCTGCTTCGCATTCTGTGGACAGACCGTATAACATTCGCCGCAGAGAATACATTCGCTGCGGATAATGTGCGCCTGACCGTCCGTCATTCTAAGCGATTTCACGGGACAGTTCCTTATGCATTTGTAACAGTTTTTGCAATTGGACTTTTTCGTCAGCAAACAATGCTCCATTCGCTATCACCCCAGCTTGCTCATAATTTCGTTGTTGAAAAATTCTTCAACGGTTTCAGGTTTAACGGAATAAATTTCATCGCCGATTTTAACGCTTACTCCGTTAACGCAGTTTTTCATGCAGAATGCGCCGCACAGCTCAACCTTGTCAGAAAGGTTGTTCAGGCTGATGAGCGACTGAAGGCTGTCGATAACATTGCGCGAGCCTTTAAGATGACATGAGCTTCCGATACAGATTGTTACTTTCATTTTAATAATCTCCTTTTATATTTTTTATTT
Source organism: uncultured Clostridia bacterium (assembly GCA_934454525.1). GTDB lineage: Bacteria > Bacillota > Clostridia > UMGS1883 > UMGS1883 > UMGS1883. The sequence goes on from CAKSFM010000007.1 coordinate 36,839, forward strand.
TTAAAACGGAATATCGGCGCTGTTTAAAAAGTCAATTGACTTTTTAAACAGCACCTTCTTTTTCAAGGGGATAGGAAAAAAGCTTTGGAATTAACAAACTGAGCCAAAGCGTTAGCTTTGGGTTGAGGCATAAGAAACCCGAACCCACAGCGGCACAAAAGGCAAATTTGTCGCAATAATGCGTTAAAATGCTCGTTAATAGATAAACTATTAACTGCGCTTTTGCCTTTTCTTGCAAAAAATTTGCTCTTTTTGAACTCGCAGACCCAATGCGCCGAAAAATTTTTGTTCAGATGTTCTTGCAGGGTGAAGCAAGGCTTGTCGCCTTGCAAATCCCGAAAGAACTGCTGAGCGGAAATTTAACAAGCATTGGGCGCATGTGTTCGGATTCCTTATGCCTCTTCGACGGCGTACAGGGGTACGCCGAGGGCAAAGTTTGTTGATAGCAAGAAAAGGAGTAATTCTTAGAAAAATCAAATTTTTGATTTTTCTACCTTTAATAAAAGCGAATTACAATAGCTATACTGCCTGAAATATCCGCTTTTTCTCCTTTTCTTGCGTTCCGGAGTTTTAACATCCCCGTCCGTCCGCCCGTATGCCTACTGATAATCAACAACGTCAATCCAATGAAGCAGAAATTCGCGCTCCTTTTCGTTGCCCTTTGTGAGCTGCGAAGCCGCAACAATCGGAATCCATTTCTGAACATACTGTTTTGCCGTGTCTGTTTTTGTGCAGAACAGGTTAAGATATTTTTCCGCGCCGGTGATATTTCCGTCCAGCCAGAACAAAAGATAAGTTCTGGCTGCGTCCGCCGCACCGTTGCCCTGCGTCACATGCGACCAGTCAATGATATAAGCCTTGTCATCGGGTGTGATGATAATATTGCTCGGATTCAAATCACCATGGCAAACCTTTTGGTGCTTCGGCATTGAATCAAGCCGCGTATGCAGCTCATATCTTGTTGTCGCGTCAAGCTCCGTAAGTCCGATTTTCGTTTGCATTTTATCCTTGAGCTTATTTAGAAGCGGCACCCGGCAGTCAAGGATGCTTTTCTGAATATCAACAAGTCTTTCGAGGTATTCGTCATATTTTCCGGGATTTTCTTCCATGAGTGTTTCAAGCGTTTTTCCCTCAATATAATCCATTATAATTGCCCATTTGCCGTCAATTTTTGTAACTTCATGCAGCTTGGGAATGTTCAGCCCCGTTTCTTCAACGCGCGCCTGATTAAGCGCTTCGTTAAGAACGTTTGCCTTGGAATAGTCCGCATTAAAAAGCTTTATTGCTTTATTGCCGTCGCGGTAAACTGTTTTCGCTGTTCTCACTGCAATAACTTTGTCGAGTTTCATTTGCGGTCACCTCCGTAATATGCTTTCAGATACATTTCCTTTATTTCGCTCATAAGCGGATAACGCGGATTTGCGCCTGTGCACTGGTCATCAAATGCCTGCTCCGTCATTTCGTCAAGTCTGTTTAAGAATTCCTGCTCGTCAATACCGTAGTCACGGATTGTCTTTTTGATTCCTACCTTTTCTTTAAGCTCATCGATTGCCGAAATAAGGTTTTCAAGCTTTTCGGAATCATTTTTGCCCTTAATGCCGAGTGCGTCCGCAACCTCTGCATAGCGTTCAAGCATATGAGGATATTCATACTGCGGAAATGTTCCCATTTTTACAGGAGTTTCCGACGCATTGAAGCGGAGAACCTCGTCAATCATAAGCGCATTGGCAACGCCGTGCGGCAAGTGGTGAAATGCGCCGAGCTTATGCGCCATGGAGTGGCAAACTCCCAGGAACGCGTTGGCAAACGCCATGCCTGCCATTGTTGCGGCATTCGCCATTTTTTCACGCGCACGTGCGTCTGTCTGACCATTCTCGTATGCTTCGGGAAGATATTTAAAGATAATCTTAAGCGCTCTTAATGCCAGTCCGTCCGTGAAATCCGTTGCAAGCATGGAGGCATATGCCTCAAGTGCGTGGGTAACGGCGTCAATTCCGGAAGCGGCGGTAAGTCCGCGCGGCGCTGTCATATGCATATCAGCGTCAACAATTGCCATGTTCGGCATAAGCTCGTAATCGGCAAGCGGATATTTAATGCCTGTTTCATCATCCGTGATAACTGCGAACGGCGTTACCTCAGAACCTGTTCCGGCAGATGTGGGCACAGCAATGAAATATGCCTTTTCGCCCATTTTCGGAAAAGTGTACACGCGTTTTCTTATATCGGAAAACCGCATTGCCATGTCAAGAAAGTCCGCGTCGGGATGCTCATAAAGCACCCACATGATTTTTGCCGCGTCCATTGCGCTGCCGCCGCCGAGCGCTATGATGCAGTCAGGCTTGAATGAGTGCATCTGCTTTGCGCCCTCTCTTGCGCAGCTGAGGGTGGGGTCGGGGGCAACATCGGAAAACGTTGTATGCTCAATGCCTATTTCGTCAAGCTTTTTCGTGATCGGCGCTGTGTAGCCGTGCTCATAAAGGAAGCTGTCCGTAACAATAAAAGCTTTTTTCTTGTGCATAATTGTTTTAAGCTCATCAAGAGCAACGGGCAGACAGCCCTTTTTGAGATAAACCTTTTCGGGCGCTCTGAACCAAAGCATGTTTTCCCTTCTTTCCGCAACTGTTTTAATATTGATAAGATGCTTAACTCCGACATTCTCTGAAACGGAGTTGCCGCCCCAGCTTCCGCAGCCGAGCGTGAGCGACGGCGCAAGGCGGAAGTTATAGAGATCTCCGATTCCTCCCTGTGAGGACGGAGTATTTACAAGAATGCGGCAGGTTTTCATCCTTTCGCGGAAACGGCGGAGCTTTTCTTCGCCTGTTGTTACATTTATATATATTGAGGAAGTGTGTCCGTAGCCGCCGTCCGCAATAAGGCGGTCGGCTTTTTCAAGCGCATCGTCAAAATCTTTTGATTTATACATTGCAAGCACAGGTGAGAGTTTTTCATGTGCAAATTCCTCACTGAGGTCAACCGATTCAACCTCGCCGATAAGAATTTTTGTATTTTCCGGAACACTCACGCCTGAAAGCTCTGCAATCCGGAATGCGGACTGCCCAACGATTTTTGCATTAAGCGCACCGTTTATAATAATCGTTTTGCGGACAAGATTTTTCTCATGCTCATTCAGAAAATAGCACCCTCTGTCCGAAAATTCCTTTTTAACTTTATCATATATTTTTTTGTCGGCAATAACGCTTTGCTCGGAAGCGCAAATCATTCCGTTATCAAATGTTTTCGAGTGGATGATTGAGTTTACCGCGAGGGTAATATCGGCGCTTTCGTCAATGACGGCGGGGGTGTTTCCCGCGCCTACGCCGAGTGCCGGTTTGCCGCTTGAATATGCAGCCTTAACCATTCCCGGACCGCCGGTTGCAAGGATAATGTCCGCCTCACGCATGACAAGGTTTGTCAAATCAAGCGCCGGCGCGTCAATCCAGCTGATAATACCCTCCGGCGCGCCTGCGGCAACCGCGGCATCAAGCACAACCTTTGCTGCTGCAATTGTTGATTCTTTTGCTCTCGGGTGCGGACTGATTATAATAGCATTGCGCGTTTTAAGCGAAATAAGCGTTTTGAATATTGCCGTTGAAGTGGGATTCGTTGTCGGGATAACCGCTGCAATAACGCCGATCGGTTCTGCAATTTTCGTTATTCCGAACTCGCGGTCCTCCTCGATAACGCCGCAGGTTTTTGCGTCCTTATAGGCATTGTAGATATATTCTGCGGCATAGTGATTTTTGATCACCTTGTCTTCAACAACCCCCATGCCTGTTTCCTTAACCGCCATTTTTGCAAGAGGAATTCTTGCTTTGTTTGCGGCAATTGCCGCCGCCTTGAAAATGGCGTCCACCTGCTCCTGAGAGAAAGCCGCAAAAGCTCTCTGTGCATCGCGCAGGCGGGCAATTTCCTCTTCAAGCGTTTCAACACTGTCAATAATTTGTCTTTGTTTGCTCATGCCAATTCTCCTTTACGCATTCTTTTTATGGTGCTGTAAAAAATGCACCGACCGCATAAAGCATATGAAACTGAATTTAACAGTAAATTCGGCTTGCTGCAAAACTCAATTTACTTGAGGTGAAAATTCGTTTTACGAATTTTTTTAAAAAGATGCTTTATGCTGCGAACAAACTTCACCGCTCGGGCGTCGAAACAAGCGTTGTGTCATTTGCGGCAAATTAAAATTTACTGCTCATTCATTACGCTGTTTCTCCTTTTTCCAAAAATCTTTGGTTTTCGGGAATCCTGTGTTCTTGTACGCCTTCGGGGTTAGTTTGTCCGTTCTGCACACTTTTTTATTCGCCCCAAATTGGAGATGTCAAAGAAATATACTTTTTTCATCTCCCTTGACCTGATTACATTATAATATAAAAAATTTGTCTTGTAAAGAGGCAAATGCAAAATATCGAGAAAAAAATATCGATAAATTTTTATCAAATCAGCACAAAAATTCCATATAACAAAACAAGAGTATACATAAAACATGTATACTCTGATGATGTCCGGTAAAAAATTTACGCGAGAGATGCAAGCGCCTTTGAAAGCTGGCTCTTTTTGCGGCTGACAGTGTTCTTGTGATACACACCCTTAGCCACTGCCTGATCAAGCTTCTTCACGCAGAAACCGAAAAGCTCCTGGGCAGCTGTTTTGTTACCTTCGGCAACAGCAGCGTCAAATTTTTTGATTTCGGTCTTAATTTCAGACTTCACCATGCGGTTGCGAAGAGTTTTCTTATCGATAACCAAAACTCTTTTCTTAGCTGATTTTATGTTAGGCATTATTTTCACCTCCACAACATTATGAAACATTTTGTATTGTAACATAACTTTTTCCGGATTGCAAGTTTTTTTTCAAAAAAACACGGATTTTTTTGAAAATAAGTTTATATTTCCGCAGTATGTCATTAAAAACCGTGCATATGCATAAAAAGAGGGGGGAGCAGAATATGCGTGACGGGGCAGTTCTTTTGAAAAACACGGCGGTGCTTGCTGCCGGAGAAATAGTGATGCGCGCGGTGTCGCTGGGATTTTCGTCTTTCCTGGCGCGGAAAGCCGGGGCGGAAAACATGGGCATATACGGACTGATAATGTCTGTCTATCTTGTTTTTGCAACTTTCAGCCTGTCCGGAATCAGATTTGCGGTAACGCGGCTGTGCTCGCAGCAAATCGGCGTCGGTAATCTTTATCCGCGCCGCCTGATGCGCAGAGCGTTTTGCTATGCTGTTTTTTTCGGTGTGCTGTCATGCGCGGTCATGCTTTTTTCTGCGCCGTATGCCGCGCGGAAAGCAGTCGGAATACCGGAAATGAGCGTACCGCTCGCAGTTCTCTCGGCAACGCTCCCTTGCCTGCCGCTTCGCGCCGCGGCTGAGGGGTATTTTGCGGCAAAGGAGAAAAATGTGCGCGTTTGTGCGGTGCAGCTTCTGAATCAGGTGGTTTCAATTGCCGTGACGGTTTGGCTTCTTCCGGGGAAGAATACGGCGGCGCATATATGTTCCTGCATTTCATGCGGCGCTGCGGCGGGTGATTTTGTTTCGATGATGATGGTTCTGATTTGCTATGGCTGCGATGTCCGCAGAAAAGCGGATAGGGGCATAAGGAGCGGCGGCATAGCAAAAACGGCATTTCCGCTTGCGGTAAGCTCCTATATGCGGATCGGACTTTCATCGGCAGGGCATATTCTGATTCCGTTCGGATTAAAAAAATCAGGGGCAAGCGCAGCACAGTCATTTGCGGTATATGGGATAATTCATCAGATGGCGTTCCCCGTTATAACATTTCCGGCAGCAGCGCTTGCCGCACTCGGTGATATTCTGATCCCTAAGCTGACAGGGGCGCAGGTTTGCGGCAAAAAGCTCGGAATAAGCTATATGGCGAGCCGATCGCTCCGTCTGGCGCTTGTTTTCGGCTGCTTTATTTCGGGATTTATGTTCTTTTTTGCTGACGGAATAAGCGCGGCGGTTTACAAAGACGCGGCAGCGGCACGGTATATACGCCTGTTTGCGCCGCTTATCCCCGTGATGTACCTTGATGATGTGACGGATATTTGTCTTAAAGGCCTGGGGCAGCAGCTCCATTCAATGCTTTTCAATATTATGGAGGCAATTCTGAATATTGCCCTGCTGGCGGTGCTGCTGCCGCGCTATGCAATTGCGGGATATATTTTCACTGTATATATAAAGGAAATATTTAATTTTGCGCTGAGCATCGGGCGGCTTTCGCGCGTAACTCCGCTCGGCGTCACACCGCTGCCTGTCATCGTCATTGCGGCAATTGCCGCGCTTTCGGGAGCAGCGGCGCAGATAACGGGCGGAAATATTGCGGCGGCGCTCTATGCAGCGTATTATTTTATGGCGGTTTACATAGCGGACGGAGTTTCCGGAGGAGATGTCCGGTGGATTATCTCCCTTATATTTAAAAAAAATCCCGAACAGCTGTTGACAAAAGCATAAGGCTGCTGTAAAATATCAAAGGCTGTAAAGGTAAATAATGAAACGAGGGAAAAATTTATGAGAGAATTAATTCTGCCCGAGGGGTATAAATCAAAGCTTTCGCTGCGCGAAACGCAGCGTGCCATAAAAATCGTGAAGGATAATTTTCAGACGATGCTTGCAGCAGAGCTGAATCTGGACAGAGTAACTGCGCCCGTCATTGTGACAAAGGCAAGCGGAATTAACGATGACCTTAACGGAACTGAGCGCAAGGTTGAATTTGAAATGAAAGAAACCGGCGAGATTGCAGAAATTGTGCAGTCACTCGCAAAATGGAAGCGCATGGCGCTTTACAGATACGATTACAAGGCTGATGAGGGAATTTATACAGATATGAATGCCGTTCGCCGCGATGATGACCTTGATAATCTTCATTCGCTTTTTGTTGACCAGTGGGACTGGGAGCGCGTGATAAGCCGCGACGAGAGAACGGAAGAATTTCTGAAAATGATTGTCTGCCGCATTGTAAAGGCTGCTGCCGATACGCAGAGCGCCCTGCATCTGTCATTTCCGTCGCTTGCAATGTCAATTGAGCGCAATGTGCATTTTGTGACAACGCAGGAGCTTGAGGATATGTACCCCGGACTTACGCCGAAAGAACGCGAGGACGCTGCCGCAAGAGAGCACAAAACCGTGTTTATAATGAAAATCGGTGAAAAGCTTAAAAGCGGCAAGCCGCATGACGGGCGCGCACCCGACTATGACGACTGGTCGTTAAACGGCGATATAGTTGTCTGGAACGAGGTTCTCGGCAGATCGTTCGAGCTGTCCTCAATGGGAATCAGGGTTGACGCGGATTCGCTTAAAAAGCAGCTTGCGGAGGCAGGTGCGTCCGACAGAATGAAGTTCGATTATCACAGCATGATTGCAGACGGAACGCTTCCGCTGACAATCGGCGGCGGAATCGGGCAGTCACGCCTTTGCATGTTCATGCTTGAAAAGGCGCACATCGGCGAAGTTCAGGTTTCGGTATGGCCCGATGAAATGCGCTCAACCTGCATGGAGCACGGAATATTCCTTCTATAAAATCACATAACGCAGACGGAAGCACCGCGGCGGTATTGCAGCGGTGTTTTTTCTGTGCTTTTTTTGAACAGACGAATAAAATAGCCAACGTTTTCAAATCCACATTCCTCCGATATTTCAAGCACTGATTTGTCTGTTTGCATTAAAAGCTCTTTGGCGCGGTAAATGCGATATGCATTGATATACTCAATCGGGGTTTTCCCGGTGTTATTCTTAAAGAGCGTTATCATGTATGACGGTGTGAAGCCGCCGAACGCGGCAATGTCGGAAAGAGTGATATGCGAGCAGCAGTTCTCATGGACATATTCAAGTATTTTTCCGAATCCCTCAAATGAATTTTCTCTGCCCCCGGGCTGAAGAATGTAAAAACCGTTTTCATAAATATCGGCGAAAATTCCCGTTAAAAGAGCTTTAAGCCGCAGTTCAAATCCGTTCTTCTTAATATGGAAGCTTTCGTGCATTTTCAAAAGGGCAGAAACTATGCAGCTTTCTTCAGCTACTCCGGAATCATATATCCGGCGGAAGATGATTTTGCCTGAAAAGAACTCGTTGCTGTCATTGCCGCACACAAGATACGGGTGAAAAACCACAGCAAAAAATCTGCCGCTTGTTCCCGAATTAACAGTGTGCAGCTCGCCGCTGTATATCAGGATTGCACAGCCTTTTTTCACGGTTATGCTCTTTCCGTTGACAATGCACTCACATTCTCCGTCCGTCACGCAGATAAATTCATATTCATCGTGCCAATGATAGGGAATGTAGGACGATGCCTCGTAAATCTTCATTTGCAGCCGCCCCGTCTTATGGACGGCATATGTTTCTTTCAGTGCGCTTTTTTTCATAACAACCCCGCTTGTGTGATATTGTGCAATTTTTACACGATATTGTGGAAGAAATTTGCCGTACATCGTGATATTATGATTATATCATTAAGAGCGGTTTTATTCAAGGGGGAATTTGAGTGAAAAAAGACTTGGTTGTAACGGATTTCGGTGCGGTGAGCGGAAGCGGTATGTTGCAGACGGATAAAATACAAAAAGCAATTGACCGCTGCTTTTCGGACGGCGGCGGAACGGTGGTAATTCCGGGCGGAGAATATCTGACAGGTGATATACGGCTGCGCAGCAATGTGACATTGTATTTAAAATCTGGGGCAAGGCTTTGCGGAAGCAAAAATCCGGAGGATTACTTCAATTATCTTTCCGACAGTGTTCAGCCGCTTGAAAAATCACAGATAACGGACGCGCCGTATGTGCATCTGTCAACCATTCACGGAGAAACGCAGTATGAAACCGATAAAAGGGAATATCGTTTTAAAAGGATTTTCGGCAGCCGCTGGAATAATGCGATAATCCGTGCGTTTAACGCTGAAAACATCAGGATTATCGGCGAAAGCGGCAGCGTGATTGACGGCTGCAACTGCTTTGATGAAACAGGGGAGGAGAACTACCGCGGACCGCACGGAATGACTTTTTTCGGATGCAGCAATATTGAACTGTGCGGATATACAATCCAAAATACGGGGAATTGGGCGCATAACCTGCTTTTCTGCAAAAATATTGATGTTCACGGAATCACTGTGCTTGCCGGGCATGACGGCTTTGACGCCTCCGTGTGCGAAAACCTCATTATCAGAGATTCGGGTTTTTATACCGGTGACGACTGCATTGCCGGTTTTGGAAACGTTAATGTGCACATAAGCGGCTGCGAGCTTAATTCAAGCTGCAGTGCGCTGCGTTTCGGCGGAACAAATGTGCTTGTCGAAAAATCGCATATTTTCGGCCCGGGAAAATACAGCTTTCGCGGAAGCCTGTCCGATGAAGAAAAGAAAAGCTCCGCGCCGTCCTCAGGCGGAAGAACGAATATGCTCAGCGCATTTACATATTATGCGGACTACAGTCTGCCGATTGCAGTTCAGCCGGGAGGAATTGTAATCTCCGGCTGCAAAATCGAAACGGCGGACAGGCTGCTGCATTACAATTATTCGGGAAACGAAACATGGCAGAAAAACAGACCGCTTGAAAGCATTGCCTTTAAATATGTTACCGCGGACGGAATTTCAATGCCTGTGACCGCATACGGTGACGGCGATATTCCGCTGACGCTTGCGTTTGAAAATGTACGCATCGGTCTTCGCGCGGGTTTTGAAAGCATCGACCTCATTCGTGCATGCAATTTTGAGCGCATTATCATGAAAAATGTTTCCGTTCCCGGGTTCTGCGGCAAAAACGTTGTGAAAAAGTGGTCGGACGGAGAAATAAATATCAGCGGCTGCAATTTCGGAGCGGCGGAAAACACAGTGACTGACGCAGAGGAGAAATTCTTTGCGGAGGCAATATAAAAGAAAGAGGGATAATAAATGAGCAGATTTAAGTATTCGGCAGGACCTTGGAATGTGCATGAGGGAGCAGACGCTTACGGCCCGGCAACGCGCCCGTCAATAGCGCTGGAAGAAAAGTTGAGAGAATTTAAAAGAATAGGCTTTGACGCCGTTCAGTTTCACGATGATGACGCCGTGCCGAACCTCAATAATATGACGGAGGAAGAAATCAAGGCAGAAGCGGCGCAGCTTAAGAAAACACTTGACAAATTCGGACTTAAGGCTGAATTTGTTGCACCGCGCCTGTGGATGGATCCGCGCACGGTTGACGGAGGATTCACCTCAAACAGTGAAAGTGACCGCGATTTCGCCTTGTGGAGGGCATACCGTTCAATCGATATTGCAAATGAGCTGGGCTGCGATAAAATCGTTTTATGGCTTGCGCGCGAGGGAACGATTTGCTTCGAAAGCAAGAATCCTGTGGAATCCGTGAAAAAGCTGATTGACGCAATTAACAAAATGCTCAGCTACGATTCAAAAATAAAGATTATGATTGAAACAAAACCGAACGAACCTGTTGACAGGAGCGTTTGCCCGACGCTCGGTCATGCAATGGCAATATCAGCGGCAAGCATTGACCCGTCGAGAGTGGGCGGCTTGCTTGAATCGGCGCATGCAATCCTTGCCGGACTTGACCCGGCAAATGAAATTGCTTTTGCAGCTGCGCTCGGAAAGCTGTGGGGTGTTCATCTTAATGACCAGAACGGAATGAAGTTTGACCAGGACAAGAGCTTCGGCGTTGAAAACCTGAGAACGGCGTTTAACCAGATAAAGGTGCTGATGGAAAACGGCTTCGGCGAGCACGGTGAGTATATCGGGCTGGACGTAAAAGTAATGCGCACCGAAAATGCCGAGGGAAGCTATAAGCATCTTGAAAACAGTCTGAAAATCGCAAAAATGCTTGAGGAAAAAGCTGAAAGGTTTGATTATGCATTTCAGAAAAAATGCATAGCAGAGCGCGATTATGAGGCGCTTGAAATGTATGTTATGGAGCTTTTGATGCGCGGTTAGGCCGGCATCCGAAATCATTTTTGTGAAGTTTTTCCGGAATTACGGTGAAAATGCTCAGACATCAGAAAGCAAGGCTGCGGAGAATTCAAAACACCGAAGCCTTGCTTTTGTGCTTTTTAAAGCCTGCAATATAAACTGACGAAATTGGGTACAAATAATTGACAACTTTCTAAAAGAATGATATAATCTATACGTTATTTATATTGGCTTTATTGTGTCCGCAGCATAATTCACATGACGCTGCGCTGCAGAGAAACGGGGCGCTTTTTGAAACGTATGGGGTTCTGGTCTGCCTAGGCATAACAAAATTGAATATAAAAAATGGGCAGGACTGAAATTGCTGAAATAAATCCCGATGATATCATCACGGAAACGCCGGACGGTCCGTTGGCTGTAAATGGTTTGAAGTATTGCTATGAGAATGGAATGTGAGAATAATATGCCGATAACTTTAATGTGTATAACAAATGATCCCGATGTTGCACGAATTGCTGAAAAAAACGGTGTTGACCGGATTTGGATAGACCTTGAAACACTCGGAAAAGAGGAACGGCAGAAGAATATGGACTGTGTAAAATCGCATCACACCATAAATGATATAAAAATCATGTCAAAAGTTTTGACAAACTCCGAGCTGATGGTGCGTATAAATCCGTGGAATACCAACTCAAAAAGAGAAATTGAAGATGTTATATCCGCAGGAGCGCAGCGTATAATGCTCCCTATGTGGAAAACGCCGAAAGAGGTTGACGAATTTCTGCGTTTTGTAAATCAAAGAACAGCCACTACTTTGCTGCTGGAAACAAAAGAAGCCGCTGAGTGCATTGATGATATTTTATGTAATCCCTTGTTGGATGAAATACATATAGGTCTGAACGATCTGCACCTTAGTTATAATCTGAAGTTTATGTTTGAACTGTTGGCTAACGGGGTTGTTGAAGAGCTATGCAAAAAAATGAATACTGCGGGAATAAAGTACGGTTTCGGAGGAATTGCAAGAATAGGATGCGGAATGCTCCCTGCCGAAAATATCCTGCCGGAGCATTACCGCTTGGGTTCTACACGGGCAATCCTTTCAAGGAGTTTTTGCAATCCGTGCAGTTTCAGTGATATTCATGATGTTGAAAAATGCTTTGAATCTGAGATGAAAAAACTAAAAAGATATGAAGAAGCAGCAGGCAATATGAGTTCATCTGATCTTAATAAAAACAAACAGTGTGTAAAAGAAACAGTTGATGAAATTGTGAAAAATATTGAGGAGAAAGCAAATGAATGTCAATATAAAAGAGCTTAAAGATAAAATCGGCGATTCGTTCTATATTTTGGACAGCAAACAATTTGAGCAAAATTTTCTGGAATTAAAAAATGAATTTGCAAAAATCTATCCCGACTTTAATATTGCGTATTCATATAAAACCAACTATACGCCCAAGCTTTGCAAAATAGTAAACAAGCTTGGCGGTTTTGCCGAGGTTGTATCCGATATGGAAATGGAGATTGCTCTCCGTATCGGAGTAGAGCCGCAAAAGATTATTTGGAACGGACCGTATAAGAATGCAAAAAAGGTTGAACAGCTGCTCGTTATGGGCGGCACGGTTAATATAGATTCCGCTTATGAAATTGAGCTTATTGCGGATATTGCCGAAAGGTATCCGAATCACAGGCTGAATATCGGAATTCGCTGTAACTTTGATGTGGATGACGGTGTTATATCAAGATTCGGATTCGATATAGAAACCGATGATTTCAAAAAAGCGCTGACATTATTCGAAACACATAAAAATCTTTATCTTATCGGTTTGCAGTGCCATTTTGCAACACGCAGTATTGATACATGGAAACCGCGTGCCGAAGGTATGCTCAATTTAATTGACAGGATTGGAATTATTCCCGAGCACATTGATTTGGGCGGCGGTCTGTTCGGAAAAATGGCAGATTCGCTTAAAGTGCAGTTTAATACCGAAATACCTACATATGAGCAATATGCCCAAGCGGTTGCACCTGCTTTTGCTGAGCATTTTAAAAACTGTGATAAGAAACCTGTGCTGTTGATTGAGCCGGGCAGCGCCCTTGTAGGAGATTGCATGCAATTTGCGGCAAAGGTTGTAAATATAAAAGAAGTGCGGGGAAAAACAATAGCAACGCTGCTTGGCAGCATATACAATATTAACCCTACTTTAAACAAGAAAAATCCGCCTATAAGTATATATTCCATGGGCGGCGTTCAGAAAGAATATAAGGATTTGGATTTTGGCGGATTTACGTGTATCGAATCCGATTATCTGTACCGCCGCTTTAACGGCAGCCTTGCTGTGGGCGATATGGTTGTGTTCGGGAATGTGGGTTCATACTCGGTAGTGTTGAAGCCGCCGTTTATATTGCCGAACTTTCCGGTTGTTGAAATTTCCGGTGAAAAAACAGAAATTATAAAACGCGGGGAAACATTTGATGATTTGTTCCATACGTTTTCATTTTAGGGTGTGTGCAATGTGGTACTTATTAAATAAGTTTATAAAAAGGTTATTTGATTTTTCTGTATGTACTGTTGCAATAGTTGTTTTGCTGCCTTTGTGGCTGATTCTGGCAGCAGTAATTAAATGTGACAGCAAAGGCCCCGTATTATTTGCGCAGGAACGGCGCACAAAGGGCGGAAAGCTTTTCAGAATGTATAAATTCCGTTCCATGGTCGTCAATGCGGAAAATATGGGGGCGGGATTGTTCAACTATGAAAATGACCCGCGGGTTACAAAGGTCGGGCGCTTCTTGCGGAACAGCAGTTTTGATGAATTGCCGCAGCTTTGGAATGTGGTCAAAGGCGATATTTCATTGGTCGGGCCGCGCCCGTGCGTTTCTTATGAGCTTGGGGATTTTGAAACGCTGAATAAAAAATATAAAAAACGGTTTGAGATGCGGGGCGGAATAACCGGACTTGCTCAAATCAAGGGAAGAAACGAAAATTCGTGGGACGAGAAGGTTACATACGATAATATCTATATCGACGAGTTCAAAAAGCAGGGTATTTGGCTTGATATAAAAATATTGGCGGGTACAGTTGCGAAAGTGTTTAAAAAGCAGGATATATATGAAGAAAAGGCTGATAAGGAAATGAATGATGCTGAAGCTGCGAAATTTGCGGAAGAAGAAATTATTCGTATTGCTCATTTGCCTGATGAAGAAATTACTGAAACAGTCGGAATAAAATAAGAGGTTGATAAAATGAAAACAGACGTTGCGAACAGATTTATTTGGTACAAAGGTGAAATCGTGAATGTCAACGATGCAAGAATTAACATTCTTGCGCCGACGGCACAATTCGGTTTAAATGTTTTTGAAGGGATTCCCTGCTATTGGAATGATGAAACAAAACAGTTATATGCTTTCCGTTTGGATGATCACTATAACCGTTTGCTGCGTTCGGCAAAGCTGATTCAGATTAACTGTCCTTATACAAAAGACGATATGAAAAGGGCGTTTGCCGATGTTATAGCCGCTAATGAGTATGACGAGAATTTGTCCGTGCGGCAAACCCTGTTTGTTGACGGGTTTGGCTCATGGGGTTCGGAAGAGCCGGTCGGGATGTTCGTTGCACCGATACCAAAGGGCAGGACAAGCTCAGAATATAACAAAAAGGGTCTTAACTGCTGCGTCACATCGTGGAGAAGAATATCCGACACAACGCTTTCACCGCGAATTAAATGCGGCGCAAATTACATAAACAGCCGTGCCGGACAGCGTGAAGCGATACGAAACGGTTATGACACCTGTATATTTCTGAACGATGCCGGAAAAGTGGCAGAGGGTCCCGGCTCATGCTTTTTTATGGTTGTGAATAATACTCTGATTACACCGCTGCTTACCGACAGCGTTCTTGAAAGCATCACGCGTGATACCGTTATCAGACTTGCCGAAAGTATGGGTATAGAGGTAATTCAGCGTTCCGTTGACAGAACCGAGCTTTATACCTGCGATGAAGCTTTTCTGTGCGGCTCGGCAATGGAAATAACTCCTATACTTTCAATTGACAGGTATACTGTAGGCAATGATAATGCAAAAGACATTACAAATAAATTGCATATGGCATATCTTGAAGCCGCAACAGGGAGAAACGCGGATTTCATGCATTGGGTTACACCGGTTTACAGATAGAATAATTTTGGAGGAAAAGTAATGGAGAGAACATATGTCGGAGGATTGGTGTCGGTTATTATGCCGATTTATAATGCCGAAAGGTATCTCGCGCCCACCCTTGATTCGGTTTTTGCACAGGATTACAAAGATATAGAGCTTGTTCTTGTTGACGACTGCTCAAAGGATAATTCAGCAGCGATTATATCGGAGTATCAGAAAAAACACGGTAAAATCGTTTATTTTCTTCAGGAAAGGAATATGGGTGCGGGTGCGGCGCGAAATAAGGCATTGGAGCTTGCGAAAGGGCAATATGTTGCTTTCCTTGACAGTGATGATGTTTGGAAAAACGATAAAATCAGCAGGCAGATTGAACTGATGAAAAAAACAAAGGCTCCGTTTTCGTATACGGCAATTGAAATGATGGACGAAAACGGCAGAATCATCAAAGAAAAACGAAATATAAAAGAATCGTGCGACTACAAATACTTGCTGCACAATACCATAATTGCAACTTCTTCCGTCGTAATAGACAGAACGGTTTTGGGCGATTTCCGCATGCCGCTTCGCCGCGGCGGTCAGGACTATGCAACGTGGCTTATGCTTTTGCGCGGCGGTGCAGCTGCAAGAGGAATTAACGAAGCTCTTGTAAAATATCGTGTTGCAAGCGGTTCACTTTCGTCAAATAAATTTAAAAGCATTAAGCAGGTATGGGAGATTCAGACGCAGGATGAGAAAATTAACAAATTCAGCGCGGCGGTGCATGTGCTGAGTTTCGGCTTTAACGCGTTCAAAAAGTACTTTATGTGAGGTGCGCTGTGAAGAAAATATGTATAATAGGTCACTTTGGATTCGGTCAGAACCTTTTGAACGGGCAAACAATCAAGACGAAAATCGTTACTTCCGAAATAGAAAAAAAATTTGGAAATGATAATGTAGTGCTGCTTGATTTGGCAGGAGGAATAAAAAAAATACCTGAACTGCTTTGCAAAATCCCGCAAATGCTGCACAAGTGCGACGATGTGGTGATTATGCCTGTGGAAAACGGATTGCGTTTTTTAACGCCGGTTCTCGGTTTTTGGAACAGGATTTTCAAAAAGAAGCTTCATTACGTAGTTATCGGAGGATGGCTGCCTGAATTTTTGTCGGATAAAAACATGCTCATATCCGGACTGAAAAATTTTTGCGGAATTTATGTTGAAACAAATACAATGAAGCAAGCGCTGCATAAGCTTGGGCTTAGAAATCTGTTTGTTATGCCGAACTGCAAAAAGCTGACAGTTCTTTCGGAAGATGAGCTTGTCTACCCACAGGGTGCTCCATATAAACTTTGCACCTTTTCCCGTGTGATGAAAGAAAAGGGAATTGAGGATGCGGTGCAAGCCGTAATTAAGGTCAATGCGGATTTAGGCTATCAGGCATTTTCGCTTGACATATATGGGCAAATTGACTCGGAACAAACGGATTGGTTTGAGAATCTGCAAAAAAAGTTTCCGGCTTATATAAGATATGGCGGTGTAGTTCCTTTTGATAAAAGTGTGGAAATGCTTAAGGAATACTTTGCATTATTGTTTCCCACATATTACGAGGGAGAAGGCTTTGCCGGCACTCTCATAGACGCTTTTTCCGCGGGAATCCCCGTTATTGCAAGTGACTGGAGATATAATGCGGAGATTGTGAATGAGAATGTCGGGTATGTTTATAAAACGGGCGCACAATCCGAATTTGTGGAATTACTGAAATTGGCGGCGGCTAATCCGGCGATGCTTGTAAATATGAAGAAAAACTGTTTACATGAGGCTGAAAAATATAAAATAGATGCGGCAGTAAAAGTATTGCTGAATCAGATAGAAGGCGGTTGCAGATGAGTATTTCTGTTTACAAAATAAAAAAATGGTATAAGATGCTTGCGGGAAAAAGTATTTCACACGTTAATCAGGGCGTCGGCACTTGCTATTCAAAAACAGAGGTAGCAGGATATTACAACGATTTAACCGAAAAGGTAACAAAAGACAATCCTGACATTCTTGTGCCGAAATATTATGTTGACACGGGCGAAGAAATATATTTCTCTATAGGGATATTTCAGTACGGTCTTGCGTCATATGATCTGTATTTAAAAACTAAAGAAGAAAAATATAAAAATAAAATTGCAGCATGTGCCGAATGGGCTGTTAATAATCAGAATGATGATGGAAGCTGGACAACATTTTTATATGAAAATCCCGAACATCCTTACTCTTCTATGGCGCAGGGCGAGGGTATTTCAATGCTTATACGGGCGTATATCGTAACAGAAGATGAGAAGTATATAAACGCAGCACACAGAGCAAAAGACTTTATGTTAAAGCCGATTCCAAACGGCGGAGCAACCGATTATATCGGCAAAGACGTGTATTTGTATGAGTGTACGCATGAACCGCTTATTTTAAACGGCTGGATTTTTTCGTTATGGGGATTGTATGATTATTGTAAATTTACAAATGATGAAAAAACACAGGCAACACTTAATGCGACTCTTAATTCACTGAAAAAGAAGCTGCCGGACTTTGATATAAAATACTGGAGCAAATATGAGGATGGCAAGCGGATATGCAGTCCGTTTTATCACAAACTGCATATAGCGCAGCTAAAGGTAATGTACGATCTTTTCGGTGATGAAATTTATAACGAGTATGCCCGAAAATGGGAAAAGTATCAAAATAGTTTTTGGAAACCTAAAAAAGCATTTTTGAAAAAGGCTTTGCAGAAAATTTTTGAATAGTAAATCAGGAGTGCGAAATGAATAAAGCAGCGCATTTTTATGTGAATTATAATAATATTGTGGTGTTAAACGGATATCTGGATGTAATTAAGCAGTCGTTAATTCAATGCGGATTTACCTGTGATGAAATAGTCAGCGTTGAAGGAATGAATAAGAACGATTTGTATGTTTTTCCTATGGGGATAGACGCATTTAAGTTTTATCACAAAGGATATAAAAATTTTATTTTGTGGCAGCAGGGAGCAACGGCGGATGAATCATACATGCGCAATAAAAGCAAACTCAGATACCGCATTCTTAATTATATGGATTGCTTTGCAATGAAAAAGGCACAGATGGTTTTCTTTTGCTCTCAATATATGAAAGAGCATTATGAACGCCTGGCGCGCCGTTCTTTTGCACATAAAAGCTATTGTATGCCTTGCTATAACGAGAAGCTTTTGCCGGATTCGATTGACGCAAAGGATTACACAAAGAAGAATTTTGCATATGTGGGTTCGTTGGATTTGTGGCAGTGCTTTGATGAAACTGCAAAATTATATAAAGAGATTGAAAATCGTTTTCCCGATGCGCATTTTAAAGTTCTGACATTTTCCGTGCAGGAAGCGATTGAAAAAATCAAAGCGCTGGGAATTAAAAATTATGAGGTTAAATGCGTAAAAAAAGAAGATGTTCAAAATGAGTTAAAGGATATTGTTTATGGATTTGTTGTCCGCAGAGATTCAATTGTAAATCGTGTTGCAACGCCAACAAAATTATCCTCGTATATGTCTGCCGGGGTTATACCGATATTCAGCAGTGTTTTGGACGATTTCAGAAAAATATCAGGCAACATGAAATATGCAGTCGCTCTTGATTCTTTGAATGACGCTTCAGAGCTGATGAAAGCAATTAACCTGCCGATTGATAAAGATGAGCTTAAAGAAGAGTACGAACATTTATTTAATACTTACTACGGAACTCAAAATCATACTAACAGAATTTCAGATATGATGAAAGGAATATTCAACAATGAATAACGATATTGTAAAGCCAAGAGGCATCGGAATTATATCAATTTTTCCGATTATTATGTTTATACTTGATCCTTATGCGATATCTGACGGCGGCATGGCTATATGCGACGGATTGATTTTGTTTATGGTACTGTATCTGGCTTTATATAACAAAATGGCATTGTACAAGCCGCTGTTTGTTCTGATCGGTATTGATTTTGTTCTCAGCATAATTTCTTTTTTATTAACAGATTCAATGTATACATATTTTAATTTATCCTTTAAAATAGCGATTGTATTTTCGCTGTATTTGTTTGTTTACAGCGGGATTTGGACGCAGATACTTCGGTATGAAGATGATTTTTATAAAGCAGTTGAGATAATAGGATTGCTTTGTGCGATTCTTGCTATATTGCAATTTATATTCGCTTCTGCCGGGGTGGATTTCTATGATGGAAAATTGCCTCTTCCAACGGGAAAAAACAGTTATTTTGGCGGAGTTTTTGATAAAAATACAGGTGACCTGAGAGTTCATTCGTTTTTTGAAGAACCGTCATATCTGGCTTTTTTTGAAATACCTATAACAATTCACTTGCTTCAAAAAAAGAAATATATCAAATCAATTATTTGCGGAATGGCATGTATACTTTCGGGTTCGCTGATAGGTATAGCAGGTCTTGCAATATCGCTGATAATGCTGCTGCTTTTTGATAATGATACAAAAATCAGTACAAAGATTCTTTTTGTCATATTAATTGGCGCTGTAGTTGCCGTTATTGTCAATTTATATAATACAAACGACGGTATAAAAAATTTGATTGATTACTACACGCAGCGTTTGGATAATATAGACAGTTCCAAACAAAGGGATACTTCATCGTATTCGCAAAGAATAAACGGATATATCACTTTATTCGACCGTTATAATTACATTAATAAATTTATCGGTGTAGGGTTTAATCAGTATCCGTTTTACTTTAGATTAGCAATGGATTATTCGAACGATATTGTATCGAATCTGCTGAATTTTGGTTACATTGGTATTACTGCCTTAATATGTACATTGATAGCTATAGCAAGAAAAATGACCGGTCACGGCAAAGTGTTTTTTGTGATTTTCTGCATTTTGTTAGCTGTTGACCATTCATGGTTTAACTCTATGTTTTTTTATATACTTACTTGGGTTATAGTAAAATCAAACACCAAGCAAACAAATATGTTTTTAGAGGTAAAGATTTAAAGAATAGCGTTTGCAGTATAAATTAAAACGGAGGAATAGCTAAATGAAAATCGGAATATTAACATTTCACAGATCAATAAATTACGGTGCATTTTTGCAGGCATACGCACTTTCCGATATGCTCCGAAAAAAAATGCCGAAAGATTCGGTTGAAATAATTGACTATATAGCCCCTCTTGAAAAAAGGAAAATACCGATTAATGTTTTATGGGGAATAAAGCATTATGGAGTTATAAACGGTATTCGCGATATGCAAAAAATATGTTCGTTTAAAAAGGCATATAAAACACTTCCGCTGTCTGAGAGAAGCAGTTTTAAAAACCTGACGGATCTGTATAAATTTATCGACAAAACGTATGATATATTAATAATAGGCAGTGACGCAATATTTAACTGGAATCAGAACGGTTATCCGACCGCATATATTCCTATGTATAAATTTGAAAACTGCAGAATAATTACATATGCAGCTTCCGTTCACGGACTAAGATATTCAGATGTCAATAAAAAGATGTTGGACGAATGCGGAAAAGTGTTTTCACACATGGATATTGTTGGCGTCAGAGATAAAAATTCCGAAAATTTTGTCCGTGCCTGCTGCAATAGCGCAAAAGTTTTACATTGTTGTGATCCTACCGTATTCATTGACAAGGAGGCAATCAAAAAATACTCATACGATTTTAAAAACAGAATTTTAAAAAAGCACAAATGTGATTTAACAAAAAAATACATTGTTTTGATGCTGCCCGACTGTTTGCCTGCAGAAAAAATCCGGGAGAAATATGCCGGAAAGTATCAGATAATAACACTTTTTCGTCCTTCGGAATATGCAGACAAGTATTTGTATGATTTGAATCCGTTTGAATGGGCGAGTGTATTGTCGTGCGCGGAAATGGTTGTAACAAGCTATTTTCACGGAACGCTTCTTTCGTTACGGCATGAGACGCCGGTACTTACAATAGATTTTTCGGATTATAATGATGGAATATATGAAGGGAAACTAAAGGACTTACTATGCACACGTTTGGGAATGAGCGAATGTTATTTTGACGGTAACGATATTGACAGAAACGATATAATAAATGAGATGATGTGTGTAATTGACAAAGCCTTGACCGGCGAATTTCAGCAAAAAATAAAAACGTCAATGGAAAAGGAGGCAGAATCATTTAACACCTTTTCAGACGAATTTCAGGCATTATTATGCAAGACTGAGTAGGAGGAAAGCAATGTATATACTCGACCCGCTGTATTATATATACAAAAAAGAATATAGAAAAACACTGATTGCTATTTCAAAAAAGATATCAGACAGGTATAATGTATCTGTTTTAAGGGTTATAGGTGACATGGTGTGGTGTGCTGTCAGATATGGCGCTATGTGGACGGAGTATGACGATTTGGATTTTTTTGTACGCTCAAAAAGAAACAGAGAAACATACATAACTACATTTTTTAATTTCAGGCTCTATAATAAATTGAATAATAAAGATTACAGGGACATCTTTCATGAAAAAACAATCTTCCTTGAAAAATTTAAAAAATATATAAAACGCTCTTGGATAGACACAAACAGGTGTTCAGATGCAGAAATTAAGGATTTTTTGAGCTCTCATGACGCGGTGGTTGCTAAAGCAAGTCATGGTGACAGCGGCAAAGAGGTTCAGGTAATTGAAAATCTGAAAGAAAAAAACTCAGACAGCATTATATCATATCTGAAGAAAAATAACTTAAATTTAATTGAGGAACAAATTATTAATTGTGATGAAGTCAGAGCTTTAAATAACAGCTCACTGAATACACTTAGAATTGTAACCGTAAAGAAAAATGATAATGTAGAACTGTTGTTTGCCGGGATAAGAATAGGCGGTAAAAATGCTAAAATAGATAATATCTCACAAGGCGGAAGAGTGGCACGCATTAACATATCAACCGGTAAAATCGATTCGTTATTTTATTCAAAAAAATCGTCAAACGGCTCATATGAAACCGGCGCAGACGGATTAAATGCTATCGGTTTTCAAATTCCCCGGTATAATGAGGTTGTTGACACTGTAAAAAGTGCAGCAATGCTGATTCCCGAGATTCGTATTGTGGCGTGGGATGTGGCAATAACACCGACGGATATTGAACTGGTGGAAGGAAATGAAAGCTTTGGCAGCGTTATAATGCAGCTGTTTTATACAAACGAAGAAGCAGGGCTAAAGCCGCATTTGCTAAAAATGATCTGAGGCGGAATACTATGATAAGTAAAAAACACAGCGAAACATCAAGAACACAAAAGTCAGTAAAAAATGCAACGATAAATTTGATTATAAGACTTACAACTATGGTTTGCAGCTTTATTATGCGAACTGTTTTTCTGAAGTATCTGGGCGATCGCTATACCGGCATTTCCACACTTTTTACGGATATACTGAATATATTATCGTTTACCGAATTGGGCATCGGCACTGCGGTTAGCTTTTCATTATATAAACCTATTGCAGAGAAGAACAATTATCGCATTGCACAGTTAATGAAGCTTTATAAATATGTGTATTTAGCTGTAAGCATGGTGATACTGGTAATCGGTCTGTCTTTTATTCCTTTTCTTGATTTTTTCGTTAATGGAGAACTTGGCATTAAGGAAAGCAAAGAATTAATATATATAATGTATCTTTTGAAAACTGCATTTTCCTACCTGCTTGTTTATAAAGCAACATTTGTTATTGCGGAACAGAAACAATATGTGGTAACAGGTATTGAGGGTATAGGAACAATTTTAAAAACAGTTTTGGAAATCATTATACTTGTTACAACAAAAAACTTTATAGCGTATCTGATACTGGAAATTTTAGCGGTTGTTATGATTAATATTGCAATTTCCGTATACGCAAAAAGAGATTTGCAGGGGATTGCCGATAAGGTAAAAATAGATAAAACAGATATTTTTTCGCTTTTTAAGGATGTAAAAGACATTGTTATATATAAGGCAAGCGGTATTGTTTTAAACAGTACGGACAGCTTGATTATATCGCGCTTTATTAATATCACATCTGTTACTCTGATGTCAAATTATAATATGATTTTTAATACGGTAAATTCAATTATGTACCAAATAATTTCGGCAATGACAGCTTCAATCGGAAATTTATCCGTATTAAATTCCAAGCATGAGCAAAAAAGAGTTTTTTTAACGGTTAGTTTTTTGACTTTCATGTTTTCGGAAATTGAATGTACCGGACTGTGGCTGTGCATTGATCCTTTTATAGAAACGCTGTGGGGAAAGCGATACATATTAAACAGCTTTATTAAAATTCTGTTGTGCATAAATTCATTTATAATAAATATGCATCTTTCGGTCGATATGTTTAGAACGGCAAACGGTATTTTCCACAAAGGGAGACTAAGACCGCTGGCTACAGCGATTGTAAATCTGGTGGTATCGCTGATTGCTGTTAAATATATGGGTTTGGCGGGAGTTTTATTCGGAACGGTTGTTTCAAGAGCTGCTACACAACTTTGGTATGACCCGAAACTCATTTATAATATTGTTTTTGATTCGAGCGTTAAAAGGTATTATTTGAAGTATTTTGTTTATTTTGTCACCATATTTGCAAATTGTTTTATCGGTAAAATAATTATAAAATTCTTTATGCAAAAAACAATAATTGAATTTGTTTTGGGTGTGCTGTATACCGCTGTATCAAGCGGATTGATTGTTCTGCTCTGTTACAGGAAAACGGATGAGTATAAAAACGTTATAAAGTACGTTAAAGCACTTATAAGGAAGTAGTTTAGAAGTTAATGTCTGTATATTCGGCAGAATCGGTAATGGCAATTGCAATAGCGGAAGCAGATAAGGTGTATACGGGGGATATATTCAGAAGAGGCTAAAAACCGGAAAGGGATATTGTAATGGATGCAAAAACGAGTAGAATTCTGTTTGCTTTGCTGCGTTCTGCAGTTTGTAACACACCTGTTACAAAAGAAGAAAGATTGCTTTTTAACGAAGATATGCTGCCGGAAATGATGAATATCGCAAAGAAGCACGATGTCATAAATATATTGGCTTTTGCTCTAAAGAAAAATGGATTGATAAATAAAGAGTTTAAAGAGTTGGATGATAAAATTTCAATATCCATTTATCGTTATATAAAATTAGATTATGAATTAAAAAATATTTGCAATGCGCTTGAAACGGCTAAGATTCCGTTTATTCCTCTTAAAGGTTCGGTAATTCGTGAGTATTATCCTGAGCCTTGGATGAGAACGAGCGCAGATATAGATGTGCTTATTCACGACTGTGATATTGAAACTGCTAAAGCGTATTTTACAGATAATTTGAAATACAAATATGCGGGTATGCATGAATATGAGGCTTCCTTTTATACTGCAAGCGGCTGTCATGTGGAATTGCATTTCAATCTCATTGATAATGATTTGGCAAATTCTGCCGCAAAGGTTCTTGATAAGGTTTGGGACACGGCAATAAAACATAACAATTATGAGTATTGGTGTGAAATGTCCGGTGAATTGTTTTATTTCTATCATATTGCACATATGGCAAAGCATTTTGAAATCGGAGGCTGCGGCATACGTCCTTTTATTGACCTTTATATACTTAATCATAATTTTAATTATGACAGAAAAACATGCGATTCACTGTTTGCCGATGCAGGACTTACAAAGTTTTCAAAAGCGGCTGAATTACTTTCGGAAGTTTGGTTTAATAATGCTGAACATACTGATATTACATATCAGATGCAAGATTATATTTTGCGCGGCGGAGTGTTTGGAACGCACGAAAATGAAGTAATGGTGCAGAAACAAAAATTGGGCGGAAAATATGAATATATACTGTATAAAATATTTATCCCTTATAAAGAGTTGAAAAAACTATATCCGATTCTTGAAAAACACAGATGGCTGACTCCGATAATGGAAATTCGCCGTTGGTTCAGACATATATTTGTATGGCGTCTGAAACGCGCGGCAACAGAATTCCAATGCAATAACTCCGCTTCTGAAGACGCGGTAAGGGATGTAAAAAATTTATTTCAAAATATAGGATTATAATTGAATATGGTGCCGTCAATAACCCTAGGCAGATGTGTTAATATACGAACCCGTTTTTTTGAAGCCTTTGTTTTGGATTTTGCGGTGAAAAATCTAACACAAAGAAGCTTCACTTGCTATTATTTTTCTCCGGTACGTTTTGTTGTGAGTTTATCCCGTAACAAAACATTTCGGAATGTAACACATTACACACAAAAACATAAAAATGTTGAAAAAAGTTCTTGACAAAACCGGCCGTTTTATGTATAATAATCGAGTAGCTAATCTGGGTGTAGCGCAGTTTGGTAGCGTGCTTGAATGGGGTTCAAGAGGCCGGGAGTTCAAGTCTCCCCACTCAGACCAGTAAAAACCGCTTAACCGTTAGGGTTAAGCGGTTTTTCTATGTCTAAAAAATTTGCACTCATTTTTAAAAATTTGTGTGCGGTTGCTATATCGGTTGCTGCGCGATCTCAACATTTGACACATTATAGCTCATCTGTAATCCGTTTAAGGCTTTCCGATTCGGAGTAAGTGCAATGTCCTGACATATCAATTGCATCACAACAGTTTTCAATTTTTTGTTTTTTTATTATTGACATGTAATCTATTTTAAGCTATAATAAATATACTGTATTGGCTCGAGTGGCGGAACAGGCAGACGCCCGGGACTTAAAATCCCGTGCCCCTTAAAGGCGTACCGGTTCGACCCCGGTCTCGAGCACCAAAAGAGACAAACGCTTTTTATAACATAGTTATAATGATGTTTGTCTCTTTTTATATGCAAATTTTATACAAAATAGGATTGTAAATTAGCAGAATTGCCAAGTGAAACTTAAATCATCGAATGGAATTTAGCGGATAAAACATCATAATAGTGATGTTTAAAATTGAACACTATAAATTATAATTAACGCTCTTTTCATTGCGCGCCTCCATAAAATAGGTTTATTTTCATTACTATACAAAAACCGTGATGAATTAAAAATCCATCACGGTTTGGAGCTGGTGGTCAGAATCGAACTGACAACCTGCTCATTACGAATGAGCTGCTCTGCCATTGAGCCACACCAGCAAGTATTTTTCGTCAACATATATATTTTACTAATAATCTTCCGATTTGTCAATAGAATTATTATAGAAAATTAAATTTTTTTCACAGGAGGAAGACTATGGAATTGTTTGACAGAGAAGCGGTTGTTGACTATGCAAAAGAATGGGCGCTTTCGCACAACGGGCATTACAGAATCAAAAACGGCTGCGGAGAGGGAACAAACTTTGTTTCGCAGTGTTTATATTCCGGCGCAGGTTTTATGAACACATCGCGTGAAAACGGATGGTATTATACTTCGGAGGAAGATATATCTCCGTCATGGACGGAGCCTGAGCTTTTGTATAAGTATCTTACCGGCAGAGCAAATAAAGGCCCGTTTGCCGTTGAAACAGAGAAAAATGCAGTTCGCGAGGGTGACATCGTTCAGTTCGGTGACTGCGACGGATATTTTTATCATTCGGCTGTTATCGCCAAGATTTACGGCGGAAAAATATTTGTCTGTGCACATGATGATAATGCCTATATGCGCCCGATTACAAGCTACAGAGCGGCATCCATCCGCTATCTGCACATAATCGGAACAAGAATATAGCAAAAAAAGCAAAAAAATAATTGAGATTAGAGAAAAAGTATGATAGAATATCCGTATTGATTTACGGAGGTTCAGATTATGCTTGAAAGAAAACAAGGCGGTGTTTATCTCACCGATGACGGTAAAATCCTTTCCGAGGCTGAGGGAAGGGCGCTCTGCGGCGAGCCTGCTGCGGCGCGTGAGCGTACAATGGCATACAGAATAATGCGCAGTCACTGCGTAAATAATGATAAGAACAAGCTTAATATCAAGTTTGACGCACTTATCTCGCACGATATAACATATGTTGGTATAATTCAGACGGCGCGCGCCAGCGGGCTGGAGCGTTTCCCCGTTCCTTATGCGCTGACAAACTGTCACAACAGCCTGTGCGCTGTCGGCGGAACGATTAATGAGGATGACCATGTTTTCGGCCTTTCCGCGGCGAAAAAGTACGGCGGAATATATGTTCCGGCAAACCAGGCGGTTATTCATCAGTATGCACGTGAGCAGATGGCAGGCTGCGGAAAAATGATTCTCGGCTCGGACAGCCACACGCGCTACGGCGCACTCGGCACGATGGGCGTGGGCGAGGGCGGCCCGGAGCTTGTTAAGCAGCTTCTTGAAAATACATACGATGTTGACGCACCGCAGGTTGTGCTTGTGTATCTTGAAAACGCGCCGCGCCGCGGCGTGGGTCCGCAGGACGTTGCAATTGCACTTGTCGGGGAAACATTCAAAGACGGATTTGTTAAAAACTGTGTGCTTGAATTTGCAGGCCCGGGCATTAAAAATCTGCCGATGGATTTCAGAATCGGCATTGATGTTATGACAACGGAAACCACGTGCCTTTCGTCCATTTGGGAAACTGACGAACGCACGGAGAAATATTTTGAGATACACGGCAGAAAGAGCGAATATAAAAAGCTCTGCCCCGAAAACGGAGCATATTACGACAAGGCAATCGTGATTGACCTTTCAAAAATTGAAGCGATGATTGCAATGCCGTTCCACCCGTCAAATGCGTTTACTGTGCATGAAGTTCAGCAGAACGCAGCTGATATTCTGCGCGAGGTTGAAAAATCCGCCGCAGAGAAATTCGGCTCAAAGGTAAATTACAGGCTTACCGACAAAGTTAAAAACGGAGTGCTTACGGTTGACCAGGGCGTAATCGCCGGGTGCAGCGGCGGCATGTTCGATAACATATGCGAAGCAGCGTCAATAATTGAGCATGGAAATATCGGGAGCGGATATTTTAACCTTTCGGTTTATCCCTCAAGTGTGCCGATTAACATTGCGCTTATCAATAACGGCGTTCAGCAAAAATTGCTTGAAGCCGGTGCGGTATTTAAGCCGTGCTTCTGCGGTCCGTGCTTTGGTGCAGGCGATGTTCCGGCGAACAATGCGCTTTCAATCAGGCACACAACGCGCAACTTCCCGAACAGAGAAGGCTCGAAACCGTCCGACGGTCAGCTTTCAGGAGTTGCCCTTATGGACGCGCGCTCAATTGCGGCAACGGCTGCAAACGGCGGTGTGCTGACGGCTGCAACCGATATTGATTATACGCCGGCAAATGAGGCATATTCCTTTGACAGCGGCGTGTATGAAAGACGTGTTTATAACGGATTCGGCAACCCCGATGAAAAGGCGGAGCTCATTCTCGGTCCGAATATCACCGACTGGCCGAAAATGTACCCCCTTGCCGAAAATGTGCTTCTGAAGCTTGCAGCGGTTATTCATGACGAGGTTACGACAACGGACGAGCTTATTCCGTCCGGCGAAACCTCAAGCTACCGTTCGAATCCGATGCGCCTTGCGGAATTTGCGCTTTCAAGGCGTGTGCCGGAATATGCTGCGCGCAGCAAGGCTGTTGCGGCGGCAGAGCGCGAGAGAACGGCAGGGAATATCCCCGAAGAAATGACGGCTGCGCTCAGCTCTTTCGGCGGAAAGGAAACGGCTGCAAAAACGCAGTTCGGTTCATGCGTGTTTGCCGAAAAGCCGGGAGACGGCTCGGCGCGCGAACAGGCGGCAAGCTGCCAGAAGGTGCTCGGCGGCTTCGGAAATATCTGCTATGAATTTGCAACGAAGCGCTATCGCTCAAACTGCATTAACTGGGGCATTCTTCCGTTCACGATTGACCGCTCCGTAAGCTTTGATTATCACGACGGGGATTACGTTTTCGTTCCGGGAATCCGCAAAATGATTGAAAACGGCGAGGAAAGCATTGACGGCTACGTTATTTCCGGAGGAAAGCAGCAGGCAGTCATAAAGCTTTATATAAAGGGTCTTACCGATGACGAACGGCAAATCATTCTTGACGGATGCCTTATTAACTACTACGCTGAAAGGATGAAAAAGCAATGACAAAAATACCTATGAAGAATAAAATTGTTGAGATGGACGGCGACGAAATGACCCGTATTCTCTGGAAAATGATAAAGGACGAGCTTTTGCTTCCTTTCGTTGAGCTGAATATGGAATATTACGACCTCGGACTCAAGCACCGTGATGAAACGGATGACCGCGTAACATTTGAAGCCGGTGAAGCTATAAAAAAGCATCGCGTCGGCGTTAAGTGCGCAACAATCACGCCGAACGCGCAGCGCGTTGAGGAATATAATCTTAAAGAAATGTGGAAAAGTCCCAACGGAACTATCCGCGCAATTCTGGACGGAACCGTTTTCCGTGCTCCGGTGCTTGTTAAGGGAATCAGCCCGGCGGTTAAAAAGTGGAAAAAACCGATAACCATCGCGCGCCATGCTTATGGTGATGTTTACAAGGCGGCTGAAATGCGCACAACCGTTCCGGGAAAAGCGGAGCTTGTTTTCACTGATAAGGACGGCAACGAAACGCGCAAAACCATATTTGATTTTGACTGCGGCGGCGTTATCCAGGGGCAGTACAACAAGGACGATTCAATCCGTTCGTTTGCGCATTCCTGCTTCCGATATGCAATCGATACCAGGCAGGATTTGTGGTTCTCCACAAAGGACACCATTTCAAAGCAGTATGACCAGACTTTCAAGCTGATATTCCAGGAAATTTTCGAAAACGAATACAAGGACGAATTTGACAAGCTCGGAATCGAGTATTTCTACACGCTGATTGATGATGCCGTTGCGCGCGTTATAAGAAGCGAGGGCGGATATATATGGGCGTGCAAAAACTATGACGGCGACGTTATGAGCGACATGGTTTCCACGGCTTTCGGCTCGCTTGCAATGATGACGAGTGTGCTCGTAAGTCCTGACGGCAATTTTGAATATGAAGCGGCGCACGGTACGGTTACGCGCCACTACTACAGATATCTTAAGGGTGAGGAAACGTCAACAAACCCCATCGCAACCATTTTTGCGTGGACGGGCGCAATCAGAAAGCGCGGAGAAATTGACGGCGAGCAGGCGCTCTGCGACTTTGCCGATAAGCTTGAAAAAGCGTCAATAGATACGATTGAAGGCGGCACAATGACAAAGGACCTTGCAGGTCTTTGGGAGGGCGCAGCACCCACCGTTGTGAACTCTGCCGACTTTATCGCAGCAATCAGAAAGAATCTTGAAGCAATGCTGTAATAAGGCATTGGGGGCTGTTATTGATAATATTATGATTAATCACGACCTGATTGATAGGGATTAATCTTCGAACCGGTACATCCCATTGCACACAAAGTGTGCGGCAGACTATCCTTTTGTACTTTCTTAAAAAATAGCATATAACTGTAATTTCGTTGCAGCTATATGCTATTTTTGTTTATTTCAAAAGCGCTGAGCCTTGTGCTGATTGCACAGTAAATGCAGCAAAAAGCAAATTTACTGTGCCTATGCTTATATTGTCTTAATCAAAAATGGATTTCCGGTGCATGACATAAAACACTTGTCGTTATTTTGATGAATTTGACATAAACCTATTGCTAAAATTAAAAAAATATGTTATTATAAATATGCTAAACAAACTTTTTTTAATAGATACAAGATTTTCTCTATACTATAATAGGATACTTATACCCTTTTACATTTGCCATTTAGAATTTGGTAAAAACACAAATTTCACTTGGTAAATGTAGGAGAAATTCTCATCTATTAAGTTTGTTTAGCAGCAATCGGAGTTTGTGTTTTTCGGTGTGCAGACAATGATTGTTCTGCACACTTTTTTATTTACTTATTTGTTTATAAGATATATTATCATATCTTATGGCATAAAATTGGTACATGCCTTATGATATTCTTTAGACATAACAAAATATTATAAATAAGATGTACATATTTTGTCATGTAATAATTGATAAAATAGTATATCAAAATTCAGAAAGGAGGTTTTATCATGTTAAAATGCACAATTTGTAATCATTCGGGGGCTAACATGAAGCGGTGCAAAAAATGCGGACAAATATATTGCCGCTCATGTGCCGACAAGGGCAAAATTAACGGGAAAAGAACGCCGCAGAATAAATGCCCTTATTGCGGAGTACTTAATCAAAGCGAGCCGGCTTGTTAGGCATAATCAGTTATGCTGATAGTTTATGCAGCTTTACAGTGAATTGCAACTCCCCGATGATAATTTCAGCGCAAGGTGATCGGAACAGTAGCAAAACAAGCATGATGAATATGAGGAGAAGATAAAAATGTTTTGGATAATTGTAATAGTTGTTACTCTGATTCTATTGAAAATATTATCTGTTTATTTGAGACTTCCGACTTGTCCTGAATGTAACAGCAAAAAAACGTCGGTTATTTCCGAAGAAGAAATTGAGAGAGAACCTGTATATTTTAAGGAAAAACAGCGTATGAAAACATACAATAATACTTCAGGACAGAAACAGTATTTTGACTGGCAAACAAAAGCATCGACAAACAGGTATGTAAATGCCCCGGAAAAGGTTATAGAAAAGGACGTTTTAATTGAGGGTGAACGCATCTATTATGATATTACTTATCAATGTTCAAAATGCGGCAAAACATTTCATAGAAAAGAGCATACCGATAAAAAGCCAACCATTATAAATAACTGAAAAAGGAGAATATATAATTACATTATGCACTATGCGATGCGATAAATGTAATTATAAATTTTCGATTAAAAAGTATATTGATACAAAACCACAAATAGAAAAGTAAAACAGGAGAAATAAAAAATGGCAAACAAAATATATCGAGGTAACGCAACGTACGGAACACCGGGTTACTCAATCAAAGGCGATAAGATTTATACAGGCAATGCCACCTACGGCACGCCTGCATATACAATAAAAGGCGACAAAGTTTACAGCGGCAATGCCACTTACGGCACGCCCGCTTACACAATTTCGTAATTGAATTGCAGACATTTGTAGTAATTTGCACAACAAAAAGATTTATATATTTTTTAGGGCAGCCGATTAAATATCCGTTGCCCTTTTATATAAAAGTATGATACAATTTTCATAAATCCAAATATAAAACAAGCAAGGTGAGTTTTAATGTATACAATACCGCCTAAAAAGATGGTAATTATAAATATATTGGATATTCTGAAAAAATACACCAATATGGATCATCGACTTACCCAGGCTGAAATTGCAGATATATTAAAAAAAGAATACTACATGGAGGTTGACCGCAAGACAGTAAAAAGAAATCTGCTGAATTTATTGGACTTAAATTGCGGCATAGATTATACCGAAGTGACAAGAACGGATAAACAAGGCAACGATACCTCTATCTGCACCGATTGGTACATAACAAGAGAATTTGATGACTCGGAGCTGCGGCTTTTAATCGACAGCGTGATTTTTTCAAAGACAATTCCGCAGAAACAATGTCATGACCTTGTAAAAAAGATAAAGAGTTTGTCAAATGTCTATTTTGATAAAAAAGTCGGTAATATTTACAGTCTTCCCGAAAGCCGACCTGAGAACAAGGAGCTGTTTTATACAATTGACATTCTTGACGAGGCAATTTCCAAAGGAAAAAAGGTATCGTTTGTGTATAATTCCTACGGCGCGGATAAAAAGCTGCACCCGAAACGGGAAGAAAAATACATTGTGAATCCCTACCGAATGGCGGCAACGAACGGAAGATATTATCTTATCTGCAATTATGATAAATATGATACACTCTCAAATTACCGCATAGACAGGATAACAGGTATAAAAATGCTTGATGATAACAGAAAGCCGGTAAAAGAATTGCAAGAAGGCGAAATAAATCTTCCGAAACACATGGCAGAGCATTTATATATGTTTGCCGGCGAAAGCATACATGCAAAATTCAAGGCAAAGGATTATATTATAGACCAGGTAATTGATTGGTTCGGACTTTCGCCAAGAATAACAAAGCTAAACGAAGATGAATGCATTGTTGAAGTTGACGTCAATAAAGAGGCATTTTTTTGCTGGACAATGCAGTACGGTCCGCATATTGAGGTCCTGGAACCTCACGATATGCGTGAGCGGGTAAAAAATGCGGCAAAGTATATATGGGAAAAATACAAGGAGGAGAAAGGAAATGGAAAAGATTAAATTTTATGACATGAAAGACATGAATTGCTGGATTATTAATCTAAAGCCATTTGAACAAAACACCCCCAATGAAAGAATACGCAGTCTGCAAGACGAGTGTGTGCGAAATAAAATTTTCGGTATCGGCTGGTGGACTGAATATTTTAATACTCATACAAAAGTAACATTAGATGAAAACTCAAAAAAGGCATATAACGACTCATTCAATGACGAACTCTCCGCAAGAGCTTCTGCGGTTGATGAAATGTCCAAAATTAAATGCGGTGATTTGGCAATCATGCGTTTAAGAGATGGTCATATATACCTAGGCAAGGTAACAGACCCTGCATTTCATGATAGTACAATTTTAAGTAAAGAAAACGCAAGCAGAATTTCATGGATGTGTAAAATCGAAAAATGGCTTGAATTTTGTGACGAAACTTCAATTCCATCAGAAATTATGGGCAGATTTTCTCAAAGACAGCAAGCAACTATAACAAAAATAGCCAATTACAAGCAGCGATTGCTTATGCTTTCAATGTACGACATAAAAAGCAGCGGTAAAACCGATGTTCCGAAAGTAATACTGAACGAGAATAATTTTACACGTGCGTTAAGCTATACCGATTTGGAAGATTTGGTATGTGCTTATATTCATAACAAGCACGCAGATGACGGATATATGCTTTTGCCGTCCTCCGGAAAAGTCAGCCGTCAGAAATATGAATTTACTTTTGTAAGCAATAAATCAGATAAAAAGCCTATCACATGCCAGGTAAAAAATCAAAACAGCGAGCCTATAGATATCGCAAATTACGAAAACGATAAAGATATTTACGAAAAAATATATTTGTTTTCGGGAAATAACAATTTTGCGAACTGCAAACTTGCCAAAGATAATATTGAAATAATAAATCATCAAGATTTGTTTGATGTTTTAAAATGCGGCAATCTCAAATTTATGTATGATAAGCTTTCAAAGTATCATTTGTTCTGTGAAAGTCCGGATTTGGAAAAATTAAAAGAAGCTTTAAACCCCGATGGAGCAGGCTGGCAACAAAGAGAAAAATTCAGCAAAGACAGTGATGATTTTAAAAAATTCAAGGTGGGAACGCGCAATACCGGAGATCAACAAACAAAAGAAATAAGTTGGATTTCCTTTGGATATGACGGCTTATATATTACAGATGAATTTGATTCATTTATTATTGATTGGCACAATAGAAATACCGAGAAAATAAAAGAGCAGTTAGAGAAAGATTTAAGATAAGTGGTGTAAATATGTTTGGTAATACAGATAAACCGGTAGAGAACATAGCAAACGATACTTTTGGGATAAGCAGATACATAAACGGATTATGCACTTTTATTCTGCACTGTGAAACCCCTATGACCATATCAATTCAAGGTGATTGGGGCAGCGGCAAAACAAGTATGATGAATATGGTTCGTGCTAAACTAAATGAGAGCAACGTGCACACCATATGGTTTAATACATGGCAGTTTTCGCAATTTCAAATGCAGGATAATCTTGCTATATCAATGCTCGGTTCTCTTTTGTCGGAGCTCGACTGTGATAAAAAGAAAGTTAAAGACCTTTTGGGTACATTAGGCAATGCTTCAAGAACAGCATTAAAAATATTGGCAGATAATGTTGCCGGCGGTGTAGTGGCAGACAAACTGGGTGAGATTATGGGTGCACCCGAAGTTGATTCTGCAGAAAAAATCAAAGAAATAAAAAATGATTTTCAAAATGCAATAAATAAAAAGTTGAATAGCCTGAATAAAGAAAAAGCAGTAATATTTATTGACGATTTGGACAGGCTCCAGCCTGCAAAAGCGGTAGAACTTCTTGAGGTGTTAAAGGTATTTTTGGACTGCGGAAAATGCGTATTTGTACTGGCTGTCGATTATTCTGTGGTTACGCAAGGCATTAAGCAAAAATTCGGTGACAGCGTTGATGAAGAAAAAGGAAAAAGCTTTTTTGATAAAATTATTCAGCTTCCGTTTAAAATGCCCGTTGCACAGTATGACATCTCAAATTATATATCTGATGCCCTGAAAGAAATGGGCATTGCTTATGACGAGAAATCCGTCAAACAGTATATCGGATTGATTGAAACCTCGATTGGGTGCAATCCAAGAAGCATAAAGCGATTATTTAACACATATATGCTTTTGGATATAATCTCACAAGACTCCTCATACAGTGCTAACGATAGCAAAAGACGAATAATATTGTTTGCAATAATATGTATGCAGATGGAATTTGATGAGTTATATAATTTTATTGTTTCATCGAAAGATACACTGAGCAATGATTTGTTCTGTCAGCTTTCGGATTATACGCTTATCAATAATGATGAGAATTTAAAAGAAGAAATCGGTATATATGACGATGACGAGATAATGAGAATATCATTGTTTATGAAAAAATTTGTTGATGCTATTCAGATAGATGATGATGTGAACATTTCCGATGAGGAAATAGATAACCTTAGAAACATTTTGCATTTTTCAACGATTACGTCCGTAAGCAACAATAATTCACAGGAGGATAAATCTGATGATGATTGGCATTACAGATATGTAAATAAAGATATTGTTTCTAAGCTTAATGACAGACTTCGTTCCGAGCTTGGCTTGGAGTTCAGAATATGGCAACCCCGTAAAAATAACAGTTTCAGAAGAATATCCGAAACCTCGTCTTTGCTGCCAATGTGTGAGAAAAATGTGAATTTTGAGCTTGACTTTTATTTAAAAACCGACTATGCTATAAAAACGACCTTTTTGAATTTTGTATTGTATTCAAAAAAGCCGTCAGCTCCCCAACACATTTTTGAACTGTTTGGCGACTTAAACGGATATTTCAAATCGGACTGGGGCTATGAAAAAAACAATGTTGTTTCATTCATAGATGCCAATGATACTGTTTTGGACGAACTGTACCAAAAAATAAAATCCGAAATCGAATTTATACATCAGGCTTTGGTTGCCGAATGAGTATGTTGGGTGCGGGCGTAATGCCCGCATCACCTGTTTGTATAAAATTTACAGGGCACGCTCTTTTAATTATCCGTTTCCAATTTCTAATTTTATCAATATACCTCTCATCTTTGGAAAGTGTTTCAATTACAAGCTTAAAAAAGCTGTTATCGCTCAATCCCCACTTAGGAAAATCATTTAAAAATTTAACGTACGCACGAAACGGGCTTTCAAATTGAGAACTTACATTTCTTATGTAATCACGCAATTTTCCGGTTGGTGAGTTTATATCCA
Organism: uncultured Clostridia bacterium; assembly: GCA_934454525.1. Lineage (GTDB taxonomy): Bacteria > Bacillota > Clostridia > UMGS1883 > UMGS1883 > UMGS1883. The sequence continues at coordinate 73,280 of CAKSFM010000007.1, forward strand.
AATAGCAACCAATTGCATCCGGTTCTATCAAATACCTTTCTGAATTTATGGGGTTATATCTGCACATAAGGCTGTAAAAAGCATTATGCGAACCGTCTATATCTATGTTATCAACGCTGTTTATGCAAAAAGAGCTATCATCAATACACAGTCTTTTAATATGATCGGTTATTCCGAGCTGTTCTATATATGCTTGCATAGCCAATTGCCAAATTTGTGATATGTAATCGTCAAATTGCAGCAAAATAATTTCCGCATTTTTATATTCAGATAAACTCTTAAGCTCGGCAGAATCCTGCCTACAATTTTCTGCGGTATATGACTTCCCGAACGGATTATTCAATGCCTTGGCTCTCAATTTTGTAAACTCATCTGAAAGTATAGCGGGAGCTGCCCTGCCCAAAGACATATCATCGGTAACATAGATGAATTTTGCGTCATTCATGTTTGGACATAAACGTATATTTCCACGAAGAATATTGCCTTCAACAATGAATATGGCATTAGTGCTGTGCTCAATTATTTTTTGAACAGCATTTTCAACTTTAATACCATTAAATACTGTATCGTTTCTAACATTATTCATTCCCTGCACCTAATTTCTTATCAATTTCTTTGATTTTCCTTTACAAGTCCTGTTTAATGATTGATTTTATTTGGCAGTTCGGAAAGTCACTCATCCTGACATATAACATGTATTTTTCAATTTCAAACCAACACCTGTTTTTTTTAACTGTCATCTTCAACCAATATGAAATTTATTTTTTCTTTTTCGCTGATAAATTCTTGTAAAGTCATACTTTTTCCCCTTTTTTTAAATAGTTTTTTTCTGAAGTTGTTTGTTTTTATCATTTTACAATATCAGATGCACCGTTTTTGGTGCATTAAAAACTCTTAATTATTTTATATCTGCAACTATTAAATCTTTATTAAAACAACTGCCGCTCAATTGACAAATATCTGCTTTTATGTTAGTATGAACCTAAAGATACAGACAGAAAGGATTGTGGAAAATGAACGCAAAAAAACTGATTGTGACACTCTCGGCGGCGCTCATGCTGACGGCGGCTTCGGCATCGGCGGCAAAAACGGAAAAGGTGATTATTCCCGATTATGACTGTTTGATAAACGACGCTTCGGTATACTATGCCGATTCGGTTTATCCGCTGATTTCGTTCCGCAATATAACATATTTCCCGATGACATACGAATACTGCCGCGCGCTTGGGCTTACCTCACAGTGGGTGGAGGGAAAAGGACTTTATATTGCATATTCCCCTGCATCTCAGAATACGCTCCCTGTTTACGGAACACAGAATAATTCCAAGACGGACAAAGCGGTTATTCCCGATTATCCGATTTACATAAACGGAAAGAAAATCAGCAATGCAAGCACGGAATATCCGCTGCTCAATTTCAGAAACGTTACGTATTTCCCGATGACGTACGATTATGCGACAAAGGAATTCAACTGGGCAACGCAGTGGGTTCCGGGCAAGTTCACGCTTGTGTCACACGCCGGCTCGGACTACACGCAGCTTGTAATTGTCAGAAAAGATTCCAACGGCGCGGTTCTCTGGTCATCGCGGACTGTTGAAAGGCAGCTTGAAAACGGCGAGTATACAGCGGATTCTGTTGAGGAATATAATCGGCTTGATTATAAAACGGGAGCGCTTTCGAAAACGGGAGCGGTGGATGATGATGACGAAAACCGCCGCGAGGCTCAGCTGACCGTTGACGATGTGAACGGAAAGGTGCTTTGGAACGGAACGGAAATTGAAGGTGACTGGTATTTAAAGAACGCATTGCAGAACAGTGACAAAAAGCCTGTAATCAGCGTAAACGGATATATAGTTACGAAAAACGGAATCGATATAATGTACGTTACCGAAAACCTGCGCTGGGATCGTGATGACGGCAGCGCTTCGATGAACAAGGGAACGCACTGCTTCCTCATAAATAACGGAAAAGCGATATTTATAGGCAATGAGTATATAATAGAAAACGCGGCGCGCCTTGGAAACAGTGTTTATATCGGCGCACGGGGATATGCTCAGACGATATTTAAGCATATGTTCTCAAAGTCAACGCTTTTCCGCTATGATGAAGGCGGCGCTATGACAGATATAACAGAATCGTTCGGCAACGGTTACCACTCCGTTAAGCTCATCGGTGAGGCGAACGGGCTTCTGTATCTGAAATGCGAATGGTGCCCCGAGATGGTTCTTTATGAAGGCAATTATCACGAGGTTGCGGCTGAGCATGACGGATATTTCACATATGACGGAAACAATGAGCGCCGCATTACGAAAGTTGCCAACTACAGATATGCCGATGAAGAGCTGCTTGCACCGAACGGCGATATATACGCGCTTACGTACTGGAACGGAAAAATTCAAAAGGTTGCGGACTGAACAAAAAATTCAGTTGACAACGGAAAAAAAGTGTGTTAAAATACAGATAATCTTTAAAGCGGTACAGAGATGCCGGCAAGATTGTTTTAAATATGTATAGCCATGGCTATGCCCGGTTAGTATGCAATCCTGTCGGTTCGGCAGGATTGTTTTTTTATGAAGGAGGCGGGGCAGATGTCACAGCTGTATAAAAATGCGATGGTTTACACGGATGGTCATTTCGTCAGAAAAGATTTGTCCGTCAATTCCGGCATTGTTACGGATGACATAACCGCGGCTGACGGCGCGGAGGTTTTTGATTTTAATGATTGTTACATTTTTCCCGGCTTTGCGGATGTGCATGTTCATCTGCGTGAACCGGGTTTTTCGTACAAGGAAACGATTAAAAGCGGCACTGCGGCGGCAGCGCGCGGCGGCTTTACGGCAGTGTGCGCAATGCCGAATCTTTCACCCGTACCCGACTGCGCGGAGAATCTGCGCATGCAGACGGATATAGCCGCGCGTGACGCTTGCATTAATGTGTTTCCGTATGCGGCGATAACCGTTGGCGAGCAGGGCGAGCGTTTGAGCGATATGGACGCGCTATCAAGGCTGACGCATATTTTTTCCGATGACGGGCGCGGAGTCCAGAGCGAAAGCATAATGCGCTCCGCAATGGAAAAAGCCGCTTCGCTCGGGGTGATAATCGCAGCTCATTGTGAGGACAATGAGCTGCTCGGCGGAAAACATATCCGCGCCGGGGAGTATGCCGCGGCGCACGGAATCCGCGGCATAAATCCCGAAAGTGAGTGGCGGCAGCTCGAGCGCGATTTGCGCATAGCCGCCGAAACGGGATGCAGGTATCATGTGTGCCACGTATCGACAGCGGAAAGTGTGCGGCTGCTGCGCCGCGCCAAACGCAGCGGCGTTGATGTGACGGCTGAAACAGCGCCGCATTATCTTGTACTGACGGAAAGCGACCTTTGCGATGACGGACGGTTTAAAATGAATCCGCCGCTCGGCAGCCTGCGCGACCGTGAGGCGCTGCGCGAAGGGATTGCGGACGGCACAATCGACATGATTGCAACCGACCATGCGCCGCACAGTGCAGCGGAAAAATCGGGCGGACTTGAAAACAGTCTTATGGGTGTAAGCGGAATTGAAGCTGCGTTCCCGGTTCTATATACAAGCCTTGTCCGCAAGGGCGTAATAACGCTTGAAAGACTGACAGAGCTGTTATCGGTTGCGCCGCGCCGCCGCTTCATGCTCAGCGGCGGCGACATACGGAGCGGCAGACGAGCGGATTTCACAGTGTTTGACACGGAAACGGAATTTGTTCTTGATTCCGCCGATTTTCTGTCAATGGGAAAAAGCACTCCGTTTGATAAAATGCGCTGCCGCGGAAAATGCCTGCTGACAGTGTGCGGCGGCAAAACGGTCTGGCGTGAAAGGGGAATATAAGATATGAAGCAAAGTATGTTCACAATCGAAAAGAACGAAAGAATTGCCGAAAACACCTTTGAAATGCTTCTTTCGGGAGATACCGGGGTAATCACGCGCCCGGGGCAGTTTGTCAATATAAAGCTCAGCGGTTTTTTCCTCCGCCGCCCCATATCGGTTTGCGACTGGTCGGAAAATACACTGACGTTAATATATAAAGCCGTCGGAAAAGGAACTGAACAAATGTCGCGGATGAAAAGGGGAGAAGCGCTTGATGTGCTGACAGCGCTCGGTAACGGATATACCACTGAAAAAAGCGGAGCGCGTCCGCTTCTTCTCGGCGGCGGCGCAGGAGTACCGCCGATGTTCGCACTTGCAAAAAAACTGATTGCGGAGGGCAAGCACCCGACGGTGATTCTCGGCTTCAATAAAGCGAGCGAGGTATTTTATGCGGATAAATTCAAAGCGCTCGGCGCGGAAACAATCGTCACAACGGCGGACGGCAGCATCGGCATGAAAGGCTTTGTGACGGACGCGATGAAAAACGTTCCTTACACATATTTTTATGCCTGCGGTCCCGAACCGATGCTCAGGGCAGTGTATAACGCATCGGAAACGAGCGGTCAGCTCAGCTTTGAGGAACGCATGGGCTGCGGCTTCGGCGCATGCATGGGGTGCAGCTGCAAAACGCTTTATGGAACAAAGCGGATATGCAAAGACGGCCCCGTGCTTGAAAAGGAGGAAATCATATGGGCAGATTAGAGGTTGAGCTGTGCGGACAAAGGCTTGATAACCCGATAATTCCGGCGAGCGGCACATTCGGCTACGGGCGCGAGTTCGCCGAACTGTACGATTTGAATATCCTCGGCAGTATTTCAATCAAGGGAACAACGGAAAATCCGCGCTTCGGAAATCCAACGCCGAGAATTGCCGAGTGCAGCGCGGGAATGTTAAATTCAGTCGGCTTGCAGAATCCCGGTATCGATAAGGTGATTGAAGAGGAACTGCCGAATCTTTCAAAGCTGTTTCGCAAAAAGGTCATTGCAAATATCAGCGGCTTTTCCGAGGAGGAATATGTCAGTTGCTGCGAAAGAATCAGCGAATGTGAAAACGTCGGAATAATTGAGGTTAATATAAGCTGCCCGAATGTTAAGTGCGGCGGCATGAGCTTCGGCACAAGCGCGGAAAATGCGGCAAAAATCACAGGCGCGGTAAGGCGCGTCACGCAAAAACCGATATTTATGAAGCTTTCGCCGAATGTTACGGATATAACGGAAATTGCGCGCGCATGCGAAAGCGCCGGTGCGGACGGAATCAGCATGGTGAACACATTCACGGGAATGAGGATTGACCTGAAATCGCGCCGCCCGGTTCTTGCAAACAAAATCGGCGGATTTTCGGGCAGCGCAATATTCCCTGCGGCGCTTGCCATGGTTTACAGAACTTATGAAGCGGTTAAAATCCCAATCATAGGAATGGGCGGAATTTCGTGCGCGGAGGACGTAATCGAAATGATGCTTGCCGGTGCATCGGCAGTGCAGATAGGTGCGGCGAATCTGACAGAGCCGTTTGTCTGCAAAAATATTATCGAAGCGCTTCCGTCCGTTATGGATAAGTACGGAATAGACAATCTAAAAGATATAACAGGAGGTTCACACTGATGGGTAAGGATGTTATCATAGCATGCGATTTTCCGTCCGGAAAAGAAACGCTTGCATTTCTCGAAAATTTCAAGGAGGAACGCCCCTTTGTCAAAATCGGCATGGAGCTGTTCTATGCGGAGGGCCCCGATATTGTGCGGCAGATTAAAGCGCGCGGTCACAAAATATTTCTTGATCTTAAGCTGTGCGATATTCCGAACACTGTTGAAAAGGCAATGCGTGTGCTGTCGCTTCTTGATGTTGACATGGTAAATCTCCATGCGTTCGGCACAAAGGAAATGATGCGCGCCGCGCTGCGCGGACTTACCCGTGCGGACGGAACGCGGCCGCTGCTTATCGCCGTAACGCAGCTGACCTCCACGAGTGAGGAACGCATGAAAAGCGATCAGCTGATTGACCGCCCGATTGAGGAGGTTGTCCGCCATTATGCCAAGTGCGCGGCGGAAAGCGGACTTGACGGCGTTGTCTGCTCTCCGCGTGAGGCGGCGGCTGTCAAGGAAAGCTGCGGAAAAGAATTTCTGACCGTAACGCCCGGTATCCGCTTTGCGGACAGTGCGGCGGATGACCAGGTGCGAATTATGACGCCGGAAAAAGCAAAAAAAGAGGGCTGCGATTATATAGTTGTCGGCAGACCCGTCACCCGGGCGGAAAATCCCGAAGCGGCATACAGACGCTGCGTTTCGGAATTTGCAGACTGAAAGGAGTAAAGGTTATGAATACGAAGGAATTGATTGCAAAGGATCTTTTATCGATTGACGCGGTTTTTCTCCGCCCGGAGGAGCCGTTCACATGGGCAAGCGGGATTAAAAGTCCGATTTACTGTGATAACCGCCTGACGCTTACCGCGCCCGATGTCCGCACGGATATTGAAAATGCGCTTGCAGAAACGGTGAAGCGCGAATATCCCGATTGCGAGGTGCTGATGGGAACGTCAACCGCAGGAATAGCTCACGCTGCAATCACAGCGCACATTCTCGGCATGCCAATGGGTTATGTCCGCGGCGGTGCAAAGGATCACGGCAGGCAGAACAGGATTGAGGGAAAGCTTCTTCCGGGGCAAAAGGTTGTTGTGATTGAGGATTTGATTTCAACCGGCGGCAGCGTTATCGATGTTGTCGATGCCCTGCGTGATGCCGGCGCAGAGGTGCTCGGTGTTGCGTCAATCTTTACCTACGGGATGGAAAAGGGTTTGGTGCGGCTGTCGGAAGCCGGTGTTAAAAATATCAGCCTGACGGATTTTGACGCGGTTGTGTCGGTTGCGGCAGACAACGGATATATAAAACATTCAGACGTGGAGCGGCTTTTGAAATTCCGCGCAAATCCGTCCGATGAAAGCTGGATAGGAGGGGCAAAATGAAGGATTTAATTGATATACTCGACCTCAGCACGGAAGAAATAAATTCGCTCATAGATACTGCGAACGATATAATTGAAAATCCCGGGAAATACAGCGAACGCTGCCGCGGAAAGAAGCTTGCAACGCTGTTTTTCGAACCATCGACAAGAACGCGTCTCAGCTTTGAGGCAGCAATGTATGAGCTTGGCGGAAATGTCCTCGGATTTTCCGAAGCGCAGTCAAGCTCAGCTTCAAAAGGCGAAAGCGTTGCCGATACGGTGCGCGTTGTTGAAAGCTATGCCGATATAATCGCCATGCGCCACCCCAAGGAGGGCGCGCCCACCGTTGCGGCGCTCAATGCTTCAATTCCAGTGATAAATGCCGGCGACGGAGGGCATAATCACCCCACACAAACGCTCACGGATTTAATCACGATAAAGCGCGAGCTTGGCAGGCTTGATAATCTCACAATAGGAATGTGCGGCGATCTGAAGTTCGGGCGCACGGTTCATTCGCTCATCGGAGCGGCGGCGCGTTATGAAAATATCAGATTCGTTTTCATAGCTCCGCGCGAGCTGCGGCTGCCCGATTATATCATAAACGACGTGCTTGAGAAAAACGGCATTGATTACCGCGAAACGGAAAGCCTTGAAGAGGCAATGCCGGAGCTTGATGTTTTGTATATGACGCGTGTTCAGCGCGAGCGCTTCTTTAACGAGGCTGATTATATCCGCCTTAAGGACACATATGTTCTCACTCCTGAAAAACTTGCTTCGGCTAAAAAGGATATGCGCATACTGCATCCGCTTCCGCGCGTGAATGAAATTTCCGTTTCGGTGGATTCCGATCCGCGCGCATGTTATTTCCGCCAGGCGGCGAACGGAAAATATATCAGAATGGCACTTATTCTTAAGCTTTTGGGGGTGTGAGAACATGTATATTGACGAAATAGTAAACGGAATTGTTATCGACCACATACAGGCAAGCAAAAGTATGGATATCTACAAGCTCCTCAAGCTGGGCGAGCTTGACTGCACCGTTGCCATCATAAAAAATGTTCCGAGCAGAAAAATGGGGCGCAAGGATATAATCAAAATTGACGAAATGCTTGACGTTGATATTGACGCACTCGGATATATTGACCACGGCATAACCGTCAATGTAATCCGTGATGGCAAAAAGGTTGAAAAAAAGCACCTTGCGCTGCCGGAAAGGATTAAAAATATTGTAAAATGCAAAAATCCGCGCTGCATAACAAGCACCGAGCAGGAGCTTGACCATGTGTTCCGCCTGACAGACAGGGAAAACAAGGTCTACCGCTGCATTTACTGCGATACGAAAGCGAAGTAAAATCCGCAGTAACATATTTTCTGTCCAAAGCATAGTATATATCAGGCTGCAGGGCTTCACGCAAAATAAGACATGCCTTTGCGGCTATGAAATGTGTATATTATTTGGAGGGAAAATATATGCCGACATTTGAAAACCGCGCTCAGCTGGTATACAGCGGCGGAACAGTAAACTCAAACACCGCGAGGGGAGAGATTCTCAACGCGGTGCAGATAAGCAAAGGCTCGGAAACGAGCACCTACGGATTTAACGATGAAATAAATTATGTTATCAGCATTGTCAACGATACAACCGCAGCTCTTACAGGGCTGACGGTCGAGGATAACCTCGGTGCATTTCAGTATACGCCTGAGGGCGCAGCTGCAAGCACAACGCTTTACCCGCTTTCATATGCGGACGGCTCAATTATGCTCTATGTAGACGGTGTGCTTCAGCCGACGCCCGCAGTGACGAAGGGAAACGGAATTACGATAACGGGAATTTCGATTCCGGCAAACGGAAATGCCGTTCTGATGTACCGTGCAAGAGTCAACGAATATGCGCCTCTTGCGGCTGAAAGTACAATCACAAACCAATCAACCGTTTCGGGCGGCGGACTGCTCAGTCCCGTGACGGCGGAAAACACGGTAACATCGGTTAACGCGGCAAATCTCACAATTAATAAGAACGTATGCCCGAAGCGTGTAACCGATAACGGCAGACTGACCTACAGCTTTGACATTCTTAACTACGGAAACACTGCCGCGGCTGCGGATGATAATGTGCGCCTGATTGACACATTCAATCCCATATTGTCTGACATCACCGTGACCTATAACGGCGCTGTGCTTCCTGCCGAAAGCTACACCTATGATACGGAAACAGGCTTGTTCCAAACGGTTGCCGGCGCAATTACAGTGCCTGCCGCAACCTACACCCAAAATCCCGTAACGGGCGAATATACGGTTGTTCCCGGCGAAGCAACAGTTGAAATAACAGGCACAATCTGACAAGGGTAAGTAATTAAGCATGGGGCGCGATATTTTCGCGCCCCAGCGTGTCGATAAACCTATCGACACGCTGTCAGACGTTGAAAAAGGAAAGTAAATCTGTTCGGCGCGCACTCGTCGGCGTACAAAGGTACGTTAGAGAGCGCGCCGGACGGAAACAAGCAAAACCCCTGAAATTTCGGGGGTTTGAGGGTGATACAAACAAATAACCGATTAATTGCAGTTTTCTTCTGAATCGGAATTTTTTTAAATTAATACGATAAAAATTTAGCTTGCTTGTGGTTGACCGACTTTTTCGACAGTCTGGGGGCGCGATTTTTTTCGCGCCCCATCAATTATTAAGAAATTTACCGCTAAAAGAAAATTTTTTTGTTTTAGGTATTGATTTTATGCAGATTTTATATTATAATACCAATGTTACACGCCGATGTGATGGAATTGGCAGACGTGCGGGACTCAAAATCCCGTGGTAGCGATACCGTGTGGGTTCGACCCCCACCATCGGCACCACAAAAGCAGAACCATTGAGATATAATGTCGATTTGGTCAGCAACAGAGAGGGTTTGCGAGATTTTCGCAAACCCTTTTTCGTACTCAATTTTCAGAGATATATGCCTATGTTTTGAGGGATTCGAACTATAACGAAGGCAAAAAACAGAGAAAATAAAAGGTTCATCTCAACGGATTTGAACCTACGCATAAAAATAAAATAGCATAGTTAGAGGCAATTTCTATAACATGAAGTTGCCTCTTTTTTTGCGCCCTAAAATAAGGAAAGGATGAAAAAAATGAATGAGAAAAAATTTCTACGGCAGATGTATAACCAGCTAAAAGCGTCTGTGTGGCAAAGCATAAAAATTACAGATGACAGCATTGAATTATCAGATGGAGATAAAGTCATTTTCAAAATTGACAGTAAAGGTGGTATGTTCTATTCAGCTGACAAACAATTTTCAAATATCATTAACAATCTTCATAACAAAATAGAGAATGTTATTTCCAACACAAAAGAGTTTCTTGAAGTAATGGACAATAGTCCGGAACTGACGGCGGTTGACCTTAATGTACCGTACAAAAAACTGTTGGAGTATAACGATGTTGTTCTTGCCGGAACGGAGTATAGTGACGGCAGCGTTGAGTTTGTAACTTGGGACTATAAAAACAACAGTTTGGATCACGGACACTATTATGAAGATTACGGAAGAGCAAAAGAGGATTTTGTAAAACGGGCAGGGTTATTGCCGGAAAACCAAATATACTCTGTTGAAGAACGGTTTGAATTATACAGATGTGTTGAAGATACATTGTCTGCCGGATTTGAATTAAGCAGCGATGTTGAAAATATACTTGCCGATGTGAAGGAAAAACTAAAAGAAAGTATTTCCGATTTTGATAAACGGCTGACAACGCTTGATGAACAGGATCAGCAGCAAGAACAAAAAATGTAGCGAAAGGGTGAGTTAAATGTTTACCGTTGATTTTAGATTTGAGGAAAATCGAACAACAATAGAATTCCCTTGCAATGAGGAATATTTGTCGGCAAAGCTTGAAGAATTGGGGGTGGAGGATAAGTTAAAAACAAGTCAGTATGTGATAGGAACTAACTACAATGTATTAAAACGGCTCGTAACCGATTTTGTTGATGTCGATGAACTGAACTTCCTTGCAAAGCGCCTTGACGGTTTTGATAAGAATGAATTAAATATCTTTGAAGCCGTGTGCGAAACGAGAGAGCCGCGAAGTGTTGCGGAAATGATAAATATTACATATAACATATATAACTACACACTTGTGCAGGATATGAGCAGTATGGAAAGCATCGGAAGGACGCATTTTATGGCTTTTATATCTATTGCTATGACAAGCTTTGTCAAAAGGATAACCTTACGCCTCGAAATTTTAAACAGAGAGCAGCGGCAGCAGCAAAATGTGATTTTGCCCTATTCGCGGCAAATGAAAAAACGGAGTAAAACTATGCGGTTTTACTCTGTTTTTTGTATGCGGACAAATACCGGATGCTCTGAATTTATACAGAAAAAAGGCTTTGCGCATGCAATTTTGCCGGCAAATTGTAAAAGAAAAGAACATTAAACATATTTTTCATGAATAATTTAAGTTTGCCCCCTTTTTTTTAGAAGTTTGACAGTTTAAAATAAACGGTGCATGGGGTAATATTGATATTGTAAAACAAATGTTTCCCGAATTTGTAAAATGAGGAGGAAGAATATGAAAAAAACAAAGGCTATTGTTTCGGTTGGTCTTTCGGCGGCGATTGCGTTTTCGGCAGCGGGCTGCGGCAAGAAAAAGACAGAAACTGCCGCAAGCAAGGTGGAATATACCGACGGCGGCTATCCGATTAAATGCGCGGACAAACTGACATACTGGATGGATCTTGATTCATCGCTGAGCGGCAGCGTTGAGAATTTCGGCGATACGCCGCTTGCAAAAGAACTCGAAAAGGAAACGGGAATAGAGGTTGAATACATACATCCGCAGACGGGACAGGCGGCGGAGCAGTTTAATATCATGCTCGCAAGCGATGAACTGCCCGATATGGTTACATACGACTGGCTCAACGTGGGCGGCGGGCCCGACGCGTCAATCAAAGAAGAGTATATCTACAAGCTGAATGACGCCATTGACAAATGGGCGCCGAATCTTAAGAAATATCTTGCGGATAATCCCGATGCGGATAAAAAAGTTAAAACGGATGAGGGCAGCTATTACGGTTTTCCGTTTATCCGCGGAGAGGAATGGATGACATATCCGCAGGGTTTGATCCTCAGAAAAGACTGGCTTGACAAAATCGGCATGGATGAGCCGAAATCGCTTGATGAACTTGAAGCTGTGCTTCGGGCGTTCCGCAGCAAATGCGGAGCGAAAGCGCCGCTTGTGCTGACGCTTTCGCAGATTCAGCAGCTGATATACCCGTTCGGTATCGATCCCGAATTTTATATTGACGGCGGCAAGGTTAAATACGGCGCTGTGACTGATGAATATAAGCAGGCGCTTACGAAAATAAAGGCTTGGTATGATGAGGGACTGCTTGATAATAACCTTGCGAGCGCCGATACAAAATATAATCAGGCGAGAATCCTTAACGGAGACGCAGGCGCTTACTTCGGATATGTTGTAAGCGGAATGGGAGCAATGCTGGACGCAAAACCCGATGACCAGCCGACCTTTGACCTCGTTGCGTGCCAACAGCCTTCGCTGAACGGCGAAACGCCGGAATTTTCGTATAAAGAGGACTCTGTGCTCACATCGTATTTTGTGGCAATTGCAAAAACCTGCAAAAATCCCGAGCTTGCATGCAGATTCCTTGATTACGGATTTTCCGATGAGGGTCACAAGCTTTTCAATTTCGGAATTGAGGGCGAAAGCTATAAAATGGTTGACGGCAAGCCGAAATTTACGGAGCTTATCACAAAGAATCCCGACGGAAAAACATTCTCGCAGGCAGCGGCAATGTATTCAAGGGGCGGATATTCCGGCGTGTTTGTACACGACCCCGAATATGTGCGCCAAAGCCTTGTTTATCCGCAGCAGGAGAACGCATATGAAAAATGGTCGGTGAGCAACATGGATAAGCACCGCATGCCGCCGATAACGCTCAGCTCGGAGGAACAGGAAGAGTATGCGAATATCATGAACGATATAAACACATATGTTGCCGAGGTTCGCGTTAATATGATAACCGGGAAGCAGAGCATAAATGAGTTTGATTCGTATCTGAAGCAGCTTAAAAAATATAAAATTGACCGCGCGGTTGAAATTAAGCAGGCGGCATATGACAGATACGTTAAAAGATAAAAAAATAAAGGGGTGCAGAAAAAATGAAAAAGGCAAGGATTTTTAAAAGGCTTGTTTCGTTTGCGGCGGCGGCTTCCATGATTCTGTCAATGGGAATTGCCGGCGTGAGCGCAGCGGACATGAGAATCAGAAACGGCGCCGATATCGCAGGCTATGTTATGCTCGGAGCGAAAACAAAGCTTGAGGTTTCCGGCGCGCCGGAGGGAACGGCAAAAATCAGGTGGTACACAGGACTCAGCACACGCGACAAGGCGCTTGCTGCCGAGGTTGACGGAAGCACGGGCACATTCCTGCTTGATGTGCAGAAAAGCAAGAAATACATATTTGCGGAAGCAATCGATGCGGACGGAAACATTCTTGCCGAAACGGACACATCACTTCGTTACGGCGTTGAATTCAAGGAAACGCAGTCGCTTTTCAGCGTTAATTTTGACGAGGGCTTGGATTACGGATGGCACGGCCAACAGTTTATAGTGGACGACGACCCAAACCATAATTATGTTCGGACGGCGAGTAATGGAAGAATCGGTGTTATATCCGGAAATCCTGCCGATGTTACGGATCCGCTCGGAAAGAACGGTAACTGCATGAAGCTTGAGGGCTATGGCTTTGACGCTATTGAAGCGGCAAACAGAACCTTTAACTATGCCTTTGATACTGACGGAAAAAGCATTTATGTGCTTGAAGCCGACATGCAGTTTGAAGATTTAACCGACAGAAAGCTCATAAGGGTGACTTATCAGGACACTGCACAGGCAGCTTCAGGAAACACGGGTGACGGCAGAGAATCCGTAGCTATAACGCTCAGTGGCGGCAACTTTGAGTTTTACGCAAACACGCTGCCAGCCGAAACGGGAAAATGGTATAACGTGAAATACGTTTATGACGCTGCGCACAAGCGGCTTACCGGTCTTGTTGACAATCAATACCTCGGTACTGCCGCAGGCGTTGATATGACAAAGCTCGGCAGACTGTCGCTTGTTAATTCGAACACAGGCGTTATGTATCTTGATAATCTTAAATGGACAAAGTATGAACCGGCGGTTCAGCTTTCGGTTTCTGACCTTGCACTGACGGCTTCTGCTTCGGACGGTTCGGATGTGAGCATTTGGCGCTCACTTGACGGAGACACATTCTATAAGTATACCGATGCGGAAACCGCAGCTGTTGAGGCGCTTCCTTATCCGCAGTATTTCGTGGCGCGCGGATACAAGGACGGCAGCTTTACCCAGTCCGAAAGGGTTGACTTTGCGGCATTCAGCGAGGTAACTGCAAAGCGCACTTATCTTGACTGCGATTTCGAAAACGGATATGCAATCGACGGCGGCAGCCTTACAAAGAACGGAGAAAAGGTTTTCACGGTTTCCGGTACGAATACAATTGAAAACGGCGTGTTGAAGCAGGAGAGGGGCGCGGTTGCGGCACATCATCTTGTGGACTCAATGGCAGATTTGAAAGGAACCGACAGCGGCGTTATAACGGTTGAGTCGGACATTGAACTCTCGGACTGGAGAAATAACGCATACATCAGTGTGATATTCCTTAAAGACCAGAGCGCATGGGAAAATAATCACAGCATTTATCTTAATTGTGACGGCGGAAACGGCATAAATATAAAATACACCGATGCAGCAGGCGCGGAGCAGACCATTCAGACAGGCATTTCATGGAGCGGACAAAAGCATTACAAAATAGACGCTGATGTTGACAACAATAAGGTAACTGTGACAATAGACGGAAATAAATTCGAAATAACGGATATAGCAAATATCAGATTTGTTTACGCTGCTCAGTTTGCTGCGGACTCATATGCTCAGACGGTTGACAATGTGGAAATATACAAATACGAAAAGCAGGCAATTGTGCACAATGCAGAGGTTGCGGAAAAGCATTATCTGCTTTCGAGCGACGGTAACAGTGACGTGGCAAGCGGTGCGGCGGTTATCCTTGAGCTTACGAACGATTCCTCCGCAAAGAACTTCACGCTGTTTGCCGCAGCATACAATGAGGACGGCAGTCTTGCGGAAATCGGAAAAAGAGCCGTTGACCTCGGAGAAAACGGCGCGGGCAATTACTCGTTCAGATTTTCAAAGGAATATGCTCCCGAAAAAATCAAAGTATTTTCCTGGGACGCTGCTTTAAAATCTGTTTTGCCCATCGTTGATTTTAATTAAATCGGATTATCTTGCTGCGTCGATAGACAGGTATTGGCGCAGCAAATTTATTAAACAGGGGGTTTGTTTATGCGCGGCGAAGAACATAAAAAGGGCGCGGTTCTCCGAAAACCGGAAGCTGACGGTATCGTTAAACGCCTTAAAGCGGATATGCGCAGAAATTGGGGCATTTATTTAATGGTAGTGCCGGCGTTGGTTTATTATATTATATTCAGCTATGCGCCGATGTACGGAGCGATAATAGCATTTAAGGATTACAGTCCGCGGCTCGGAATCCTCGGCTCGCCATGGGTCGGACTGAAGCATTTTGAAAGCTTTCTGACAAGTCCTTACTTTTTCAGAATACTGAAAAACACTGTCAGAATCAGTGTGAATATTCTTGTTTTCGGATTTCCGGCACCGATTATTCTTGCGCTGCTGATAAATGAACTGACGAGCAAAAAATTTGCAAAGGTAACGCAAACGGTAACATATCTGCCGCATTTCATCTCGCTTGTGGTTGTCTGCGGTATGATAAAAAGCTTCACGCTGAACACCGGCTTTATCAATAAGCTGCTTGTGATTTTATCGGGCGGCTCATGGGTGCCGAAAACACTTTTGAACGAATCAAAATATTTCCTGCCGGTGTATGTTATATCGGCTATATGGCAGGAAATCGGCTGGGACAGCATTATATACCTTTCGGCGCTGACGAGCATTGACCGCGAGCTTTACGAAGCCGCTGCAATTGACGGCGCCGGCAGACTGCGCCAGACATTTCACGTTACGCTCCCCGGCATATTGCCGATGATTGTTATTATGCTTATTCTCGCAACAAGCAATCTGCTGAATGTCGGGTATGAAAAAATCATACTTCTGTATAACGATTCAACGCGCGACGTTGCCGATGTTATTTCAACCTTTGTTTACAGGCGCGGACTTTTGGCTGAGGGCGGCTCGAACCAGTGGAGCTATTCAACGGCTGTCGGACTTTTCAATTCGGTTATAAACTTTGCACTCATCCTGTTTACGAACCGTTTGAGCAAGCGCCTGACGGAAACAAGCTTGTGGTAAGGAGGGGATAAGCGATGACACAAAAGGATTCAATGAGCAGAAAGGTCTTCAACGTGTGCAATATTCTTTTCATGATATTGCTGATAACAGTTGCGGCTTATCCGATTTATTATGTTCTGATTGCTTCGCTGAGCGATTCAAAGGAGCTTATGCGAAACTCCGGACTTCTGCTGAAACCGCTTAAGGCAAATCTTGCGGCATATAAAAGCGTGTTCGAAAATCCGAATATCCTGCGCGGATATAAGAACACGATTATCATTCTTGTGCTGAGCGTTTCGATTAATATGGTACTGACGTCACTCACCGCATACGCTCTGTCAAGAAAAAATCTTATGCTCGGCAATGCGCTGACAATGATTATCGTTTTCACAATGTTTGTCAGCGGCGGACTTATTCCGACATATCTTCTGGTGGACAGCCTTGGAATTATGAACACATACTGGGCGGTTGTGCTTCCGGGTGCAATGTCAACATACAACTTTATAATTCTGCGCACGGGCTTTGCCGCCGTGCCCGACAGCCTTGAAGAAGCGGCGCGGATAGACGGGGCAAGTCCTTTGAGGATTCTTTTCGTAATTTTCATTCCGCTCACAAAGGCAACAATGGCGGTTATTTTTCTTTACTATACGGTAAGCCATTGGAACGAATGGTTCGGCGCAATGATTTATCTGCAAAAGGCGAGGGAGCTTCAGCCGCTGCAGCTTGTGCTGAGGGGAATACTCATCACAAACGATACCGATACCATGACGGGCGGCGGCTCGGCTGCCAATCAGGAGGCAATCGGCGAATCGATAAAATATGCCGTTATAGTAGTGTCAACATTTCCGATACTTGTTATATATCCGTTCCTGCAAAAGTATTTTGTTCAGGGCGTTATGATAGGTGCGGTAAAAGGATAATATTTTTAAAGGAGAAGTGATATTATGAAAATCAGATTTGGTGTTGTCGGAATAAAGGGCTTCGGTTCATTCCATATAAAGGCAGTTGTGAACAATCCTGCGGCAGAGCTTTATGCGCTTTGCGATATTGACGAAGACGCTGTGAAAAAGGCGGCTGCGGAACACGGCTGCAAGTATTACACGGATTATAACGAAATGTTTGCGGACGGCGATATTGACGCCGTTATCCTTGCAACTCCCGATCAGATTCACCGCGAAATGGCTGTTGCGGCGCTCAATGCAAAAAAACATGTTCTCTGTGAAAAGCCGCTTGCGCTTCACAATGATGACTGCGCGGCAATGCTCGAAGCCGGAAGAAAAAACGGAAAATTCCTCATGGTGGGTCAGGAATGCCGCTGTGCACCGGCGTTTGTGCTTGCAAAGAAAATATACGACAGCGGTATACTCGGCGATTTGTTCTTTGTTGAGTCGGAATATGCGCACGACTATTCCGCAATGCCGCCGCACTGGAGAATGGATAAGGAGAATCCGCGCCACCCCGTAACGGGCGGCGGCTGCCATGCAATCGATTTGCTGCGCTGGTTTGCCGGAAACCCGATTGAAGCGTACGGATACTCAAATCACAAGTCGCTTTCGTCCGACTGGCCTTGCGATGACAGCGCCATCGCGGTGTTTAAGTTTGAAAACGATGTTATGGGCAAGGTGTTTGTGTCAACGGGCTGCAAGCGTTCGTACACAATGCGCACCGTGATTTACGGAACAAAGGGAACAATTGTGTGCGACAACACTTCTCCCGAGCTGACATTATATGTTGATGAGTTTGAGGGCAAAAAAGAGCTGTTCGGCAAAGAAATGAAAACCGTCGGGCACACGATTCCCGTGGAGATAGACAATCATAATGTGCCGATGGAGCTTGACGAGTTCTGCAAGGTTATAAACGGGGAAAAGGAGCTTGAAATAAGCGGAGAGGAAGGCGCGGCAACCGTTGCTGCGGCAGAAGCGGTTATCCTTTCGGCAGAAGAAGGCAGACCTGTAAAGATCGATTATTCATTTATGGATTAAGACGAAAAAAGCGAGGAAGTAAAAACATATTTTTACTTCCTCGCAGAGCAAATTATATATCCTGAAACGATTCACAGAGATTTTTTGCTTTTTTCCTGTACTGCATGG
Organism: uncultured Clostridia bacterium; assembly: GCA_934454525.1. GTDB lineage: Bacteria > Bacillota > Clostridia > UMGS1883 > UMGS1883 > UMGS1883. The sequence continues at coordinate 91,558 of CAKSFM010000007.1, forward strand.
GCGTTTCGCCGGTGTACTTTTTGAAAAGCGAATAAAAGAATTTCGTGTCGGAATAACCAACGTCCGAGCATATTGTAACAATCGGCTTATCTGTGTTTCCGAGCAGATATTTTGCCTTATTTATGCGATACTCCTGAAGATACTCTTTGAAACCGCGCCCCATATCCGCTTTGAATTTTGCCGATATGTGCTGCATTGAATAGTGAGTTTTTTCGGACGCCTTAACCAAAAGATTATCCTCATTGTAATTCGATTCGATAATTTCAAGCACTGCCGCGGTAATCGGACTGAAGCCCGGTGTTACATCGGCATTGTCGTTTGCAATTATCAAAAGAATTGCAATAAGCAGATGCTTTATGGCATTTTTATACATCAGACTTTTTCCCGAAAGCAGCTCGTTTTTTATCAGATTGGTCAGCGTGAGAATTGCGCCGTTCGAATCGGTTAAAACGGCTGCCGACGGAAAGCGGAGGCAGTCGGACGATTTCAATCCGAACTGACTTCGTTTTATCAGTTCATTTATATCGTGACATTCAACATAGCGGTTATCAATAAATTCGGGATAAAACATAAGGTTGACAACCTCAAATTCAGTTCCCGAAAATTCATGGATATCGCCTATGTTGATAAACATATAATCGCCCTCATTCATGGTAACGGGCGCACCTCCGTTGACGATATGCTTGATTTTTCCTCTTTTAACATACATGATTTCAAAAAAATCATGGCTGTGAAGCTCGGCATATTCAGTTGCGGTTCTTATCATAAAGAAGTTCAGAAACATGGCATTGGCATCAAGCATCTGCATGTAAATTCACCGCCGTTCATCAATTTTCTTTATTGTAAACCAAATTAACGGAAGTGTCAACAGAAATATTCATTTGGAGAGTGAATTATGAAAAGTTTAAAACGCACCTTAATCTGCTTTGCATGTGCTTCGGTAATGCTCTTTGAAAGCGCAGGGATCACGGCTGCGGCAGAGGGGTATGATTCCGTTGTGAGCGAGTCGTTCAACGAATGCGTCACAAACGGGGACGTTCCCGAGTATATCGTGAAAAACGGAAAAAGAATTGTCGTGAAGGATTACGGCAAAAACAACAAAGCGGCATTTATAGCAACGCTTCCGCGTATTCAGAGCCTTTCGTTCCCGGCTTCGCTTACCGGAGAATACTTTGTTTGCTTCGATCTTGCGGCGGACAATGCTTTTTCCGCAAAAATTATTCTTGAAATGGGCGCTGTCCGCCGCACCGTTGCAGAAATCGATAACGGAACGCTGAAAACTCATAACGGAAAAAAGGCAGGTTCCGTCGGGCAGTCGGGCGCGCGGATAAGCATGGCGTTTGATCAGAATGCAAATTCATACAGCCTTTATTCGCGCAATATTTCCGGCGGCAGCACATCGGGCGTTTCGGATAATTATATTGCAGGCTTCAGGCTTAACACCGTGACGGCGGTAACGCTGGAATTCACATCTTCGGTTAATGCCGGGGTTTACCTCGATAACGTGAATATCGGGCGCGGAAGCTATAACGGCGAAGCTGCATTTGAAACCGTGCCCTGCAATCCCGAAGCGCTGCCCGAGGTTTCGTTTGAAGCTCCGCCTGTTTCAGACGCGGTTTTTATAAACGAACCGTTTGATGAGGACAAAAGCTCAATCGGACATTATTATAATAAAGATAACATGCTTGAAAAGACCGTGACGAAAGAAGACGGCGGCGTTTGCATATTCAAGCGGCTTGGTGCGGAGGACGCGCATCTTGACATTGACGATACAACCGTTACGGGTGAGGAGACCTCAGCGCTTGTTTATCAGCTTGACATTAAACTTGCAAACAGTGACACATCACTCTTGTGCACACTTAAGGACAGACAGGATAAATACTTTGATTATGCGCTTATCAAGCAGAACGGTGTGCTGGTATCGGGCGATTATTCCTGCAAAGTGCCTGTCGGAAAGTGGTTTACACTGTCGCTTTGCTATGATTTGTATCAGTCAACCTACACGATTTATATTGACGGAAAGGCGGCAATGCCGCAGCAGATATACAATGGCGAATATAATCACGACAGGGGATATATCTGGCGTATGCACGCGCAGGGCAAAGGCGCGGACGACTGCTTTTATCTTGACAATATCAAGGCATACGGCGGAGAAACGCCGCGCAGCACCGATGAGCCTTCAGGCACTGTTGAAACGGAATTTGAGGATAAGTATATAATTCTGCGTTCCGAAGATTCCGCACGTGAATATATGAAGGACAAGGTCGGCTATCACACACGCAGCAAGGTTATGTATGTCAACGGCAGTAAGAGCATGGCGGAATCAGTGAATATCAACGGTTCGGTTTACATAACGCCTGAATTTTTCTATGCCGCTTATCCGAACCGCATAAGAATATCCGGCAGCGATGTGTATGTTGACGGAAACAAGCTGGATTCCTCCGTAGCTTCATGTGTGACGGAGGGCGGAAAGGAATATGTTCCTCTGCGCGCACTTTGCGAAAAAGGTCTCGGGAAATATGTTGCTTATGACAACACAACGGTTCATTCCGGAATGATAATTATAGCCGATTCTCCGATAACGCTGCCCGATGACGCCGGCACAATTTATTCCGCGCATGACCCGTCAAAGGGTGCATACATGATGCACTGCTCCGAACGGCAGAATCTGAACGACTTGCTTTTCTTCCGCCGCCCGGAAATGTCGGTCATCGAAAATGATTACAATGCGTCAAAGCTCAGCGGCGTTCACCCGAGGATAATGCTTGACGCTGCGGATTTCGAGCAGATGAAGAAAAATGTTAAAACCGACGCACGCATGGCAAACTGGTACGGCGGACTTATCACCGAAGCAAACAAGCTGCTGAAGCAGGAGCCTTTGGTGTATGAACTGCGCGACGGTGTGCGGCTGTGGTTTGTGTCAAACGATTTTGTTTCGCGGATGATGACGCTTTCTCTGGCATATCGCCTGACGGGCGATAAAAAGTATTCCGACCGCGGATACACGGAAATGAAAGCGATTGCGGATTTCAAGGGTTGGCATCCCGAGCACCATATCGATGTTGCGGCATTGGGAATAGGGTATGCAATCGGTTATGACTGGCTGTACGAAACCTACACAAAGGAACAGCTTGAATATCTTGAAAAACGCGCTTATGATAATTTCTACACCGAATATATAAAGGGTTTCCGCGGACTTTCCGGCTACATGGCTGAGGGTATTTCGTTTAACAACAATCACAATGCCGTTATGAACGGCGGCTCGGTTATCATGGCAAACGCATTTATGGATGTGTTCCCCGAAGCCTCGCGCTATATTATGGCAGGCTCGATAAGGGCTTCGGAAAATATGCTTTATAACTTTGCACCGTCCGGCAACTGGTACGAGGGCGTGTCATACGGAACAATGACGCTGCGCTTCCTTGCATATCTCATGGCAACAGTTGATAAAATCTACGGCACTGAATATACACTTGACAAATCAGAAGGGCTTGACCAGGCGGCACAGTTCTGTATTTACATGCAGTGCCCGGCAGGACCGTACTCATTCTCGGACGCAACGAGCAACGGAGCAAGCCGAAGCGTTGTTCTTGAGCCGTCAATGCTGTGGTTTGCCTCATATTACGGCGATTCAAGCGTTCAGACAACATGGTTTAAGATTTTCCACTATGCGCCAACGGGGGATACGCTTGCGAGGTCGATTCTTTGGTACAGACCCGAGTACGCCGACAGGAAAGACACGCTCGATATTGACAAGCTTTACCCGTCAATCAATGTTGAGGTTATGAGAAATAACTGGATGCCGATTGGTCAGACAATGGTTGGAGTAAAAGGCGGCAGGGCAAGCGTTGAGCACGCGCATATGGACATGGGTTCATTCGGCTTTACATCGGGCGACACAAGATGGATTGATGACATCGGGGCTGACGATTATGACTTGCTTGAGTTCTTCCACGGAGAATCAAAGCAGGGCAAGCGCTGGTCATATTACAGGGAACGTGCCGAAGCGCACAGCTGCGTTATCGTTGCACCGGATGCAAAGGGCAGCGAGTATGACCCCAATGTTACGGCGAAGCTTACTGCCGTTGAAAATAAACCTAAGGGTGCGATTGTAACGGTCGATTTAACGGATTCAATCGGCAAGGATAAGGTTAAGTCGGCAATGCGCGGATTTAATTTCACCGATGACAGGCAAAGCCTTGTCGTGCGCGACGAGATTAATATAAAAAAGAAAAGCGATGTTTACTGGCTTGCATATACTAACGAGGAAGCAAGGGTTGAGGGAAATTCCGTTATTCTGACAAGCACAAAGGAGCTCGGAAAAACGCTGAAAATAGATTTTATCTGCAATCAGCCGTTCGAGGTTTCAGTCGGAGCTCCCGAGCCGCTTCCCGAAACAAAATCATATGTTCAGTCATTCGACAACAAGGGTTATCGGATTGTATTTAAAACAAACGCACAGGGGCCGCTTGAAATAACCGCAAAGCTTACGCCGGGCGATGTTGAAAATCCGAGTGATGTTTCCGCTTATAACATGCCAATTGCCGATTGGCGCGTACCGGACGGAAGCATAAAAATCAAGCCGTATCTTGACAGCCTGTTTGCAGGGGATATTGAGCTTTCAACATCGTCTGCCGACCAGGATATTATCGTTGACGGCGATGAGGAGCTTCCCGTAATAACAGCCGTTTCCGAAAATTACGATGTAAGCATTAAGCCGGCAGCGGCAGTCGGCGACACGGCAGCCGTTACGGTCACTGACAGAGCGGACAGCACAAACGTCAGCGTTTACAATGTTCGTTACAGAACGCTTGCACCGACAGGCTATCCCGGAGTAAATGAAATCACAATAAAAAATGTTAAGGTTTCCGATGAACCGCAGCCCGAAAACTGCGCGGCAAACGTTCTTGACAGAAATCTTGATACGCGCTGGTCTGCGGACGGAGCACAAAGCATGACGCTTGACCTCGGAAGAAAACGCGCATTTGATAAGGTGATAATGGCATTTATGGACGGAAATTCCAGAAAATATAATATAGCAATCAGCATTTCCGATGATGATTCGGAATACAAAACCGTGTATGACGGCGCTTCAAGCGGAACAACAAATGATTACGAAGCATTTGAGCTTGGCTTGCAGGAGGCGCGTTACATTAAAATCATGGGTAACGGTCACGATTCCGGCACATGGGACAGCTGGACAGAGGTTGCGGTTGCAATAAGCAGGTAAGAGGAAGATAGAATGAATAACGAAATGAGAGAACTGAACAGCGAATATCCTATATTTTATTCGGAAAAGCAGCAGCGCGCGTTTATGCAGAATAAAATAAGCTATCACCCGAGAAGCGGCGTGTGCTTTTGCGGCGGCAAAAAGACCGCTGCGGAATCGGTCACAACGGGCGGCGCTGTGATGGTTGAAAAGAAATTCTTTGATTTTGCGCTTTCGGGCAGGGCAGAGCTTGCATCGGGAAGAGTGACGGCAGACGGCAGAGATATAACGGACGGTCTTTCCCATGTGCCTGTGAAAAGCGGAAATAAATATTTTTATCCGCTGCGCGATATACTTGAAGCGCTCGGAATGTGCGTGCGCGAGGACAATTCGGCAATAAGCGGCGGCATGATTGTTGCCTCCGATTCGGATTTTGCACTGCCGAAGGGCGGTGCAAAGCCGACCGTGCCTTATGTTAAGGAAATCGGAGCGTATATGATGACATCGTCTCCGCTTCAGGAGCTGAATGATTTTCTGCTTTATCTCCGCCCCGATGCGGATCGCCTTGCAGCTGATTACAAAAAATCGCCTCTGTGCGGCGTTCATCCGCGAATCCTGCTTGACAAAACCGATTTTGAACGATTGAAAAGAAATGTTCAAACAGACGAAAAAATGTCTGCATGGTATAAGCTGCTTTTAAATGAAGCTGACGGGCTTTGCTGCAAGCCGCCGCTTGAATATGTTCTTACGGACGGGGTGCGCCTTTGGTTTGTGTCCAACTGGTTTAACGCAAGGATTCAAACGCTTTCGCTGGCATATATCCTTTCCGAAGATAAAAAATATGCAGACCGCGCAAAAACCGAAATGCTTGTAATTGCCGGTTTCAAGGACTGGCATCCTGAGCATCATCTTGATGTTGCGGCAATGGCAATCGGATTCGCAATCGGATATGACTGGCTTTATGACACTTATAGTGCTGAGGAAAGAGAAACATTCGAGAAAAGCGTTTATAAAAACGGATATATTGATTACATAAAAGGCTTTAAGGGCGAATCGGGCTACATGGCGGAGGGAATAAGCTTCGGCAACAATCACAATGCCGTGATGAACTCGGGCGCGGTTATTATGGCTCTTGCCTTTGCCGACATTTATCCGCGCGAATCGTTTTATCTTATAAGCGGTGCAATCAGGGCGGCTGAAAACATGCTTCACCGCTATGCGCCGCTCGGCGCATGGTACGAGGGTGTTCCTTACGGGGCGATGACGCTTAATTTTATGGCATATCACTGGGCTGCGGCGGACAAAATTTTCGGCACGAATTACACGCTTGAATGTAGCGAGGGCGCAGATAAGGCTGTTGAATACATTGTAAAAATGCAGGGTGCCGCAGGACCTTACACCTTTTCCGATGCGGAAAGCGACGGCGCTTGCAGAAGCGTGGTCTATGACCCTGCGATACTTTGGTTTGCAAAATACTTTGGAAATGACAGTATTCAGGAAATTTGGTTCAGCATGTTCAATGTGCCGCTTGCGGAAAGCGAGCTTGTGCGAACGCTCCTGTGGTATTCACCGGAATTGAACGGCGGCGGAAAATCGCTTGAGTTGGATGCATACTATCCCGAAAACAACATTGCCGTTATGCACAGCAGCTGGCAGCCCGAGAATCAGGTGACAGTCGGAATAAAGGGCGGCAGGGCAAACGTTGAGCACGGGCATATGGATATGGGGTCGTTCGAATATTTCCGCGGAAAAACAAGGTGGATTGATGATGTCGGCGCGGACGATTACAATCTTTATAAATTTTTCTGGGGATTCACGCGTGACGGCGAGCGGTGGTCATATTTCCGCGAGCGTGCCGAGGCGCACAGCTGCCTTATAATAAATCCCGACAGGTTCGGCGAATATGACCCCAACCGCGACGCTGTGCTGACGCGGATCTCGGCTGATGAGCACCATGCGCTTTATCGTGTCGATATGACCGAAAGCTTCGGTGCGGAAAAGGTTTTGTGCGCATACCGGTATTTTGAACTTTGTGACAACCGCCAAAGTCTTGTTGTGCGCGATGAAGTGCAGCTGCTCGGAGAATCAGAGCTTTATTGGTGCGCATACACGAACGAGCTTGCCGGGATTTTCGGAAACAGAGCTGTGCTCACGGCAGCGGCGGATGATAGCAAAAAGCTTGAAATGGACTTTTTGTGCAGTCATGACTTTGAGCTTTTCAAAACGAAGCCCGAAGCGCTCAAAGAAACTGCGGAGTTTGTTCGGTCGGCACATACCTACGGAACGCGGCTTGTTCTTAAAGCAAAAGCATCGGGTAAGTTTACGCTGACGGTGAAGCTTACTCCTGCGGAGCTTGAGGATAAAAGCGATATTTCGGAATACGACAGAGATTACAATATCTGAACGGGGAGGATTGGCATGAAAAAGCGATTGATTGTTTTATTGGCAGCCGTGCTCGCACTTCAGCCGATATTTGCAGGGATTGACGGCAAAGCGGCTTTTATAAGCATAAGCGCTGCAGCGGGGGAGGAAATGCCTGTAGGCACGAAAACCGAAGTCGGACTTATGTTTTCCGGTTCTGCCGCAAGACTTGACGTGCTTTCGTCATATGACGGGGAAAATTATTCAGTTGTCGGCAGCTTTGAGCATGAGGCTGATGTTGATGTGACGGCTGAATATGAAGAATATGAAAAGCTTCTCAAAGCGGAGGCTTATGACGCGGACGGTAACCTTGTTGCCGAATCCGAACCGATAAAGCTTGTCGGGATGAAAGAAAATATTGTCCGCGAGGTTTGGGACGAAAGCTTTGACAGCGCGCAGACCATTCCCGACAGCGGAAATTCAAATGTTTTATATATTGCGCGAAACGGCGCAAGAGTGACAAATGCTGACGGAAACTTTCTTCAGGGCGCTGTGTGGAGCGGCGGTTCGGTTGAAATAATTCCGTATTCGGAAAATGAAGATGAGCGCGGTGACAGCGTTTGCATGCGTTCATCCTCTTCGAGCAACACTCAGTTCAATGCGCTTTGGTCAAAGGCAACGGGCGATATTGCGGTGTTTGAACTTGATTATCTGTTTGAAAATCCATCTGTAAACAGACCGCTTATGGAATTTAAAGCAATACAAAACGGGAATGAAACATGGCTTCCGGCAACAGTGCGCCTTGAAAACGGGCGGATAAGCTTCGGCGGTGCGCTGACGCGTGCCGAAGCGGATAAGTGGTACACAATTACTGCAATTATGGATTCCGAAAGCGGTGAAATGAAGGTTTTGGTAAACGGCGAATATCTGGGACGCTCAAATGTCGGCAGTTTTTCGCAAACGGTTCGCCTGAGCCTTGAGGGCGGCGCAGCGGACTCCGTTATGTGGATAGATAATTACCGCGTAAGACAGGTGAAATATACAAAGGCGGCGGAAAAGCTTTTCGGAATAACGCGCGAAAATGAGGGCGGAAAAATATACATAGGCGAGAGCTGCGGAATAAAAATCGTGACAAACGGCTATAAGGACGCCGAAAACGTTGAGATTTTAACGTCGGAGGACGGGGAAAGCTTCGAACATGCTGCAACAGTTTCGGCGGCGGACAGCTCGGCTGACATTACGGTGAACAGTGAAAAACTGTTTGTCAGGGCAAACCTTTTGTCACAAAACGGCGACATACTTGCCGGGAGTGAAACACTTGAGCTTTCGGCGAAAAAACTCATTGAGCTTGAATCGGTCTGGAATGTGGATTTCGAAACGAACGGTTTCCGCGTGCGTGACGGCGGCGGAACAAGGGGCATGGTCAGCCAGGTTGTAACAAAGGCCGACGGCGACGATTTGCGCGATAAAAACGACGGTTTGCTTGAATGTGACCGCGGCGCGCTTGAAAACGTCATGAAAATCGACAGCTTAACAGTTGGGGAAGAGGCTTCAAAGGGAATCAGAATGACATCGGTCAACGGTTCGGCTGAAAATCAGCTTTCAAGATGGCCGGCAGCGGTTGATAAAAATATTTCGCTTGTCGGGATTGACGCCTGCGTTATAAACGAAGCTGCAACAACAAGGCTTATGCAGCTGCAGCTGACCGCGGAATCGGGAACGCCGGAAATTGCCTCCGTTGAGGTGCGTTCGGGGAGGATTGTTTTTACGGACGATTCGGGCAGTGTGGTTTCCGACTGTGCCTTTGAAACGGGAAAATGGTACAGCATTAAATTGTATACAGATTTGGCTGAGCGCACCGTTCGCCTTTGCGTGAACGATAAATGCATCGGGCAGTTCACAGCGCCCGAAAGCATGGGAAAGCTTGTTAAAACAAACAAGATAAGCGCGGTTATTGCCGGAACGGACGGCGCAGAAATTTATTTTGACAATTATATTGTCAGCCGCGTGTGGGAGAAAACGGCGATTGTTTCTGCCGAAGCCGATTCCGAATCGGGCGGAAAAGCCGTTAATATAAAGCTTGACAGTGCGATAACTCCCGATATGGCGGATATGATAAAATCCGCAAAGCTTATCTGCGCAGGGCGCGAGCTTGTGATAACCGATTGCAGACCGAGTGAGGACGGAAAAACGCTCACACTTGTGTCACCGAACAAAATTCCGACAGCGGTCGGCATAAAATGCACGATTGAGCTGACAACCGGGGACGCTGTCAGCGCGGATATCATGCTCGCGGAGGAAGCGTTTGATATAACAAACGTCACATTCGGAAAAAGCGGCGGAAAAATAACCGCTTCCGCAAAGATTGTGAACAAAACGGGTGAAGACAGGCACGTTATAATGCTTATGACTTTGTATAATGCAGACGGTGAGATTTGCGGAACATCGGTTTCCGAAGCGGACGTTCCGCACGGAAGCATAAATGCGCAGATGAACATCACGGGCGGCACGGATGCCGCATCCGCAAGAGTATTTTTCATCAATAACCTTTTGGAGGGGGCTCCCCTTAAAGGCATTTATTACGACAGCATTCAGAAAAAAGGAGGTGCGGCATGAAAAAGCATATATTTTCCGCTCTTACAGCAGCGGTCATGATTTGCACGGGTGTGGCAGGCGCAGCGGCGGAAAGCATGTCCGTTCGTTACGACAGCGGCGGATTTATCGAACTTGTTGCCGACACAACGCTCAGTGAGGGTGCGGCGCTCAGCCTGCATCTGAACACGGCAGGCAGTCAAAGCAGCACGGAAATGCCGCAGCTTTCCGAAATTTTATATGCCGGAGAGGGCGGCAGCGTTAGCGAAAGGATAAAGGTTTCCCCCCAGGCATATTCGGGGAAATACTATGTTTTTGTCGGGTATGACGGTGCGGATATGACGAAAAGCATCGGCAGCATTATAATTTATGACATAAACGGAGCAAAGGCAAAAGAGCTTGCGGCAAAGCTGGATTCGGCAGCAAGCGCGGCTGAGTTTGCGGCTGCATTGGAAACGGCGGATGAACTTGCGGCATTCGGAATTGACAAGGAAAACGAACCGTATTACGATGATGTGATGAAGCTCGCATACAATATTAAAAAAGCTGAAAAAATTACTCTTACACCTTCGGCTTTCTGCGAAATATACCGCTATGCAAGCGTGGTAACCTCGGTAAAGAAAGGCGCGGATACGGATTCAGTGATGAAAGCGAACGCGGATGTGTTTGATTCGGACTATAAAACATATGCCGAAAATTCTTCGGCGCTTGATAAAATGTTTGCAGCGGCGGATTTTAACAGCGGACGGATGACGCTTGCGGCGCTTAAGGTTTTGTCGGACGTCAGGTCGTCAGAACTGAGTTCGGAGCTTAAAACGGCTGTCGAAAACGGCTGCGGCATCATCGGGCTTGAAATGGGCAGCGGTTCGGATTACGGAAAAATTGCAAAAAGCAAGCAGCCGAACGTGTTTTCGAAAATGATTAAAACAAGCTCGGGTATTAAAAATTCCGCGGAGCTCATCGCAAGCTTTGAAAGCGCTGTTAAAGAGGTTTTGAGCGAATCTGCCTCCGGGAGCAGCTCGGGCGGCGGTTCGGGCGGCGGAGGAAAAGTATCCGGCGGCTCGGGTTACATAACGCAGCCCGACATTACCGGAGCAATCGAAAACCCTTCAAAGAATACATACAGTGACATTTCGGGGCATTTTGCATATGACGCCGTGATGAAGCTCAGCAAAAGCGGAATAATAAACGGTTACGGCGACGGAACGTTTCGTCCGCAGGGGAAAATCACAAGGGCGGAAGCCGCAAAGCTCATATGCGCGGCATTCAAAACATCTGCTTCAAACGGGGCAAAATTTTCCGATGTGAGCGCAGGCAGCTGGTATTACGGATATGTTGACGCACTTTCTGCCGATAAAATCATTGAAGGCGACGGGCAGCTTTTCCGCCCGGATGACAATATTACCCGTGAGGATATGACGGTTATTCTTAGCCGCGCGCTTAAATCACGCGGAATTGAGCTGAGCGGAGAGCATACTTTTTCCGACAGTGCGGATATAAGCGGTTATGCTGCGCCGCATGTGTCGGCGTTTGCGGCAGCCGGAATTGTGCGCGGTGACGGAACGAATTTCTTCCCGAAATCGGATATAACGCGCGGTGAAGCGGCGGCAATCATTTTCAGAATACTTGAAAGCTACGGAGGCGGCATATGATAAAGAGAATAATTGCATTAATAATAACCGTTATTTTCCTTGTTCCCGGCGCTTCCCTTGCACAGGAAAATAACGCGGAGATTAACACGGAGAACAGGGAGGTCATCACAGGACTTTTTTCGGCGCTCGGAATTAATTCAAAAGTATCGGAGGACGGTGTAACGCGCGGCGAATTTATTCTGACCGCTGCGGGACTGATGAACTATGACCTGAATGCTGCGGCAGACAGTGCGTTTGAAGACATTGAATCCGGCACGGAGCTTGCCGGCGCAGCGTCTTTCTGCCTTGCCGCAGGGTTTATAAGCCGAGCGGATGAATTTCGCCCCGAGGATAAAATTCTGGAAAATGAAGCGCTTAAAATTCTTGTTTGTGCTTTGGGCTATGGGAGCAGCGCCGAAAAATCCGGAGGTTATCCGAACGGATATGTTTCGGAGGCTGTCAGACTGAAACTGCTTAAGGGTGTTAAGGCATCGGAAAACGGAACGCTTTTTCAAGGCGGCTTTTATGCGCTGATGAAAAACACAATCGAGGCAAATGCGCGCGAGATTGACGAGTATTCGAAAAACGGATATTCCGTCAAAACTGACAGAACGATTCTTGAAATATGCCATGACGTTACAAGCACGGAGGGAATCGTAAATGCAAATGAGTATGCATATCTTTATGACAGTGCGCAGAAAACGGGGAAGCGGCGCGCCGTTATCGGAGATGAAGAATATAAGCTTGCCGATTCGGTTAATATACCGCCGCTCGGATTTAACGTTGAAGCTTATGTGCTTGAGAGCGGTTCGGATGACGATGAGATTATATATTATCACAGTGAAAATAACAGCGTTTCGTCATTTGACCTTTCCGATGCGCAAATCGGCAGCGGCGGAAAAATTTCGATAACCGAAAAGAACGCAAAGTCACACAGCTTCAATCTTTCAACCGATGCTGCGGTTATTTATAATGGTAAGCCGTATTCGGGAAAGCTGACAGAAATGCTGACGGACGGAAACGGAAAAATCGAGCTGGTTAAAAGGAAATCCGATTCGGATTACGGGCTTCTGATGGTTTGGGAAAGCAAATTCATGAAAATCGGAACAATTAACACGGCGGACAAACTGATTTATGATGAAACAACGAAAAACAGCATCGATTACAGTAATAAGGACGCGGTGCTGACAGTGGAAGGCGGAGCGGTTCTCAAAAAGGGCGATGTTATTGAGTACTTCGAATCGCAGGACAAAAAGCTGTACACTGTTTCCGTGCTTGAAAAAATCACTGCGAAAGCGGAAGCGAAAAACGACAGCGACATTACAATCGGCGGTACTGATTATCGCATGACGGAATATTTCAAGCGTGAATATCTGAATGTTCTGCGGCTTGACACTGAGCTTGATTTTTATCTGTCAGAAAGCGGAATTGTTTTGTGCTCCAATCCGTCGGACGGAGATTATCTTTTTGCTTACATTACAAAGACCTGTGCGCCGAGAGGATTGAAGGACGCGGAAATTGAACTGTTTACCGAAAACGGAGAATATAAGGTTTTCAGGCTTTCGGGGCGCGTCAGCGTTGACGGAAATAAACTCAGCGGAGATGATTTGTACAATGAGATTAAGCTTCATGAAAACAGTCTTGTCCGCATTAACCCCGGGGCAGCAAACGGAAATCTGAAGTTTATCAACACGGACAGAACTCCGTCCTCGTACGACACAACGGGCGATGTTAATTACTGGTTTGAAACCGACACGCTTAAAACGGGCGAGGAAAGCAAGCTGCTTAAGCGATTGCGCTATAATTCAAATGAGGATGAATCGTTTTACTACAAATCGTCCGGATATTTTGTTCCGTACTTCTCGATAAATGACGAAACAAGAATATTCTGCGTTATGAAAGACGGTTTTTACACGGACGAGGATGACCGCGTGTCGCTCGGAGCGGGAACGGCGTTTCTGCCCAATGACGAGAGCGTGACGGCAGGTGACGTAACGGCATACAATGTTGATTCAGCGGGTTACGCAAAAGCGATTGTATACAAGACCGAGAGCTACGGTGCACCGATTAACTACGAGTCAAGCTACGGCGTTGTTTCGGATATGTATATGCGCCGAAACGATGACGGGGACATGGACCTGGCGATAGAGGTTTATGCAGACGACGCGTTCAGGCTTCTTTATGTCAGCGAGGATGAAAGCTGGTATGAAAATATTGAGAAAAAGCAAAACGGATTTCCGTACTCCAAAGGGGATGTAATCAGGTATTCCGTGGACAAAAAGGGCTATATAAAAAATCAGCCGATTCTTGATTTTGACGCGGAAACAATGACTGTCATAAACGACGGGGCGGAAAATTCATCTCTGCATTATACCTACGGAATGCTTTATGACTGCGGCGACAGCTCCGTAACGGTAATCGATTCGGAGGACGGCAAAATCAAATGTTATCAAGGAAAAATAACCTCCTGCGGTTATGTTCCGAAAAAAGATGATATTACAACAATTTATTCCGACAGACTCGTAAGCTACCGTCAGGCAGGAGAAAACTGCTCGCGCGTGCTTCTCAAGTGCCGTTCATCGCGCGTGGAAGCTTATATTGTGTATGAATAAGATTAAGGTGGGAGAATGATGAAAAAACGTATTATTTCGGTGCTCGCGGCGTGCTGCATGGCGGCGGCTTCTTTGCCGCCGTTTGCGGCAAACGCCGCAAATGAGGTTGAAAAAGCGGTTGAGAGCGGTTCATGGACAGAGGATATTGCGGCGGATTTCAGTGAAGCGGACGATATTTCGGGAATAAGAAATACCGTTCCGTCAATGAACGCACCGTCGGGCGGCTGCGTTCTCACAAAAACGGACGGGAATTCTGCGCCGAGTCTTTTGTTTGACGGCGCATCCTCGCTCTCCTTCAGCATAAACCGATCGGGGAACATAGTGTCTTATGAGGCGGATGTTAATTTTCAAACCTTGGCGGAGGGCGTCAAAGTGTTTGACGCGAAGGTTCTGTTTAATGACGGATCCGGCGAGCAATGGGCAATCAACGGAATTAAAAGTGTGAAGTACCTCGGAAAATATTACTTTGATTGTTACGGAAGAACCTCCGTGAAAATCACGGCAGGCACATGGTACAATGTCAGGGCGGTTGTGAAGCAAGGGGCAAACGGTTATGTTAACTATTATATTGACGGGTCGCTTGTGAAAACGCAGAAGCTTACTCCGCCGCCGAAAAAGATAAGTGTTATTGAAATATCGGGCGCTTCGGGCGGAAAAATGCTTTTTGACAATTTTAAGGTTAAAACATATATGGACAGCATTTTTGACAGCACGATTACAAGAAATCCGGCGCTGTCGCAGCGCCCGTCCATGGAGAGGATTGCGTCCGATTTCGGCAAAAGCGGAGTTCATCCGCGCCTTATGGCAACAAAAGCCGATTTTGAGCGGCTCCGCACAGAGGTGCAGACAAACCCCGATAAAAAAGCATGGTATGAAGCGCTTATGTCAAAGGCGAAGCAGCTGTTGTATTCAAAAACGCTTGTATATGAGCTGCGTGACGGCGTAAGGCTGATGTATGTTTCCTCCGAGCTGGAGCAGCGCATGGCTGTGCTTGCAATGGCATATCGCCTTACCGGGGAGGCAAAATATGCTCAAAAGGCTTATCTTGACCTTGAAGCTGTTGCAAATTTCAGCGACTGGCACCCGTCGCATCATATTGATGTGGGAATCATGGCGGCAGGTTTTGCAATCGGTTACGACTGGCTTTACGATACGTTTACCGAAGCGCAGCGGAAAACGCTTGAGGACGGTATGAAGAAAAACGGATTCAAGGATATAATCCTGAGTTACCAAACCACCGAAAGCGATATGACGAACGCCGCATATGTTCAGGACAATCACAATGCAATGTGCAACGGCGGTGCAATGCTTGCAGCGCTTGCGTTCTATGACGTTTTTCCAACGGAAAGCCGCTATATTATCGCAAATGCAACGCGCGGAATTGAGGAAATGATGTGGCGGTATGCCCCCGACGGCGCTTGGTTTGAAGGCGTTATGTACGGTTCAATCTGCGTGAATTATCTTTCAATGGCATTTTCGTCAATGGAAATATGCCTCGGAACGATTTACGGGCTTGATGAAGCCGAGGGCTTTGACAAGGCTTATGATTATATCGAGAACACGCAGTCAAAAACTGCCGTTTATAATTTTGGCGACAGTGATTTTATGAAGCGCGCTTACTGCTATTCGGGCTGGCTTAACAAGCATTTTGGAAAAAGCACTGCATGTGACCTTTCCGGCAGTTTCACAACGATTGACGGAGAGCAGCTTGCATTTGCATTATTGTGGAACAGCTCAAACAGCGGTTATGATGTGCCGCGCGATGTGCTTTATAATTCGGACGATGCAAAAACAAAGCTTCTTTTAATGCGCGGCGAAACAAACGGAGAAACCTTTGTCGGCATAAAAGCAGGCGATACCGTGTGCGAACATTCGCAGCTTGACGGCGGAAGCTTTGTGTTCGATTCGCAGGGTGTGCGATGGGCATGCGACATGGGTAAGGACGATTATAATCTTCCGAACTTTTTTGACACTGCCGAGGGAAGGTGGAAAATATTCCTGAACCGTGCCGAGGCACATAATACCGTTGTGATTAATCCGAAAACCAACGGCGGCGCGGATTACAGTTTAAATTCCGAGGCGCGGTTCTCCGATGTTATCAAAACCGACAGCGGCGCTGTTGCAGCGGTTGATATGACGGAGCTTCTTTCGGGCAGGGCAGAGAGCGCAAGGCGCGGCTTTTGCTTCACGGACAACCGCCAAAGCCTCGTTGTACGCGATGAGCTCAATATCGGAACGGCGGCAAAGGATATATACTGGCTGTTTTACACAAAAGCGGATTTCCGCCGCGATTCGGAAAACAGGGCGGTGCTTACCGACCGCAGTCAGCCCGAAAAAAAGCTGATTATTGATTTTCTGTGCAATGACGGTGAAAATAATATTCCGTTTGACCTTGTGTTCGAACAGGCAGCGGAAATGATGAGCAGGGGAGTATCGGGGCAGAGTGCGAACGATGGATATCACCGCCTTGCACTTAAAACGAGCGCTTCAGGAAACGTTAATATAACGGTGAAGCTTACCCCCGTAAACGTAAACGGTGACAGCGTTGAAAAATACGACATTCCGATAAGCACATGGTCGAAGCAAACGGTTAATGCCGCTTCTGCCGTGCTTGAGCCTTTGTCGGCAGCCGACAGCGGCAGCGCAAAGGTTATATGCAACTATACCTTTGATAACAATGCCGATATAAGCATCCCGAACAAGAGCATGCTCCGCGTGAACGAGCGCACCGTGCCGCGGTTTAATTATTCGATGAACACTTACGGCGAATCGGATGTTGCAACGGTTGTTGAAGAAGCTTCCGGAAACAGACTTGTGAGAATGACTTCAAATTCCGAAAACAGCATTTATGAAAAGCTGCACGAGCGAACGGAGCTTGTGTTCTGCGATTTGGACACGGTTCGGAAAAAGGGGAAAATCATCAAATACAGCGTTGACTTGAAATTCCCCGACTTTTTGCAGGATAAATACATTTACGAAACCAAATATATAAACGGACAAGGCACGACAACCTGGTTTGCATCGGAATGTATGATGGTGATTCCGTACGGCAGAAATGCAGACGAAGGGGTTCTGTGCATAAACGATAATCAGTCGGAATATCTTTCTTTTGTCGAAAAGGATGTATGGCATAATTACAGCGTTGAATATGACTGTGCGGAAAGTGTAATCAGATTTTATTTCGACGGAGAGCTTGTTGCTTCGCGCACTGCCGCAAACGGGATTGGTGAAATATTAAAGGCTAATATTAAAAACCTTGCGTCCGATATCGATTCGGTTATTCTTCTTGATAACTATAAATGCGTTGTTTATCCGTATCCGACGGTGCGGCTCGACTGCTTTGCGGCGAACGGAATCATGCGCGCGGAGATAATGGCGGATTGTGCGGCAACGTTCTGCATTGCTGCATATAACGAACACGGAGAAATGACCGGCATTAAAACATGGGACATTGAAAAGGGAGTAACGCTTTCGGATTATGAATATCCGGAGGCTGCGGAAGTCAGGGCGTTTTTGTGGAAGCGCGGCACAGCCGTGCCGATGCTCGGAACGCGCAGTAAATAATTGAGGAGGTGTTTGCCATGACCGAGAAAAATATTGTTTACTGCATTGAACAAGTGGATAAATGCATTGAAAGCATGCACGGGCTTTACCCGGCGGACGCAAGTGAAAACGGCGTTTATCCGTGCGTCGGAAACAGCGTCGGCTGGACTCAGGGCTTTTGGGTGGGTATGCTGTGGCTGGCATATGAATTTACAAAAGATAAAAAGTATAAAAAGCTTGCGCTGAATCATGTTGACGATTTTTACAACAGAATCAAAAAACGCATCGATGTTAATCATCACGATATGGGATTTTTATATCTTCCGTCCTGCGTTGCGGCATACAGACTGACGGGAAGCGAAAAGGCAAAGGAAGCTGCGCTGATGGCTGCCGATTGCCTGTGTGAACGCTTCTGTGAAAAGGGGCAGTTCATCCAGGCGTGGGGCGAAATTGGTGCGCCGGAGAATTATCGCCTGATAATTGACTGCCTGCTGAACATTCCTCTTCTTTTCTGGGCATATGATGTTACGGGAAAAAATAACTACCGAAGAATTGCAATGGCACACTTAAAGACCGCCGTAAGTGTTGTAATCCGTGATGACGGAAGCACATTTCACACGTTTTTCTTTGATCCGAAAACGGGCGCCCCGCTCCGCGGAGAAACGCATCAGGGCTACAGTGCGGACTCAATCTGGGCGCGCGGTCAGGCATGGGGAGTTTACGGCCTTGCAATTGCGTATAAATATACAAAATCCCGTGAAATTGCCGACATGTTCATTAAGGTGACAGATGTTTTCATAAATCATCTGCCGGAGGATAACATCCCGGCGTGGGACATGATTTTTACCGATACGAAAACCGTGAAGGATTCCTCGGCGGCTTCGATTGCAATCTGCGGAATTTATGAGATGCAAAAACACACTGAAATTCCGCAAAGGTTTTCCGATTCGGCCGCGCGGATGCTTGAAGCGCTCGGAAAGAATCTCACGGAGGATATGCCGCTGTCGAACGGCATAGTAAAACATTCAACATATGCAATGCCTCAGAAAATCGGCGTTGATGAATGTAATATATGGGGCGATTATTATTATATGGAAGCGCTGATGCGCTGCACCGACAGCCGATGGAACAGCTATTTTGAGTAAGGAGAACATACATGGGCAGATACATACGACCGACAGGAATAATCTGCAGTGAAAATGCAGACAAAATTGAAGCTCTGTTTGACTATAAGCCGATGCAGACAAATTTCACGGAAAATGACTGCGCCGTTATCCGAAGAGGCGGATATATTCTGGCGGATTTCGGAAAGGAACTTTGCGGCGGAATAATGCTCAGCGTTCAGAGAGTATCGGAAAAACGCAGCCATTGCCGCATTGTTTTCGGAGAAAGCGTTTCGGAAGCGCTCAGCACAATAGGAGGAAAAAATGCCGTAAACGACCACTCCGTGCGTGACAGCATAGTCGAAATTACCGGCATGAGTACATTCAGATACGGGTCAACGGGATTCAGATTTGTTAAAATCGAGGCATACGACTGCGATATTCTGCTGAAAGGAATATGCGCCGTGAGCGATTCGAGAGAGCTCGAGTATAAAGGATCGTTTGAATGCAGCGATGAGCTGCTGAATCGCATCTGGAAAACAGGTGCATATACTGTTGCCCTTAACACGAACGAAATGATATGGGACGGAATTAAGCGCGACCGTCTTGTGTGGATAGGCGACATGTACCCCGAGGTTTCAACGATACTTTCCGTGTTCGGATATGATGAAAGCATTAAAAAAAGCCTTGATTTTGTGAAAAATGAAACACCGCCCGATAAATGGATGAACGGAATTGCAACCTACAGTATGTGGTGGATAATAATTCATTATGATTTGTTTATGTATACGGGCGATATAAAATACCTTGCGGCGCAGGCTGATTATATGCGCTTGCTGGTACAGAATGCCGCCAAATGGATTGAAGCCGGATTTCCGTCGCAGGGGCTGGAAAGCTTTGTTGACTGGAACACTGTTGAAAGTCCGTGCCGGTTTGACGGCGTTAAATCAGTGCTTAGTCTTGCTTTCGGAAAAGCTGCATGCATATTTCGCTTGCTGAAAGACGAAAGCACGGCAGGCATGTGCGAAAGATATGTGCAGCTTCTGAAGGATGAAAAATTGCAAAGCAAGCCGAGCAAGGGAATTGCGGCGCTCAACATTCTTGCAGGCAGGGAAACCGCGGAATCGAGCAAAATCATATCGGGCAATTCCGCGGAAGGGCTGTCGTGCTTTATGGGTTTTTTTGTGCTTCTTGCCAAAGCCGAAACAGGCGAATTTTCGGAAGCGCTTGATATTATCCGTTCATATTGGGGCGGAATGCTCGAAATGGGAGCAACAACATTCTGGGAGGATTTTGACATAAACTGGATGAAAAACGCAGGCAGGATTGATGAAATTATCACAAACGGGAAAAAAGATATTCACGGAGATTTCGGAAAGCATTGTTACAGGCAGTTCCGCCACAGTCTTTGTCACGGCTGGGCAAGCGGTCCGACGGCGTATCTGTCGCAAACTGTACTCGGCATAAAAATTGCCGAAGCCGGGTGCAAAAGAGTGATTGTAAATCCGCAGCTCGGAAATCTTGACTGGGCAAAGGGCAGTTATCCGACTCCGTACGGAAATATATGTGTTGAGCATATAAAAAAGGACGGAAAAACCGAAACAAGGGTTTCCGCCCCGCGTGAAGTGGAAATATCCTGCACGCGCCTCATTTGAATATCCCGATGGTTCGGCATTGCCAAACAGAATGGCTTAACCGTAAGGTTTTTCACCATTCTGTTTTTTTGTGCTTGTTTTTTGTTAATGCATACGAAAGAATTTTTCTAACGTTTTTCTAACAATTTTAAGCGAGCAGATTTTCAAGCACTGTCCCGGTTGAGATTTTCTGCTTGAATTGCAAGTGTCCGTAAATATTACCCGTAGTTGCTATCAAGCTCCAAAAGCGCCGTTTGTTCGTCAACCGCTGCATAAACTTTCTTCAACCGGCATAACCAATAATCCATTCTGAAACGGAAATCTGTCAAGGTCGCTAAGGCGCTCTGTATTAACCTTGACAGATTTTTGTTTCTGAATATAATTTATGCCGTCGGTTGAAGAAAGTTTATGCCGCGGTCTTTTCACGATCCCTTATACGGTATTCACTCGGTGGCAAGCATCCCGGATTACCGGTATACAGACTTATTCTGTTATAGTATATAAAAATATACCTGAATACAATTGTTTTAACTTCTTCTTTTTTCATGCGATATGTCGGAATTTGATATAACTTTTCTTT